>NC_006270.3:615000-922500 GCF_000011645.1 Bacillus licheniformis DSM 13 = ATCC 14580
AGAAGTGAGAATGCCGGTATGAGTAGCGAAAGAGGGGTGAGAATCCCCTCCACCGAATGCCTAAGGTTTCCTGAGGAAGGCTCGTCCGCTCAGGGTTAGTCGGGACCTAAGCCGAGGCCGAAAGGCGTAGGCGATGGACAACAGGTTGATATTCCTGTACCACCTCCTCACCATTTGAGCAATGGGGGGACGCAGGAGGATAGGGCAAGCGCGGTATTGGATATCCGCGTCCAAGCAGTTAGGCTGGGAAATAGGCAAATCCGTTTCCCATAAGGCTGAGCTGTGATGGCGAGCGAAATATAGTAGCGAAGTTCCTGATTCCACACTGCCAAGAAAAGCCTCTAGCGAGGTGAGAGGTGCCCGTACCGCAAACCGACACAGGTAGGCGAGGAGAGAATCCTAAGGTGATCGAGAGAACTCTCGTTAAGGAACTCGGCAAAATGACCCCGTAACTTCGGGAGAAGGGGTGCTCTGTTAGGGTGCAAGCCCGAGAGAGCCGCAGTGAATAGGCCCAGGCGACTGTTTAGCAAAAACACAGGTCTCTGCGAAGCCGTAAGGCGAAGTATAGGGGCTGACGCCTGCCCGGTGCTGGAAGGTTAAGAGGAGCGCTTAGCGTAAGCGAAGGTGCGAATTGAAGCCCCAGTAAACGGCGGCCGTAACTATAACGGTCCTAAGGTAGCGAAATTCCTTGTCGGGTAAGTTCCGACCCGCACGAAAGGCGCAACGATCTGGGCACTGTCTCAACGAGAGACTCGGTGAAATTATAGTACCTGTGAAGATGCAGGTTACCCGCGACAGGACGGAAAGACCCCGTGGAGCTTTACTGCAGCCTGATATTGAATGTTGGTACAGCTTGTACAGGATAGGTAGGAGCCTTGGAAACCGGAGCGCCAGCTTCGGTGGAGGCATCGGTGGGATACTACCCTGGCTGTATTGACCTTCTAACCCGCTGCCCTTATCGGGCAGGGAGACAGTGTCAGGTGGGCAGTTTGACTGGGGCGGTCGCCTCCTAAAAGGTAACGGAGGCGCCCAAAGGTTCCCTCAGAATGGTTGGAAATCATTCGCAGAGTGTAAAGGCACAAGGGAGCTTGACTGCGAGACCTACAAGTCGAGCAGGGACGAAAGTCGGGCTTAGTGATCCGGTGGTTCCGCATGGAAGGGCCATCGCTCAACGGATAAAAGCTACCCCGGGGATAACAGGCTTATCTCCCCCAAGAGTCCACATCGACGGGGAGGTTTGGCACCTCGATGTCGGCTCATCGCATCCTGGGGCTGTAGTCGGTCCCAAGGGTTGGGCTGTTCGCCCATTAAAGCGGTACGCGAGCTGGGTTCAGAACGTCGTGAGACAGTTCGGTCCCTATCCGTCGCGGGCGCAGGAAATTTGAGAGGAGCTGTCCTTAGTACGAGAGGACCGGGATGGACGCACCGCTGGTGTACCAGTTGTTCTGCCAAGGGCATCGCTGGGTAGCTATGTGCGGACGGGATAAGTGCTGAAAGCATCTAAGCATGAAGCCCCCCTCAAGATGAGATTTCCCATTCCTATAAGGAAGTAAGATCCCTGAAAGATGATCAGGTTGATAGGTCTGAGGTGGAAGTGTGGCGACACATGGAGCTGACAGATACTAATCGATCGAGGACTTAACCTAAATATTTGTGAATCGTCTGTCCGTTATCTAGTTTTGAGAGAACACCTCTCAGAAAGCCAAAGGCAAGGAAACTCGGCTAAAGGCCCTCACATCCTGTGAGGAACGCCCAGTACCTTCGTCCTGAAGGCATAGTTTGGTGGCGATAGCGAAGAGGTCACACCCGTTCCCATGCCGAACACGGAAGTTAAGCTCTTCAGCGCCGATGGTAGTTGGGGGCTTCCCCCTGTGAGAGTAGGACGCCGCCAAGCTGTTTATATTATCGCGGGGTGGAGCAGTTCGGTAGCTCGTCGGGCTCATAACCCGAAGGTCGCAGGTTCAAATCCTGCCCCCGCAACCAAATATAATTTGCATACAATCAAACAAAATAAATAAAAATATGGTCCGGTAGTTCAGTTGGTTAGAATGCCTGCCTGTCACGCAGGAGGTCGCGGGTTCGAGTCCCGTCCGGACCGCCATGTTGCACACAAACGAAATCTTCGAGGTTTTCGTTTTTTTTTATGTCTTTTTTCAGGTCAATGCTGAAACTCGGTTTCTCTTCTGACGGGATGTGAAGCTCGAATTTCTTTATTCCTTGGATAATTGGTGAGAATTCGATAAACTAATGATAGTGTTTTGATTGGTTTGCAACAGCAAAGGAGCAAATGATCTTATGGACGAATTTGAATTAATTCAAAGGATTACGCCCCGTTCGCTTTCTCATCGGGAAATAGAAATCGGTATTGGAGACGATGCCGCTGTTTATCATACGAAGAACAATTATCAGGAGATCGTTGCAGTCGATACGATGGTCGACGGTATTCATTTTTTATCATCCCATTCATCGCCTGCCGATATCGGATATAAAGCATTGGCTGTGAATATTAGCGATATTGCCGCAATGGGAGGCCGACCCAAGTACTATCTTGTGTCAATCGCCGTTCCTTCCGGTTGGGGCGCGACGGATATTGAAGCCATGTATGAAGAAATGAATAAACTGGCGACACTATATGAAATGGATTTAATCGGCGGGGACACCGTATCTGCAAACGGGCCGCTCGTTTTGACCGTAACAGCAATCGGCGAAATTGAAAAGGGCAGATCTTGTTTAAGGAGCCATGCCGAGCCCGGTGATGTCGTTTTTGTGACGGGAGAACTTGGCTCATCAGCTGCCGGCCTGTCTTTTATATTGGGCCAAACATCGGCGAGAGACGAGACGCAGTCTCAATACTTTATTGAGCGGCACAAGAGGCCTGAGCCGAGGGTGGAAGCAGGTTTGATCTGTTCACGCTATCACCATGTGGCGCTTAATGATATCAGCGACGGGCTTGCCAGTGAATTAAATGAAATTGCTGAAGCGAGCCGTGTTTCCATTGACATATATAAAGAGTTGATTCCGGTCCATTCGGATTTACATATATTGCACACAAAATGGGAAGAGTGGGTCCTTTTCGGCGGCGAGGATTTTGAACTCGTCGGTACGATTTCTAATGATCAATGGGAACGTTTTAGTCAGGAATGCTCCGAGCATGATGTGCGGGTTCATCAAATCGGCCGCGTCACAAAACAAGGACAGGCGGAAGTGTTTTATCATGACGGACAGGACCGCGTTCTTCTCGAAAAAAAAGGATATAACCATTTTAAACAAGACAGGTGACAAGTAAAGTGAAAACGTTAGAGTGGAAAACGACAGAGCCTGAAGAGACAAAAAACATTGCCAGGCTGGCGGCAAAATATGTTCAGCCCGGTGATGTCATCACATTGGAGGGCGATCTTGGAGCAGGCAAAACGACTTTTACGAAAGGGTTTGCCGAAGGGATCGGCATCAAGCGGGTTGTCAGCAGCCCGACTTTTACCATCATCAAAGAATACCGTGACGGCTCTCTTCCGCTGTTTCATATGGATGTGTACAGGATGGAAGACGAGACGGAAGATCTCGGATTAGATGAATATTTTGAGGGAGACGGCGTCTGCCTTGTGGAATGGGCGCATTTGATTGAAGAGCAGCTTCCAAAAGAACGCCTTGAGGTGGTCATTAAGCGGCTTGGTGATGACAAGCGAAAGCTGACCTTTACACCTAAAGGCAGGCGCTACGAAAATCTTTGCGAGGAGATCAGCAAACATGACGATACTTGCGATTGATACATCCAATTTAACGCTCGGAGTGGCATTAATCAAAGACGGAAAAGTGATAGCCGAGCATATATCCCACTTAAAGAAAAACCATTCGGTCAGAGCCATGCCGGCAATCGACGAACTCCTTAAAGAGTGCGGTTTAAAGCCTAGTGACCTGACCCAAATTGCAGTTGCCAAAGGCCCGGGTTCATATACAGGCGTGCGGATCGGCGTGACGATTGCCAAAACGCTTGCATGGTCATTAAATATTCCGGTTAAAACCGTTTCAAGCCTTGAAGTGCTTGCGGCAAACGGCCGTTTTTTCCAAGGCTTGATTTGTCCGTTGTTTGATGCTAGGCGCGGTCAGGTTTATACGGGACTGTACCAGTATAGGGACGGCAAACTCCATGGATTGGAAGAGGACCAGAACATTCTGCTTGAAGATTGGCTAAAAAAGCTGAAAGCCATGGATCAGCAAGTCCTTTTCATAGGAAGCGACACCGGGATTCACAGGGAAATGATCGAACGGATTCTCGATGAACAAGCGGTTATTGCAGACCCTGCCCTGCAGCTTCCAAGACCTTCAGAATTGGCTTTAATCGGAGAACTTAAAGAGGACGAGCCAGTGCACAGCATTGTTCCAAACTATATTCGTCTGGCCGAAGCCGAGGCCGTCTGGCTTGAAAAACAAAAGTAAACGGGTGAAGCCATGAACACGCAAATGGTCATACGCGATATGAATCCAAAGGATTTGGACCAGGTTTTTGAAATTGAAAAAAGCTCTTTTTCTTCTCCGTGGAAAAAAGAATCTTTTCATCATGAGCTTTTTCACAATATGTATGCTCATTATCTCGTTCTCGAAGTTGAGGAGCAAGTCGTCGGCTACTGCGGGATTTGGATCGTAATGGATGACGCCCAGATCACCAATATTGCCGTTTCACCTGCATACCGGGGCCGCCGCTTCGGTGAAGCTCTTTTGAAGGCGGCCATGAAGCTTTGCCGGATGAAAAGGGCGGTTCAGCTTTCTTTAGAGGTGAGGGTATCGAATCATATTGCACAGAGCTTATACAAAAAGCTCGGCTTTGAGCCGGGAGGAATTCGCAAAAATTATTATACCGATAATGGGGAAGATGCATTATTAATGTGGGTGAGACTAAATGAATCATAAAAAAGATCTGTATGTATTAGGAATCGAAACAAGCTGTGATGAGACTGCCGCTGCGATTGTCAAAAACGGGACGGACATCATCTCAAATGTCGTAGCGTCGCAAATCGAGAGTCATAAACGGTTTGGGGGCGTCGTTCCCGAGATCGCATCAAGGCATCACGTGGAACAGATCACGATCGTGCTTGAGGAAGCCTTTGCACAAGCGGACATGACGTTTGATGACATTGATGCCATTGCAGTAACGGAAGGACCGGGGCTTGTAGGCGCTCTATTGATCGGCGTGAATGCTGCGAAAGCGCTCAGTTTTGCCCGGGGCATACCGCTCGTAGGCGTGCATCATATTGCCGGTCACATCTATGCCAACAGGCTTGTTCAGGACATTCAATTTCCGGCGATTGCCCTTGTCGTCTCAGGCGGCCACACCGAACTCGTATATATGAAAGAGCACGGCTCATTTGAAGTAATCGGAGAGACGCTCGACGATGCTGCAGGCGAAGCCTATGACAAAGTGGCGAGAACGATGGGGCTTCCTTATCCGGGTGGACCTCACATTGACAAACTTGCGCAAAAAGGCGAGGCAAATGTGCCGCTGCCGCGCGCATGGCTTGAAGAAGGGTCTTATCATTTCAGCTTCAGCGGATTGAAGTCTGCAGTCATCAACACGCTTCACAACGCTTCACAAAAAGGCGAAACGATAGCTCCGGAAGATTTGTCAGCCAGCTTTCAGGAAAGCGTCATAGATGTCCTCGTGACAAAAACGGAACGCGCTGCGGAAGCTTATGGCGTCAAACAGGTGCTGCTTGCCGGAGGAGTTGCTGCAAACAAAGGGCTGAGAGCCGCGCTCGAAAAAACGTTCAGCAGCCGTCCGGAGATCGAGCTTTTGATCCCGCCGCTCTCGCTGTGTACGGACAATGCCGCCATGATTGCCGCCGCAGGTACGGTTGCTTTTGAAAAAGGAATCAGAGGAAAATATGATATGAATGGTCAGCCTGGCTTAGATCTGACGTCTTATTGAAACCTCACGCTTTGTGAGGTTTTTTTACCCGGAAAAAGTTATTAACAAGTTATCAACACATATCCACAGTCTTGTGTATAATGTTAAAAACCTTAATTTACAGACCTTTTTTACCTGTTAGTAATGTGTATAAATATTATGTTATTTGTGGATATTGTGGGTAAATCGCTTTCTTTCTTTTAAATAAAGGATTTCAATTGTGGACAAAAAAACCGCTCCGGCTTGGAGCGGCTCATCCTTTATTCATTTGTAGATAGTGTTTCCCATTCTGATAACAGCTGTTCAAGCTCCTCATTCAGCTGTTCATTTTCAGAGTGGATTTCCTGAACCTTCTCGTGGTCTTGGAAGACGTCGGGATTGCATAGGAGCTCTTCATTCTTTTCAATTTGTTCTTCAATGGCCGTAATTCTTGTTTCGATGTCTTCAATCCTGCGCTGCCGCTGGCGTTCTTTTCTTTTCAGCTCTTTTTCTTCTTCATAGCTCTTTTTTGCGCCCGGTTTTTCGGAAGCGGCTTTCTGACGCTCTTCCGTCTGTTTTTCTAGTTCTTTCAGTTCAAGCTGCTGCGCTTTTTTTTCCGTGTAATAATCGTAGTCGCCTAAATATTCTTCGGCTTTGTCGCGAGAAAGCTCCAGTACTTTTGTCGCAATCCGGTTGATAAAATAGCGGTCATGGGACACAAATAATATCGTTCCCGGGTAATCGATTAAAGCGTTCTCCAAGACTTCCTTGCTGTCCAGGTCGAGATGGTTTGTCGGCTCATCAAGAATAAGGAAGTTCGCTTTTTGCAACATCAGCTTGGCGAGGGCAAGCCTGGCTTTTTCGCCACCGCTTAATGCATGTACAGGCTTTAATACATCTTCTCCCGAGAACAAGAAGTTGCCGAGGCAGGTCCTGATATCCTTTTCATTCATCTCCGGATAATCGTCCCAAAGCTCGTCAAGCACGCGTTTTGACGACGTCAATTCAGCCTGTTCCTGGTCGTAGTATCCGATTGAGACGTGAGAGCCCGTCGCGATTGTTCCCGACACCGGCTGCAGCTTTTGGATCAATGCTTTCAAAAGGGTCGACTTGCCGATTCCGTTCGGCCCGACTAGTGCAACGCTTTCCCCGCGGGTAATGCGAAAATCCAGTGAACGGAGAAGCGGGGGCTGGTCCTGATAGCTTACCGTCAGGTCTTCCACTCGCAGTACATCGTTTCCGCTTTGCCTTGTAATTTCAAAGCGGAATGACGCCGACTTTTCATCTCCAAGCGGTTTGTCCATGATCTCCATCCGTTCAAGCTGCTTTCGTCTGCTCTGCGCCCGTTTCGTCGTCGAAGCCCTTGCCAAGTTCCGATCGACGAAATCCTGCAGCTTGGCGATTTCGTCCTGCTGCTTTTCGTAAAGCTTTGTTTCCCTTTCCAGCTGCTCGGCTTTTAATTGGAGATAAGAGCTGTAGTTCCCGATATATTTTTTGCTTTGGGACCTGGTAATCTCGTAAACTTGGGTAACCACTTTGTCAAGAAAGTACCTGTCATGGGAAACGATTAAAATCGCTCCGCTGTAGCTTTGCAAATATTGTTCGAGCCATGTCAGGGTGTCGATATCCAAGTGGTTTGTCGGTTCGTCCAAAATGAGGAGGTCGGGTTTTGTCAAAAGCATTTTTCCGAGGGCAAGTCTTGTTTTTTGGCCTCCGCTTAAATCCTGAACGCGGACGGAGTCGTCAAATCCCGCAAAGCCGAGCCCGTGCATGACGGATCTGACCTCTGCCTCATATTGGTAGCCGCCTTTGTCCTTGAACTCCTGCTGAAGCCTGTCATATGTCTTCATTAATGATTCAAGCTTGTCCGGTCCGGCTTGCGCCATCTTTTCCTCGATCGCGCGCATTTCTTTTTCCATTTTTTTAAGAAAATCAAATACCGACAGCAATTCCTCTTTAAGCGTCAGCTTGGAATCGAGGCCGGAATGCTGGTCAAGGTAGCCCATCGTCAAATCTTTAGGTTTGATGATGTCCCCCTTTTCGTATGAGAGCTTTCCTGCGATAATCTTTAGAAGAGTCGATTTTCCGGCGCCGTTGCGTCCGACGACCGCAATCCGGTCCCGAGACCTGACTTCGAGTTTTATATTCGTTAAAATCGTATCGGCTCCAAACGATTTTGAAAGCTGATTTACTTGTAAAATCATCATGATCTTTCACCTCTTGTCTGCTATTTTAAGTGTAGCCTATCACCGCGCAGTCAGCAAACAATTAAGTGAAGTCTGGAAGATTTTAGCCAAAGAAAAAGACAGATTGAAAAAAATAGTGTATGATCATTATAAGGAGAGTTAAGAACATGAATGAGTTTACACATTTTAATGAACAAGGCAGAGCCAAGATGGTTGATATAAGCGAAAAGGAAGCTTCAGTGCGCACAGCTGCGGCTGTTTCAAGCGTGTCCATGAATCGAGAAGTACATGAAAAAATCAAAAACCGCGAAATCGGAAAAGGCGATGTGTTGGCGGTGGCGCAAGTGGCCGGAATCATGGCTGCAAAACAGACATCCGCCATCATCCCGATGTGTCATCCGATCGCTCTGAAAGGAGTCGACATCGCCTTTTGCTGGGAGAAGAAAGAGCAGAAGAGCATCCTGCATATACAATCTAACGTCAAGACCAAAGGGAGCACAGGTGTGGAAATGGAAGCGTTAACGTCGGCCTCCGTATGTGCGCTGACCGTTTATGACATGTGCAAAGCGGCGGATAAGGGAATGGTGATAGGACCGACCTTTCTTCTCGAAAAGACAGGCGGGAAAAACGGTGACTATAAAAGGGAAAAAGCTGATGTAGACATGGAGGATTAGTTTATGAACATGGATCATTCAAAAATTCCGCAAGCGACAGCGAAACGGCTGCCATTATATTATCGTTTTTTAAAAAACCTTCATGCATCCGGGAAACAGCGTGTATCTTCCGCTGAGCTGAGCGATGCCGTCAAAGTCGATTCCGCGACCATCCGAAGGGATTTCTCGTACTTCGGCGCGCTCGGGAAAAAAGGATACGGCTACAATGTCAATTATTTGCTGTCCTTTTTCAGAAAGACGCTTGATCAGGATGAAACGACGAACGTAACGCTTATTGGCGTGGGGAATTTGGGGACAGCCTTTCTCCATTACAATTTTATCAAAAACAATAATACAAAAATCGCCATGGCGTTTGACATCAATGAAGAAAAAATCGGAACCGAGGTCGGCGGCGTTCCCGTCTATGACCTGAATAAGCTTGAAGAGCATATGACGGATGATGATATCCCGGTCGCCATTTTGACGGTTCCAGCTCAAGCCGCACAGTCGATTACAGACAGGCTGGTGGCGCTTGGCATTAAAGGCATTCTTAATTTCACGCCGGCTCGCTTGAATGTGCCGGAACACATTCGCATTCATCATATAGATTTGGCAGTGGAACTTCAGTCGCTGGTGTATTTTCTGAAACATTATTCAATGCAGGAAAAGTAAAACGGAAAACGAAAAATAAATAAAGGAAAGGGGGCAGGCTTTATGCCAACAATCGGTCCTGGAAGCTTTATTTTAATTGTCGTGGTGGCGCTTTTGATATTCGGCCCGAAAAAACTTCCCGAGCTGGGAAGAGCGGCGGGAAACACGCTGCGGGAGTTTAAAAATGCGACAAAAGGTTTGGCTGACGACGATTCCGATAATAAAAAGAAAGAAGATCAGTAGGATAGGATGACATTTATGAAGGGAAAAGAAATGTCGCTGTTAGAACATATCACAGAACTGCGCAGACGGCTTGTGATCACTTTTTTCTTTTTTGTTTTGTTTGTTGCGGCAGGCTTTTTTTTGGCGAAGCCGCTCATAATCTACCTGCAGCAGACGGATGAAGCGAAGCTGCTGACTCTCAATGCGTTCAAGCTGACCGATCCTTTATTTGTGTACGTGCAGTTCGCGTTCATCATCGGCGCTGTCTTGACTTCGCCGCTTGTTCTATACCAGCTGTGGGCTTTCATCAGCCCGGGGCTGTATGAAAAAGAACGAAAAGTGACGCTCAGCTATATTCCAATATCGATCATTCTTTTTTTAGGCGGCATTGCCTTTTCTTACTTTATTTTATTTCCGTTTGTCGTGGACTTTATGACGAGAGTCTCAGATGATCTGAATGTCAACCAGGTCATCGGAATACACGAATATTTTCAGTTTCTGCTTCAGTTGACGCTTCCTTTTGGCTTGTTGTTTCAGATGCCTGTGGTCATCATGTTTATCACAAGGCTCGGTCTCGTGACGCCGATGTTTTTGGCGAAAATCCGAAAATATGCATATTTTGTGTTGTTCGTCATTGCGGCGCTCATTACACCGCCTGAGTTATTGTCGCATTTAATGGTCTCCGTGCCATTGCTCATTCTTTATGAAATCAGTATCGTGATTTCAAGAATATCCTACAGGCAGGCGCAAAAAACAATGATTCAAGAGGAAAATCAATCGTTTTTGAACGACCATACAAAATAAGAGCCATTCTTTTTTCAGAATGGCTCTTTTCTTTCAAATAAAAGGCTATTGATCTTTTCGCTTCATCCTGCCGGCCAGGGCGAACATTTTAAAGGAGATGCTGATATTATAGGCTGCGAAAAGCATCAGCAGGATCGTATAAAAAGACCACATGCTTCCGGGCGAGGTT
This sequence comes from Bacillus licheniformis DSM 13 = ATCC 14580, assembly GCF_000011645.1. Taxonomy (GTDB): domain Bacteria; phylum Bacillota; class Bacilli; order Bacillales; family Bacillaceae; genus Bacillus; species Bacillus licheniformis. The sequence goes on from NC_006270.3 coordinate 625,564, forward strand.
GCCGCGAGATACGTAAACAGCACACCCGTTAATAAATAAATCACTCCCCAGAATTTAGGGCTTCTCATCATAGAAATCCTCCAATAATCATTTGCATTTTCTCGACGTTTTTCAAATATTCTTCAATAGGCTCCCGGAATGTCTGCAGCAAGACGACGAGCGTATTCATGGCGACATGGGCGAAAATCGGGACGATAATCCGGTTGGTCCTGACATATAAAAAGGCGAATGTGAATCCCATTGCCGTATAAATGAGCAGATGGCTGAAATCCAAATGGACGACCGAGAAGAGCACCGAACTGAACAGAGCGGCAACGAAAAAATTCGTTTTCTCATAGATCGCACCGAAAATGATCTTTCTGAAAATGATTTCTTCAAGAATCGGACCGAATACAGAAGAGACAAACACCATCAGCGGCAATGCGGTGATGATTTTCATAATCCGCTGCATATTTTCGGATTCCGGGTTGACCCCGAACAAGTTCATTTCGATCGAAGCGGCAATTGACTGCGCAAACAAAGCGAGAAAAACGCCGGCTACCGCCCATCCGATTGACGCTGCAACCGATGCTTTTGGACGATTGCGAAGCGTCGTCTTCGGCACCGTCCGCAAAATCAGCAGCACGATGACGAGACAGAGGGTAAACGCGATGACAGACCAGACGCCCGTCAATGTAAGCTGAGCTTCAGCCTTGGGCTGTCCTCTGCCCACTCCCAAAAAGTAGAGAAGAGGCAAGCCGACAACCGCCGACAATTGCATGAGAACGTATGCCAATATAATAAACCAGTATTGTTTTCTCAAGCTTTATGTACTCCTTTTCTAAAAATCTAAATCAGACTATGTTTATTGTAACACACTCTTTTTAAATTATAGGATGATAAGGATATGCGGAGAAATGTAGGCGCAAAAAAATTTGACCTTTTCACTTGAAATTGCCTGGGAGATTCTTTATTATAAGAATTGTGTTAGCACTCACCGAGTGCGAGTGCTAAAATTACATATGAAAATATTGAGGAGGTTGTTTCATTGTTAAAGCCATTAGGTGATCGCGTTGTCATTGAGCTCGTTGAGTCTGAAGAAAAAACTGCTAGCGGAATCGTACTTCCTGACTCCGCAAAAGAAAAACCACAAGAGGGTAAAGTGGTTGCAGCCGGTTCAGGCCGTGTGTTAGAGAGCGGAGAGCGCGTTGCATTAGAAGTTAAAACAGGCGACCGCATCATCTTCTCAAAATATGCAGGTACCGAAGTGAAATATGAAGGTACTGACTACTTAATCTTGCGTGAAAGCGACATTTTAGCTGTTATCGGCTAAGTCATAAATAAAAACGAGACAATTATATAGGAGGTTCGAATAACATGGCAAAAGATATTAAGTTTAGCGAAGAAGCCCGCCGTTCAATGCTGCGCGGTGTAGATGCATTGGCGGATGCTGTAAAGGTAACTTTGGGACCTAAAGGACGCAACGTCGTTCTTGAGAAAAAATTCGGTTCTCCATTAATCACAAACGACGGTGTAACCATCGCGAAAGAAATCGAGCTTGAAGACGCGTTCGAAAACATGGGCGCAAAGCTTGTTGCTGAAGTTGCGAGCAAAACAAACGATGTTGCCGGTGACGGTACAACAACAGCGACAGTTCTAGCTCAGGCGATGATTCGCGAAGGTCTTAAAAACGTAACTGCCGGCGCTAACCCTGTAGGCGTGCGCAAAGGTATCGAGCAGGCTGTGGCTGTAGCTGTTGAAAGCCTGAAAGAAATCTCTAAACCAATTGAAGGCAAAGAATCAATCGCACAAGTTGCTTCAATCTCCGCTGCAGACGAAGAAGTCGGAAGCCTGATCGCTGAAGCAATGGAGCGCGTCGGCAACGACGGTGTTATCACGATCGAAGAATCCAAAGGATTCACAACAGAGCTTGAAGTGGTTGAAGGTATGCAGTTCGACCGCGGATATGCGTCTCCTTACATGGTGACGGATTCCGATAAGATGGAAGCGGTTCTTGAGAATCCGTACATCTTAGTAACAGACAAAAAAATCACAAACATTCAAGAAATCCTGCCGGTGCTTGAGCAAGTCGTGCAACAAGGCAAACCGTTGCTTCTGATTGCTGAAGACGTTGAAGGTGAAGCTCTTGCAACATTGGTTGTCAACAAGCTTCGCGGAACATTCAACGCAGTGGCTGTTAAAGCGCCTGGATTCGGCGACCGCCGCAAAGCGATGCTCGAAGACATCTCTATCCTGACAGGCGCCGAAGTGATCACAGAAGATTTAGGTCTTGACCTTAAATCAACTCAAATCAATCAATTGGGACGCGCTTCTAAAGTTGTTGTTACAAAAGAAAACACAACAATTGTTGAAGGTGCGGGAGATACAGAGCAAATCGCGGCACGCGTCAACCAAATCCGCGCTCAAGTTGAAGAAACAACTTCTGAGTTCGATAAAGAAAAATTACAAGAACGCCTTGCTAAGCTTGCAGGCGGCGTAGCTGTCATCAAAGTCGGAGCTGCGACTGAAACAGAATTGAAAGAACGCAAGCTTCGCATCGAAGACGCCCTGAACTCTACTCGCGCTGCGGTAGAAGAAGGAATCGTATCCGGCGGTGGTACAGCTCTTGTCAATGTTTACAATAAAGTAGCTGCCCTTGAAGCTGAAGGCGACGAACTGACTGGTATCAACATCGTTCTTCGCGCTCTTGAAGAACCAATCCGTCAAATCGCGCACAACGCGGGTCTTGAAGGATCTGTCATCGTTGAGCGCCTGAAAAATGAAGAAATCGGCGTCGGCTACAACGCTGCAACAGGCGAATGGGTGAACATGATCGACAAAGGTATCGTTGACCCTACAAAAGTAACACGCTCAGCTCTGCAAAACGCAGCATCTGTAGCGGCTATGTTCCTGACAACTGAAGCAGTTGTTGCCGACAAACCGGAAGAAAACAAAGGCGGCGCAGGAATGCCTGACATGGGCGGCATGGGCGGCATGGGCGGCATGATGTAAGCCCAGCGTCCAAACGCTGATATATCAAGGAAAAGAGGCTCTTTTTAGAGCCTCTTTTTTTAAAAAATCACATAAAAATCACATTTTTTCGGTTTTAAAACTTGTGATACCTTGTAGGAAACATTTCATTTTATTAAATGTTTCTTTCTTCATCTTGTTTGTTATGTGAGTATAAATTTCAATTGTGGCTCTCATATCAGTATGGCCAACTCTCTTCATAATCTCCCCCAGAGTGTTTCATTATTTGACCTAACTCATGGCAGAAGTCTTTCCAGTGCTGCTCCTTGTTTTTAAGAGACTATCGAAAAAAACCACATTACTTAAACAAAACTTAAAGATCCCACACTTGTTAGGCATGTACCTAATTTGAATGTCTATCTATCAGCAATAACTTTCATATCGACTTGGGAAGGTTCTGCTATGTTTATTTATATATATATGTATTGAACTTCTTCTTCTAATTTTGAAAGGTAGTACATTAAAATCCCCCTGTATAATGAAAACTGATGCTCTCTTTTTGGTGATTTGAAAACCCGATTAAACGGGTTTAAAAGTTTATTTTTTCAAAACTTGAAGCGTTATTGAAGTAACGAAAAGGAGCAGGCATAATGCCTGCTCCTCTATCTTGAAACTAACGAGATTCATTTGAGGATTTAAGGTAACTGATGAACAATGGTGAAATGACAATTACTGTTACAATTAATAATAGTCTGCTAGATATTAAATTTACAAATGTAGTGTTAATAATATATAGGGCTAAAACCATTAAATAAAAAGCCACGTAAACATAAGCATACACTTTTTTGCTGAATGGTTCTTTCATGTAAATGAAAAGAAATAACCCTGCCATTAAAACTAAGAAAGTCATATTTTCCCTCTTTCATTTTTATTGTGGAAAAACCCCAGTTGGAACAGCTGCATATCCGAGTCCAGTAAAACGTATTCTAACACCATGACCTTCATGTTCGTCTTGAATCATTTGACCAAAACCAACTAGTCCGCCTCCGATTACTCCGGAAATTACGCTTGCTAATTGTGTAGGAGGTACGGGTATAACCCTTGATATTAAAGCAAGACCAGAGGTTGCTCCACCGCCTGCTTTAAATGGTTCTTGTTTCATTACAGTCAAAATAAAGATTATATCCCCACCAGTAGAGATCATGACCAGATCGACCGCAGCCTTTTTTCGCTACTTTCATTTTATGATTGTTTCCATTCTCCAGTGTCAATACACTACCGTCTTTGTCTAAAATTTTCACACTAAAATCGGAGTTAATGACAGCTTCTTTTTGTTTCACTAAATCGTTCAAGTATTTAATCCAGTCTTGAACTTCGTTGGTGACAGAACGTGAAATATCTAGTTTAGTATAAGATGGATCTAAGGTAAGAGTTCCATCTGCGTTTAATTTAAGATAAGCTTCTAATTTCTTTACATCATTCATACTCACCTTTACATTCTTAAATTCTTCGCTGTTCAGTTTTTGATCGGGTGCAGAATTTCCTTTATATGCTCCAGTAGTTTCAGTATGTAGTTTTTCGTTGTCAGTTAGTTCTGACGCTGATACTATATTGAAAATACAGGTGAAACCAATATTAATGTCAGTACCATAACAAATGTCTTAAAACCATTGTGCTTCTTTTCTTTCACGATAATGCCACCCTTCTTATTATAGATCAACCTCATTTTACTTGAAAAACAAGGTAATTTGCGGCATGATGTGTATAACAGTAAAAAAGAACCATCTAAAATCTTGTGCGTAATGAAATTATACTAGGTGTGATTAATTAGAATATGGAGGGCTAATTTAAGAAGGAAAAAAACGATTAAGATGAAGGATGTTATGATGTAACTATGTTGATCTTTGGATTATAGGTCTTACTTTATTTCTCTAAAAACAGCATCCTCAAATTTAATGAAATTGGTGTCTCCTTCCACAATATGAAAAACCTTACGGATATGATTTATGTAATGAATTTTTCCTTCTATGTTAATAGTCTCTCCTGATTCTGCTCTATTTAAAAAGGGCAGCGGTTTAAATACAGAGAACAGAACTGTTAAATTAAATTCCATTGCTTCACATATTATCTTATCCATGTCTTCTATTTGAACCATGTCAAGAACCGGCCTTTTAACCTTGTTCCGATTGCTTTCTAATTCGCGGAGCAGGCTGAGGTGTTCCGACAGCATCATAGCTGTTCATTTGATTGATCCCCGATCTTTCAAGTTGTCATCTTTCATGGTGTTTATCTCCTTGAGTTTCAATCGTGAATTAATGGAAACAGTGTTTTAGCTATTTTGGTTACAAAATCGGTCACGGTTTCGGAATTTGAAGGTGTATGCGGCATGATGTAAGCCCAGCGTCAAAAACGGCTGATATATCAAGGAAAAGAGCATCTTTTTATTTAACTTGCGATGACATATAAATACCCTTTTATCCATGGAATAATTTCCTTTTGGGGGATTATGGTATAATTAGCATCTGAATTTTTAACAGAAAGGTTAAACAATTGATGTCGCACAACAAACTAATGTTTTTGCTTTATCATTTTCATCTATTATTCACCTGCTTGGTACAATAGTGGACCCTGCGGCTAGCTGGAAGCCTTGGCTGGTGAACATTGCATTCATTTTATTGGTTCTTCTATTTTTAAATCTCACTATAAAAGAAAATCAACAGAACAAGTAGCGGCATGCCCTTCTCAAAGAGAAGGGCATATATTTTATATTATGAACATCGGTAAGAGTAGCCTTAATAAACGTCACTCTAATTCTGCATCTGAATATCGGAGCTTGCTATTGCCCGTAATCTCTTTCAACGGCCAGTGCGTCAGCAAATGGCATTAAAACCGCAAGACCTAAATTTGATTCTTTGTGAAAAATGGGGGATTTTAAAAAGATGGTCAAAAAAATTGTAAATGGATTCAATTCATTTTCACTACTGGGGACAATCTTTTTTATCGGCAGTTATTTTACGTACAAATTTAATGGCGTGGAGCTGGTCGGGTTCCTGTACTTAGGTATTATTTTTTTGACAGCTCTGATCGCAACCACCGTAATGTTAATCAGGCTAAAAAGAAAAGGAATCAATAAAGATAAACAGGCTTAATGCATGCTTTATACTTATTTTAGCTTCTCTCCGCTAGTGTAACCTTTTCCAATCCATAATATAGATCTCTTAAAAGCATCACATGTCCAGTACATCAAATGTAATCTCCTGTTCATACTAATATCGGGAGGTACATCGACTTATGTTGAAAATTTGGATGACTGGACTTTTACTATTAGCGCAGCCCGCGGGGCATTCTGACAGCTTAACGATCACTCAGCAAGGGAAGAAAGTGGCCGTTGTGAACCGCGAAGATTTTACAATGCCGCTTCCCGGAACACCGATGATTGATGATAAAAAATACAACGAATTCGTTGACAGGCTTGAACGGAAAGTACACAAGGATCCTGTCAACGCCGTGATCAACGATCAGGGAAGGATCGTTCCCGGCAAGGTTGGCTACAGCCTTTCCCGGAAGGGGTTTAAGGAGCAGTTTTACGCGTATTTTTATGGGGATGGCCCGTCCACAATAGAAGTGCCTGAATTGAATGTTTACCCGAAAGTTGACAGCGAACTGCTTTCCCATATCCGGACACAGCGGATCGGCCAGTATGTGACGTACTTTAATTCCGGGAATAAAAGCAGGACGCACAATATTTCTCTCGCGGCAAAGGCAATCGACAATCATGTTGTTTTTCCTAATGAGACGTTTTCATTTAACAAAGTTGTCGGAATGAGGACGCCGGACAAGGGATATATGAAGGCTCCCGTGATTGTGAGAGGCGAATTGTCTGAAGGAGTGGGCGGAGGCATTTGCCAGGTTTCGTCGACATTGTTTAATGCTGTTGACCGGGCAGGACTCGAAATCGTCCAGCGCTATTCCCACAGCCGGCGTGTCCCTTATGTTCCGCCGGGGCGCGACGCGACGGTCAGCTGGGGCGGACCTGATTTGCGCTTTCAAAACAAATATAACCAGCCGGTCTTGATCCGGGCGAAACGGCACGGGGGAACGATGGTTGTGACGCTTTATTCTTCTGATGTGGTCAATCATCAGCTGCGAAAAGTCCCGAAGGCTCCGGCCCAAATTCCAAAAGAAGAGCATCAAAGCGGGGATCACTAAAGGCGAATGTTCATCTGGCGCTGCACTTGTTCACACAATGTACAATAAAATCCTTTTGCCTGTATGATAGAATGAATCAAGGACATCTTTAAATTTCAGACAAGAGGAGATGATCGAGTGACATGGCTTTTTGTAACCTTTTTGGTGATCTTCAGTCTTTTTAAAATATTGGTCACTTGCCTTCCGAGCGGTGTCGTAGAGTGGCTGACCGGCAAATTTCAAGTTCATGTGAAGCTTGAGGAATCGAATGTTCAAGTGACATTCGGCGGAAAACGTTTAGAGGGATCTGACAAGAGTCGATTTATTCAAAACTTTAATGAAGCGGTATTTATGGAGCGGTACTACATATACCCGGGAGATGAGCCGCTGTATGTCAATCCGAAAAACGCCGGGACACCGTTTGTGATCGAAACAACTAAAGGAAAAAACGCTGTGAAGCTGTTTGTATACAGATACGATGATCATATAGACGTCGTTAAACAATATAAGAAAAAGACGGCCGCTTATTGTCTGCGTTCTGACAGTCTGCAAACATGCGGGGGGATGAAAACGGCGGATTTGATTTAAAAAGCAGGAAAAACCTGCTTTTTTATTATGATATGAAATAGAGCCTGACAGCGCCGTAACCGATCAAAAATAACCAGGCAGCGATTCTTTCTTTTTGACGTGCTGTACGGCTGTCCATTTCACCATCGCCTTTCTTCATTTTATTAGCAATAAAATCCTTGTATTGCATATTATTCTAAATTAAAATGAGGTTGATAAAAAGTCTTGCACAGGGAGAAACGCCATGACCATACATATTCAACAGCTTGAAGCCCCTCTGAATCGTGAGTTTGTTGATGAACTGATCAATTTGTGGAATGATAATACGTTGGAAACGGCTGATTGTGCATTAGATGATCAAGATAGAGAAATGATACACCAGCAGCTGGAACAATATGTTCAATCCGCATACGGAGCGGTTTTTGCCGTCGTGAATGAGAAGCAAGAAGCGGTCGGATACGGGCTGGCCTCTATTAAGAAAGATTTGGTCAGCGATTGTCTGAGCGGGCAAATCGATGAAGTGTACATAGCCCCGGACTATCGAAGAAATAAGCTGGGGAAGCTTGTTGCAGACCGTATGATGGATTGGTTTGAACAACATCAAGTCTCTCACGTTCAAGTATCGGTCGATATCGATAATCAATCGGCGCTGCATTTTTGGGAAGGCATCGGCTTCAGCAGTGATTTTTATCTTCTGACAAATTAGTTTTTTGAATCAAGTGGGAGCGGCCTTCGTTGTCATGCCCGGCCGCCTAGCTAAAAAGCCCCTTTTAAGGGGCTTTTTTGATGAGCTCAGGAGAATTATGATGCGGTGAATTGACGAGAGGCGCGACTTCATACGCTTCCATCTCTTTTGACGCATATGGTTTTAAAAGGCTTTCTAAGTATGCAAGGTTTTGATTCTTCGGATTCAGCCATTCTTTTTCAGCCTGGCGATCAAGAATGACGGGCATGCGGTCATGAATGTCTTTCATTAAATCGTTGGGCGTTGTCGTAATGATTGTGCATGTATAGACGGGCTTGCCGCCTGCAGGCTGCCACTTCTCCCAAAGCCCAGCAAATGAAAACAGTCGATTTGTTTTGAGCTTGATCCTCATCGGCCGCTTTGTCTTTGCATCGGTCCGCTTCCACTCATAAAAACTGTCTGCCGGAATGAGGCACCTTTGTCTGATCAGCGGCTTTCGAAAGCTCGGCTTCTCCGCCAAAGTCTCAGCGCGCGCATTGATCATTTTATAACCGATTTTCTCATCCTTTGACCACGGCGGAATCAATCCCCACCGCAGCCGCCCTAGCCGGTTATGCGAACCGTCGTTGATGACGGCGAGAATATACTGGGAAGGCGCGATGTTATAACTGGGGCTGTAATCTTCAATCGCCATTTGATCAATCTCGAAACGGTCAATAATCTCATCAAATTCAGAAAACAGCGTAAACCTGCCGCACATCTTAGGTCACCTTTTTTTGTTTATTGAAAGTTTGAGGCTTTTATATATAAATGGCCAACAAGGCCGCTGAAACAGCCATGATAAAGCAGTCATCGCCCGTCATGGCCACGCCGTTTTTGATGAATACACTGCAGGTCCAGTTGAGTGCCGATCCTTCCGCGGTCCGGTCAATCAGTTTTTTACCCGCTGTGTAAACACATGCTTTAAATAAAGAAAACGAAATGGAACATAAAATAAAGAGCAAAATAAACTTTACCATCAACACCAGCATTGCCTTTTCACCCCGGCATATTTTGTAAGCTCCACCTTCATTTTACCAATAAATTCATCTGTTAAAACCTCTTTCTTGTTTTATTATATTGACCGAATGGTCAGCAATCGTTACAATTTATACTAACCGATTGGTCAATAACGAAAAGGAATGATGGTCAATGCCTTTACAGCTTTATGAAAAAGAGCAAATACTCGATGCCTGTTTGGAGGTTTTTGCCCGGCATGGCTATGCAAAGACTTCGACCGGAATGCTGGCGGAAGCGGCCGGCATTTCAAAGGCGCTGATTTTTCATCATTTTAAAAGCAAAAAAGATCTGTACTTAACTGTGCTCGATTATTGTATTGAGAAGGTAAAGTCGCGCCTTTCCCTTGATGACCTGGCGTCTTATGATGATTTCTTTGAAGCGAAAGAAAAAATAAGCATGGCTAAGCTTGAGTTTTTCGCGGATTATTCAAATGTATACAAGCTCACGAAAGATGCCTTTTATTCACCGCCTTCCGAATTAAAAAAAGAAATCGCTGCAAAGTATGGGGAGCAATTTGCCGTTAGAAATCGTATTCTAAAACAGCTTTTTGCGAAAGTTCCGTTGAGGGAAGGAGTGGATCGTGAAGAGGCGTTCGAACTTATCATGGTCATGATGGGGCATTTTGAACAAAAGTTTCTAGCGGAAGTAACGGCTGAGGACGATTTTGATCCAGCCTGGAGCAGACGTCTTCTTGAAGAACGAAAACGGTTTTTGGATATGATTCGTTTCGGCATTGAAGGCGAATAAAAAGGGGGATTCCTGATGGGACACTATGTATTGGGCTTTCATGAGATCGATCGAACCGATTTGCCGCTTATCGGAGGAAAAGGGCTGAACTTGGGCGAATTGTCAAAAATGGACGGCATCCAAGTGCCTCCCGGTTTTTGTATAACAACAAAAGCATATGAAAAGATGATCGGTGAAAACGATAAGGTCAGTGAACAGATTGATCAGCTGTCTCTTTTAAAAGTGAAGGACAGAAAACAGATTAACGATCTTGCCCTTCAGATCCGCAATGGTATTGAAAGGGCCGAAATCGCCGAAGAGATCAAAGAAGCGGTTAAAAGCGCTCACTCAAATGCTGGCGGCGATGCATATGCGGTCCGATCAAGCGCTACGGCAGAAGATTTGCCTCATGCCTCTTTCGCCGGGCAGCAAGATACGTATTTAAATATAAAAGGAATAGAGGCGATCTTGAAGCATATCAGCAAATGCTGGGCTTCACTGTTTACAGAGCGGGCCGTGATCTACCGGATTCAAAACGGTTTTGACCACCGCAAAGTTCAATTATCGGTCGTCGTCCAGCAGATGGTGTTCCCGGATGCGTCCGGCATTTTGTTTACGGCAGATCCTATTACATCCAACCGGAAGGTCACCTCGATTGATGCAAGCTTTGCTTTGGGAGAGGCGCTTGTATCTGGTACAGTTTCAGCAGACAACTACAAGGTTCGTGAAGGCGCGATCATTCAAAAAACGATTTCCGAGAAAAAGACGGCAGTCTATTCTTTGGAAAGCGGCGGCACTGAGGCGCGCGAAGTCGAAGCGGGCTGCCGGAAAGAGCAAACATTAACAGATGAACAGATCATCCGGCTTGAAAAACTGGGAAGGAGAATCGAAGCCCATTTCGGTTTTCCGCAGGATATTGAATGGTGTCTGGCTGATGGCGAATTTTTCTTTGTCCAGAGCCGGCCTATAACGACATTGTTTCCTCTTCCGAAACAGAGCGATGACAAGCTTCGCGTCTATATGTCTGTCGGGCATCAGCAAATGATGACAGAACCGATCAATCCGCTTGGAATATCGTTTTTCGGGTTGATCTCGGATTATGAGCTGACTTGTGCCGGCGGAAGGCTTTTTATTGATTTATCACACGATTTGGCATCTTTTGCAGGGCGGAAAGTCGTCCTCAGTACGGCGGGGAAAAATGATCCTTTCATGCATAGCGCTCTTGTGAATTTTTTGAAAAGAAAGGAGCTTGTCAAAACCCTGCCGAAAGGGAAGCGGATGTTTAGATTAGGGGCTGAAGGGCTGTCATGGTCGCTGCCGGGTGATGCGCTGAAGATTTACCGGAAAAACGACACAGATGTAGTCAAACGGCTCATGTCGAAAGCGGAAGCATCCATTCAAGAGGCTGAACAGCGATTGAAAAACGCATCGGGTGAAACGTTATTTGCACAGATAGAAGAGGATCAAAAAAGCTTGAAAAAAGTTCTCTATGATTCAGAGAGCATGGCTGTAATTATGGTTGGTTTATATGCCGTTTACTGGCTCAATCGAAAAATGGAGAAATGGCTTGGCGAAAAAAATGTCGCCGATACCCTTTCTCAATCGGTATTGTACAATGTCACATCTGAAATGGGATTGGCGCTTTTGGATGTATCAGATGCTGCCAGAGGATACCCCGAGGTTCAGAAGTATTTAGCATATGCCAATAATGAAACCTTTTTTGAAGATCTCAAACAGCTTGACGGCGGTCCCGCCTTTATCGGCGCATTGCGGGCATTCCTTGAGAAGTACGGCATGCGCTGCACCGGTGAGATCGATATAACCAAGACCCGCTGGAGCGAACGTCCTTCCATTCTTGCTCCAATCATTTTGAGCAACATCAAGAATTTTGAGCCCGGCGCGCGAACGGCTAAGTTTGAACAGGGGCGATTGGAAGCGGAGAAAAAGGAGAGGGATTTGTTAAGCCGTCTGCAACAACTAAAGGGAGGCAGACAAAAGGCAAAAAGGACAAAGAAGATGATCAGCGTGCTGCGGAATTTTATCGGCTATCGGGAATATCCCAAATACGCTCTGATCAAACGCTATTTCATATATAAGGAAGCGTTGATGAAAGAAGCCGCTGTTTTACAGCAAAAGAAGCTGATACAAGCGAAGGAGGATATTTATTATTTGTCCTTTGATGAATTGAAAGAAGCCGTGTGCACAAACCGTCTCGATGTGAAGAAGATCGAGGAAAGAAAAGCGGAATATCGGCATTATGAAAAATTGACGCCTCCGCGAATCATGACTTCAGAAGGCGAGGTCATCACCGGAGAAGCCTTGGGGGATCACATTCCGGCAGGAGCGTTGGCGGGCGTTCCTGTTTCATCGGGGATCATCGAAGGAAGGGCAAGAGTGATTCTGAAATTGGAGGAAGCCGATATCGAAGAGGGGGATATCCTTGTCACGCCTTTTACAGATCCGAGCTGGACACCGTTATTTGTCTCAATCAAAGGTTTGGTGACTGAAGTGGGCGGCCTCATGACACACGGCGCTGTTATTGCGCGGGAATACGGGCTTCCGGCGGTGGTGGGGGTTGAGCATGCGACGAAAGAAATTAAAGACGGACAGAAGATCAGGATTAACGGATCGGAAGGATATGTTGAAATACTCGAATGATAAAAAGCGCAGCTAGAAGCTTGCGCTTTAATTTTTATAAAGGTCGGCGGACAACATCCAATCCATCAATTGCTGATACGGATAATAGGTCGTGCCATTTAATTCAATTTTAGGTATGTCAGGATATTTACGCAGCATTTCTTTCGTTTCTACTTTGCTCAAGCCTAAATAATAATGTAAATCGTCTTCTTTGATTAAATAGGGATAGCCTGAATAAATTCCCTTTGGGTTTTTAAAGTTTTTCAAGCCGTCACCGATAAAATAGCCTAAAGCCGCTAAACCAAGTCCGATCCAAAACAGGTTCATCTCCACGTTTACCATCCTTTTCTCATATTGCTTTATCTGTCATACGAAAAGGATTGAAAAAAGTTTCAAGGTCAAAGGCTTTGCCGGTTCAGCATCTCATAAAGAACGACGGCATGGTTATGGCGCTCATCTTTGGCCCCGTAAAGCAGAATAACGGTTTCGTCCGCCGCCATTTTTTTTAATTCCCTGAAGCTTTTCTGTTTTTCAGCGTTTTGTTTAATTTCGTTTTGATAGGCTTCTTTAAACGATTCGAATTTTTTCGGATCATGACCGAACCATTTTCTTAATTCGGGGCTTGGAGCGATTTCTTTCATCCAGCAGTCGGGGTTCGCTTTTTCTTTTGATATGCCGCGCGGCCACACACGATCGATTAAAATGCGGCGTCCTTCTGTTTGCTGGTTTTCTTGATAAATGCGCTGGAGAATAAACGGCATGCGGATCACTCCTTCTCATTTTATGATAAAACGGCAGGCTGGAAGGAACAACCCTATTGAAAAAGACAATGCCAACATTCCGTTTATTCGATGGAATGTTTTAAAGAACTGTACAATTGGCTGACGCTTTCATCGATTTCATCTCTTGACATCCGCAAGGCTTTTTCCGATACGGCATAGCCGATTTCCAACCGGCCTTCTTCCAGCCCTTTAAAGATCGCATCGGCAAATTCATCCAAAGGAGCTCCGGAATCATGCAGTCCGACACCGCCCAGATCCGTATTGACCGCAGGAGGAGCGACTTCTATGACCTCAACGCCGGCCTCGGAAAGCTGGTGTCTTAAACTCATCGTAAAGGAGTGGAGAGCGGCTTTTGTCGATGAGTAGATTGGTGCGACCGCCATCGGTGTAAACGCCAGCCCTGATGACACATTGATGATCGCAGTTTTCCCGGCTTTTTCGGCAAAGTATCGGCTAAAGAGCATGGCCAGATGGATAGGCGCCTCCATATTGACGGTGATTTCTTTATTGTAGTCAGCCCAATTGTCTATAACATCGGCTTTTAAAATGTGGTAGCGCTGCTGTATGCCCGCATTATTCACAAGTACGTTTACTCCCGGATGATGTTCTTTGATCCATTCAAATAATGCCAGTCGTTCCGTTTCAACGGCCACATCGCATACACACGTGATCAGCTCCGGATGTTTTTCCTTTGCTTCTTTAAGCTTGCTTTCCCTTCTCCCGCAGACGATAACGGTATTTCCCGCTTTTATAAATCGTTCGGCAAAAGCAAAGCCGATTCCCGATGCGCCGCCTGTGATCAGCACTGTGTTTCCCGACAGTTCCATTGGAATCCCTCTTTTCCGTCAAATTTTAAACAATAGGTTGAGCATCTCTTCTGACCCTATAATGCCCCTTTATTTTCCAAAATGCAAGTATTCTGATTAGACGGTATGTTCCGATTCCATTATCATTGAAAAGTGAAAGGGGTGGAATAAAATGTATGATACAACTGTCGAAACACGCTTCGGAAAGCTGAAAGGCAGAGCGGAAAACGGAGTCCGTATCTTTAAAGGCGTTCCATACGCAAAACCTCCCGTCGGCGACCTAAGGTTTCGGGAACCGCAGCGAATGGAGGCCTGGGAAGGTGAGCTGGATGCTTTTCAATTTGGCCCGGTTTGTCCGCAGCCTGATGGGGTATTGCCTGAGTCAGCGGGGGTTCAAAAGTCTGAGGATTGCCTTTATTTAAATGTGTACGCACCCGAAGAGGCGGACGGGGATCTGCCTGTTATGGTGTGGATTCATGGGGGCGCTTTTTATCGCGGCGCCGGAAGTGAACCGCTCTATGACGGGACTCAGCTTGCAAAGCAGGGAAAGGTGATCGTGGTCACCATCAATTATCGCCTCGGTCCGTTCGGTTTTTTGCATCTATCCTCAATTGATGATTCCTACAGCAGCAATCTTGGCCTGCTGGATCAAATCGCGGCTCTCGAGTGGGTGAAAGACAATATCGCTTTCTTTGGCGGAGACCGTCATCACATTACGGTTTTTGGAGAGTCGGCGGGATCGATGAGCATCGCTTCGCTTTTGGCGATGCCGAAAGCAAAGGGGCTTTTTCAACAGGCCATTATGGAAAGCGGGGCTTCCGCAACTATGTCCGATAAGCTTGCGAAAGCTGCAGCAGAAAGATTCTTAAGGATTCTCGATATTGATCATCATCATCTGGAGCGCCTTCATGATGTATCTGATCAAGAACTTCTTGAAGCCGCCGATCAGCTGCGCACTTTAATGGGAGAAAATATTTTTGAATTGATTTTTCTGCCTGCGCTTGACGAAAAAACCTTGCCGCTGAAGCCGGAGGTCGCCGTCGCAAAAGGCGCGGCAAAAGAGATCAATCTATTAATCGGAACAAACCGTGATGAAGGCGTCTTGTTTTTTCCCTCTGATTCGGATCTTTTGCCTGAGAGCAAGATCAACGAGATTTTAGAAGAATACATGGGTAAAGAGGCCGCCGAAGCCGCCTCCTCTCTGTATCCGAGGTCATTGGAAGGCCATGTTGATATGATGACAGATCTGATCTTTTGGCATCCGTCTGTTGTGTTCGCTTCGGCTCAATCACGATATGCATCTGTCTTTATGTACCGGTTTGACTGGCATGCGGATTCAGAGCAGCCGCCGTTCAACAAAGCTGCGCACGGCTTAGAGATTCCGTTTGTATTTGGAAATATGGACATTTTGGAACAGCTGACAGGTACGAAGGCCGGTGAAGAAGCGCAGCTGCTTGCTGAACAGATCCAGGCTGCCTGGGTGTCTTTTGCCCGATCCGGAAATCCGAGCACCGATGATGTCAGCTGGCCTGATTATGATGAAGATTCACGGAAAACGCTGATTTTTGATCAAGAGGTCGCAGTTGAAAGCGATCCTTATTCAGATAAGAGAAAGATGTTGACAGCCCCGAACCCGCAGATTTAGAACAAGCGGGCCTGACCTGTGTGGTCAGCCGCTTTGATGATAGCGTTCGCTTTGAATGGCTTCAAGCGATTTGCCGCGCGTTTCCGGCGCCATACGGAGCCCGATGATCATATGAATGACGAGAAATGCAATCATGACGGCGCCGGCTGTTTTGAAGCCCAAGCCCGTAATCATCGCCGGAACGACCAATGAGATGAGTCCGACGCCGATGCGGACGATGAAGAACATGAAGCCTTGAGCGAGCGCCCTGTATTTCGTATGAAACAGCTCTGCCGCCCACAGTCCGTAAAACGCCTGCGCTCCAAAACCCGCAGAAATGCCCCACAGGCATACGAATAATAAAAGCTCCGTGATGTTCATCGTGCCGAAGGTGAGGATGACCCATGCGGCGGTTGCCATAGCTGCTCCTATGCCAAAAAGCAACTTCCGATTGACTTTATCGCCGAGACGGATAAAGACGAAGTATGTGGACGCCACAGTCAAAATCCATAAAAATGCCTGCAGCAGGTTGGCTTGTGCCGCTGTTAGGCCGCCGACCGTCTCATAGATATACGGCATGAAATATCCCATCGTCCCGGCAACAAGGTTCCAAAACGCATAAATTCCGATGAGGAGAATCATCGCGCGAAGGTTCGCTTTGTTGGTCAACAGCTCTTTGATCGACGCCTTTTCTTCAACTCCTTTTGCTTTGTCTTCGGCTTCTTTTCGCTTTTGCTCCTCCCAGATGGACGATTCGTGAATCTGCTGCTGCAAAATCCAGGTGATGACTGCGACGACGAATAATTGGGCAAAAATCAACCGGCTTCCCATTAAACCGAGCGGCGCCAAGGCAACTGATAACAGCAGCGTAAGCGCCGGTCCGACCGACCATGCCAGCTGCCCCCAGCCGACGCGTCCGGCCCGTTCATGGTCAGGGGCCTCCTCGGCAATGTAAGTCCAAGCAGCCGGAATTGCTGCGCCCACCGCAATTCCCGTCACGATGTATCCGGTTAAAAGCATGGGAAAATTAAACGACGCGGCGATCAGTAAAACGCCAAGCATATAGACTAATAGATCGTATTTATATATGAATTTTCTCCCGTAACGGTCGACTAAAAAACCGCCGAGAAAAGCGCCGATCGCCGCGCCGAAACCATTTGCGCTTAAGGCGCCGAGAAGTCCGACCCGGGCGTCGTCCAATCCTAAATATTCAACCCATAACGAAAGCCCGCCGGCCCCCGCGACGATGGATCCCGCCTCCAAATAGTTGGACATGGCGACCGTAATCGTCGACTTCAAACTGCCTTTTTTTCTCCCTGGCATGATTCGTTCCCCTTTCAAATCAGAATTCTTTTCTGACAGAAGCCGGATTGATGCGTTGAATGCTCGATTTTACCCTAGCGAGTCATGCAAAATTGTAAGCGTTATCATCTCGTGGTAATCCCGACCTTGCATCCGTTCCAGCCTTCAGGCTGTTCCGAATGTTTTGCTTATAGTATTACTTTATTCGGAAAACAAAAATAAATCAACATAAAAATCAGAATATTCCGTCTGAATATTTTTGTTTTTGTTTGGATTTTTTTCTCGAAAAACTGCCATTATATCAATTTTTTATTAAAAAACCGAAACTTTTCCTCTGGAAAATAGTATATTTAAACTAAGTATATTTTACTATAAGGAGGAATTTCTTAGATGAGTATATTAAGCAGGTTCAAAGACATTATGGCCAGCAATATTAACGCTTTGCTGGATAAAGCGGAGAACACGGAAAAAATGGTGGATCAGTATGTCAGGAACTTAAACAGCGACTTAAACAAAGTAAAGGCGGAAACGGCGTCCGTCATGGCGGCCGAGCAAAGGGCAAAAAGAGAACTGGCGGATTGCCGGGCGGAAATCGACAAGCTTGAGCGCTATGCAATGAAGGCTTTGGAAGCCGGCAGCGAGGCGGATGCCCGAACATTTTTAGAAAAGAAAGCGGTGCTTGAAACGAAGGCATCCGAGTTAGAAACTGCGTTTCAAACGGCGTCATCCAATGCGAATCAAATGAAAAAAATGCACGATAAGCTCGTTTCCGATATCGGGGAGCTTGAAGCACGCCGCGCCGCGATCAAAGCGAAATGGACAGCGGCGAAAACACAGGAAAGAATGAATAAACTCGGTGCATCTGCAGCGAATGCCAACCATTCAATGTCCGCTTTCGGCAGAATGGAAGAAAAGGCAAACCGGGCGCTTGATGAAGCGAATGCGATGGCTGAATTGAACGCCGCTCCTCAAGATGACATAGAAGACCTGAAGGCTAAATATGACAGCCCTTCTAATGTGGATGATGCGCTTGCCGCATTGAAAGCGAAAATGGCGGGTCAAAAGTCATAGCATTTGAAATGAATAAAGTGAGAGGTTAAGAGACATGGTAATTTCTTATAAATGTCCGGGCTGCGGGGATGACATGGCCTTTGACGCTGAATCGGGCACGCTCGCCTGCCGCAGCTGCGGGAGACAGGACAAGATTGAAAACATTCCGGAAGAATTGAAAACTGCGAGATTTACTGAAGATGAAGCAACAGAATATCATTGCCAAAACTGCGGCGCTATTTTGATCACTGAGAAAGAAACGACGGCTACATCCTGCAGCTTTTGCGGAGGAGCGGCAGTGATCGCCGACCGCCTGTCCGGAAGCCTTGCTCCGGCAAAGGTCATTCCTTTTACGATCAGCAAAGAGGAGGCGGCGGACGCGTTTCGCAAGTGGTGCAGAAAAGGGCTGCTCACACCAAAGGGCTTTATGTCGGCTGACCGGATTAAAAGCATTACAGGCATGTACGTCCCTTTCTGGATGTACGATTTAAACAGCAAAGTGCAGGTCAGCGCCCGCTGCACAAAGGTACATAGGTATATACAGGGCGACTATATCTACACGGAGACCGAACATTATGATGCGTTTCGCGATATCAATCTCGACTACATCAAAGTCCCGGTGGATGCCTCAGAAAAGATGAACGATCAATTGATGGACAAATTGGAGCCATATCCATATGATCAGCTGAAAGATTTTAAAACGGCCTATTTGGCAGGCTACATCGCTGAAAAATATAATTACGATGATGAAGAGCTTTTTCCGCGGGCGAAAAGCAAAATCAGCGGCTACATCGAGTCATATATCGATTCCACCCTGTCCGGGTACAGCTCAGTCGATGTGAAAACGAAACACGTCGATACACAAAAAGTGAAAAGCTTGTATGTGCTTTTGCCCGTCTGGATGGTCAATTACAACTACAAACAAAAGGATTACATCTTTGCCATGAACGGACAAACGGGAAAAGTCGTCGGCAAGCCGCCGATCAGCTCATTTAAAGAAAAAATGTGGTTCAGCGGGCTGGCCGTCTCCATATTTGCACTCTGGAAAATCATTGCTGCTGTAATGGGAGGCGGGGCGTGATGAGAAGTTTATTGAGAAGCGCGATGATCTTATGTATGATTTTCCTTGTCTTCATCCCTATAGCCTCCGGTGCGGCAGCCTCTGAACAGAAGCGGTTTGTTTATGATGAAGCCGGGCTTCTGACCAAACAGGAAATCGAGAAGCTGGAAACGCTGGCAGCCAAATTGGGCGCCGAACGGGAGACCGACTTTATCATTGTGACGACCAATGATACAAACGGCCGCGATGTAAAGAAATATGCGGAGGACTTCTATGACGAAAAAGCGCCCGGCTACCAGAAGAAGCACGGAAATGCAGCCGTATTAACGGTAGATATGGAGCATAGAGAAGTCTATCTTGCCGGCTTTAAAAAGGCTGAAGAATATTTGAATGACGCCAGGCTGGACAAAATTAGAGAAAAAATCACGCCGGATATATCCGACAAGCATTATGAGGCCGCATTCGAAATGTTTATGAAGGCGGCGCATGATGATATGGAGAAGAAACCGTGGGCGGACAGCATCTTTTTTAAGACGTGGTTTCAATTGCTTGTTTCGGCAGTCATCGCGGGAATTGCCGTCGCCATTATGAAATACAATTCAGGCGGCAAAGTGACAGTAAGTGCAAGCACTTATATGAACGGTGATACGTCCGGAGTGATCAGAAATAATGACGAATACATCAGAACGACCGTCACAAAACAGAGAAAACCGTCCAATAATAAAAGCTCAGGCGGCGGAACGACGAGCGGAGGCCATTCGCACAGCGGCAGCCGGGGAAGCTTTTAGAAAGGGAAAGGAAGAGCTTAAATGGTGTTTTTTAGAAATCAATTTGCAAATGTAGTAGAGTGGGATGAATTTCGCGATGATATGATTTTCTATAAATGGAACAACCGCGAAATCAAAAAGGGGAGCCGGCTGATCATTCGCCCCGGTCAGGATGCCGTCTTTTTAAACAACGGAAAAATTGAAGGCATTTTCCAGGATGAGGGCGACTATGATATTGAATCCGAAATTATTCCTTTTTTATCCACTTTAAAAGGTTTTAAATTTGGCTTTAACAGCGGGATGCGCGCCGAAGTCCTGTTTGTCAACACGAAGGAATTTACCGTCAAGTGGGGGACGAAGAATGCCATCAATATCCCGGCTGCAGGACTTCCGGGCGGCATGCCGATCAGGGCGAACGGAAGATTTAACTTTAAGGTGAATGATTATGTCGCATTAATCGATAAAATTGCCGGTGTGAAAGATCAGTATGTTGTGGAAGATATCAAAATACGGATCACATCCATTCTCGATCAGCTTCTGATGAAGTGGATCACAAAAGAAGGAAAAGATATGTTCAACCTTCAAGCCAACGCCTTTGATATCGCAAAGGGAATCAAGGAAGATCTTGATATGGAGATTGTCGGCGACGGCATGACGATAACAGGCTTTAACATCATGAGTTTCAATTATCCGAAAGAAGTCCAGGACATGATCACGAAAAACGCTTCCCACGGCATGGTCGGCGATCTGAACAGATATCAGCAGATTTCAATGACAGACGGCATGGCTTCAGGAAAGATGACAGGCGGCGGTGCCGCATCTGACATGGCCGGCATGATGATGGGGATGAACGTGGCGAACCAAATGATGAATCAGATGAACCAAAATCAGCAGGCGCAAACACAGACGCCACCAAGCGCGCCGCAGCCAGCGGCAAAACCGAACTTCTGTCCAAACTGCGGAACGAAAACGGGCGAAGCCAATTTCTGTCCGAACTGCGGTCAGAAGCTAGTGTAAGCGGGGGGATCGGTTGATGCCGGCAAAGTTGGTATCTTCTATGTGAATGAGGGCTTTCGCTGCCGGCACGATCGCCGGCATACCAAGCCGGAAACTGATGGAACAGAAGCTGATCCTGATACACAAGTCGGATTAATTGCGTGATCAGAGCGCCCGCCGTATTCTATATATAACAATGATGTCGGATGAAAAGAATGCGGCATACATCAATCAAGGATGTACAGAATAATCAAAGGAAACAATCTGGAGGAAAAGCGACATGGAATTAGGCATCAGCACCTTTGTAGAAACGACCCCTGATATCAAAACCGGAAAAGTCATCAGCCATGCGGAGCGGCTGCGCGAAGTAGTGGAGGAGATCGTCCTTGCCGATCAGGTGGGCTTGGATGTATTCGGAGTTGGAGAGCATCATCGTCAAGATTACGCAGCTTCTTCTCCTGCCGTCGTCCTGGCCGCAGCAGCTTCACAGACGAAGCGCATCAGATTAACGAGCGCGGTCACCGTGCTGTCGTCGGCTGATCCCGTCCGTGTTTTTCAGGATTTTGCGACGCTCGACGGGATTTCAAACGGCAGGGCGGAAATCATGGCGGGCAGGGGGTCTTTCATCGAATCCTTTCCGCTGTTTGGATATGATTTAGACGATTATGATGAGCTCTTTGAAGAAAAGCTTGATTTGCTGCTCGAACTGCAAAAGTCGGAAAGGGTCACATGGAGCGGCAAGCATCGCCCGGCTATTCACAATACAGGCGTTTACCCGCGTCCCGTGCAGAAGCCGCTGCCTGTATGGATCGGAAGCGGCGGAAACCAGGAATCCGTCGTTCGCGCCGGCCTGCTCGGCCTGCCGCTGGTTCTCGCGATCATCGGCGGGAGTCCGCAGCACTTTGCCCCGCTTGTTGAGCTTTATTACAAAGCAGCGGAACATGCAGGGCATGACGCCTCAAAGCTGATTGTCGCTTCCCATTCCCACGGCTTTATCGCGGAGGATACCGAGACGGCCGCCGATCGTTTTTTCCCTTCCACCCAGCAGGCCATGAATACGCTCGCAAGAGAGCGGGGCTGGGGGCCGTACAGCCGGTCGAGCTTCGATGCAGCCAGAAGCTTTGAAGGGGCGCTCTATGTAGGCGATCCTGAGACGGTGGCGGAAAAAATTATTCATCTGCGCAAGAATGTCGGGATCACCCGATTTTTGCTTCACGTTCCGGTCGGTTCGATGCCGCACGAAGATGTCATGAAGGCGATTGAACTTTTTGGAACAAAAACGGCGCCGCTCGTCAGGGAAGAAGTATCCCGCTGGGAGGCATCCGAAAGGTCATAACATGAAAGGCCCGCGCTTTAGCGCAGGCCTTTTTATTTCATATAATGCTTTTTAAAATCCGGATGTATCGAAAATTTGCGGCGCAAATGGATCAGGTTTTCGCCGAAACTTTCCTCCAATACCTCTCTGTGCTTCTCCATGATTTCCATCAGGTACAAATCATGAATCATCACTTCGGTAATCGGCATCACCAAGCCTACATGCATCGTCCAGGCTGCGCGGCTGTCTTTCCCATGCGAGACAATGCCGGCCACAACTTCTGAATCGTCGACGCTGAATACGAGCCAGCGTCCGTCATACTCTTCTGTAATTTGCCTGCTGTTGTCATGTAGATAGACATTGGCGAAATCCGCTTCAATGTCGCCGTATGCAATAATGGTCACAATGACGCCTTTTTTTGCGGCCCGCTTGAGCTCAGGCTCCAATTCAGGAAAATCCTCTTTCCAAATTTCCAGGAGAATCCTTTTTCCGGCCGATGATATGCACGCCTTTACTTTATCGAGAATCTCGCTTCGCCCGGTGATGTTCCAAATATTTTCCCGGTCATTTGCAGTGCGCTCAAACTTCTCGAAATATTTTTCTGCCTGTTCAAAAGTCTCTTCCGCTTTCATCCGCCGGTTTTTAATCAGGTCCTTGGCGGGAACGGGAATGTACTGCGGTGTGTTGCCGTAGCTGACAAATATATCGCCGCGGATTACAAGGCTCTCCAGCACTTCGTATATTTTCGACCGGGGAACACCCGATTTTTTTGCCACCGCATAGCCTGTCAGCGGCGATTCTTCCAAGAGCGCCAAGTATGCTTTCGATTCATACTCGGTGAAATTCAGGTTTTTCAGTACGTCTAATATGTTTTCCTTCATAAGCCCTCCAGCTTCAACAAGAGTCGCTACCTTTGTCACTCATATTTTGCTGGATGTATTGATTTATTTCAAGTCCGCTGATACACTTTTTATAAGTGGTTACTTGAGTAGTCACTATATAAAAACAGTATGGGGGGAGACATCTGATGGATAGCCTGCTGTCATACATATCGATTGCAGCCATGATGGTGGTGATACCCGGAGCCGATACGATGCTTGTGGTGAAAAACACGCTTCGATACGGTCCGAACGCCGGGCGCTGCAATGTTCTCGGCTTGGCGACGGGGCTTTCTTTCTGGACGCTGATTGCCGTTCTCGGCTTAGCGGTGGTGATTGCGAAATCGGTGATTCTGTTCAATACGATCAAATACTTGGGGGCGGCCTATTTAATATATTTAGGCATTAAAAGCTTTTTCGCGAAAAAAATGTTTTCTTTGGAAGAGATACAAGCCGAGAAGAACAAAAACGAAAACGCATCAAGCCGGCATTATAAGGATTCTTTTATGCAAGGATTGTTCAGCAACATTCTGAATCCGAAAACTGTTTTGGTCTATATCACGATTATGCCTCAATTTATTAACTTAAGAGAAAGCGTCAACCAGCAGTTGATCATCCTCGCTTTAATCCTTACTTTTCTTGCTGTGTTTTGGTTCCTCATCCTCGTATATTTGATCGATTTCGCAAAGAAATGGCTGAGAAGCGTGAAATTCCAGAAGATCTTTCAAAAAGCTGCGGGTCTGGTGCTTGTCGGATTTGGCGTTAAAACGGGTTTAGATTGATATTGGAGAACGAGTGAGCGCTTTGGCTCACTTTTTTTGTTTATTTGTCAACGATTATTTGATAGAAAACACTAGATGAAATAAGAGTGCTATGGTTATTCGTTGACATTTTGACAACGATTCTATATATTTATACCGACTTGGTCTTTGGGCTGATAGATTGATACATTTTTAGCGTGGGAGGAGAAAAGCTCGTGGATGAACAAAAGAAAAATCAGCTGGGAGTGCTGCTGAAAGAGCAGTTGCGAAAACGATCATTATCTTTAAGAGAATTGAGCGAACGCACTCAAATCGATAAAGCGACCATCTCAAGAATCATCAATGGCAAAAGAAAAGCAAACCTGAACCATTTGCAAAGGTTTTCAGAAAGCTTCGGCGTTTCTTTTGATGAGCTGATGACAGCGGCCGGCTATGCGATGGAGAAGACGCAGGAAAGCGAACGTCCGGATATTCACTCGTCAGTTGCCGAAATTGAAGATGTTTTGCAAACCTCAAATGTCTATGATCGGCCATTTACCATGGAAGAACTGAAAAACAAATTGAATGAGTGCGAACAATATTCTCAGACGGAGGAAGGAAAGCGTACCATTCTGGCTGAGTTTGAATCTAAAATCGAGAAAGTTGCCGGCATTGGTCCTTTTCTGACCCGTCTGCACGACATGTACAGCAGATTTACCTCGGGGCGGGGGACGCCGCGTGAATTGCTGCTGATGGGCGGCGCTTTGCTGTATTTCATCGTTTCTGTTGATGTCATACCGGATTATATTTTTCCGATCGGCTATATCGATGATGCGGCAGCGGTTCATTTCGTTTTCAACCAGCTGTCATATAAATCATGATGGAGCATGTTCAAGATGAAAAGAAAGCATATCAACATTGACATCAGTCTGCTGCTCATTCTATTTTGTTTGTTTATCATCAGCCTGCTGGCCGTTTACAGCGGGTCGGGCCAGTATGAAACACAGGACCCTTTTTATTTTGCCAAACGGCAGGTCTTTTGGTATCTTGTCGGGTTTGGCGTCATGGCGGGAACGGCCTACATCGACTATGAGCTGCTTGAACGATTGGCGCTTCGTTTATTTGTGGGAGCCGTTTTTCTTCTGATTCTCGTTCATTTTTTTGGAACTTACAAAAACGGTTCGCAAAGGTGGATCAGCTTCGGGGTCATCGAAATCCAGCCTTCAGAATTTATGAAGATCATTTTGATTCTTCTGCTGGCTTCGATACTCAATCAATTTCAGCATAAAAGGTTCTCCTTCGCCGAGAGCATCATTCCGACGGGAAAAATCATGATGTACACGGTGATTCCGTTTTTCTTTATATTGGTTCAGCCAGATTTAGGGTCCGCATTGGTGATTTTATCGATCGCATTCACGTTGATGCTGGTCTCGGGGATTTCGGGCAGGATGATCGTGTCCCTGTCACTTGGATTCATGGCATTGGTTGCCTTTTTGACGTATTTGCACAATCATTACTTTGAGATATTTTCAAAGATTATTAAGCCTCACCAGCTTGACCGGATATATGGCTGGCTCAGTCCTCATGAACATGCCTCTACATATGGATACCAGCTGACGCAGGCGTTATTGGGGATCGGATCAGGCCAGCTGTCAGGGAGCGGCTTTACTCAAGGAATCCAAGTTCAGGGAGGGAAAATTCCGGAGGCTCATACTGATTTTATTTTCGCCGTGATTGGTGAGGAATTCGGTTTTTTGGGTGCCGTAACATTAGTCTGTCTGTATTTTCTGATGATCTACAGAATCATCAGGATTGCGCTTTCGTCCAACAGTCTGTTCGGTCTTTATATATGTGCGGGGGTTGCAGGGTTGATTGTATTCCAAGTGTTCCAAAATATCGGGATGACGATCGGGTTAATGCCGATCACGGGGCTCGCTCTTCCGTTTATCAGCTATGGCGGCAGCGCGCTGTTGACCAACATGATCGCTTTAGGTCTCGTTTTCAGTGTGAATATCAGATCTAAACATTACATGTTTGGGAATGATTGGGGATGAAGTTGCTCAAAATGATTCTTTCCCATCTAAAGAAACTTGATTATGTATTGATTGCCGCGGTTCTGTTTTTATCTGCGTTTGGCTTGCTGATGGTATACAGCGCCGGCTACCCCCTCGGATATATGAAGTATCATGATGGCAGCTATTTTTTTATGAAGCAGCTGCAATGGCTGCTCATCGGTTTGGCCTTTTTTTCGGCTGCCGCCATTTTCCCATACAAAGCTTACAGCAAACTCATTCGGTTTTTGGTGAAGCTTTCTTTTTTAATGCTGATTCTCGTTTTGCTGCCGGGAATCGGGATGGAGAAAAACAATTCCCAAAGGTGGATTCAATTCGGTTCGCTCATGATTCAGCCGTCTGAGGCTGTGAAGCTTGTGATGGTTATTTATTTCGCCTATGTGTATGCAAAAAAGCAGAAATACATCGCCGATTTCGGAAAGGGCGTCATGCCGCCGCTGCTGATTTTGGCGGCTGTGTTTTTTTTGATTTTAAAACAGCCTGACTTGGGCACCGCCGTTTCCATCCTGTTAAGCTGCGGAGCGGTTCTGTTGTGCGCCGGCCTCAGAATGCGGCACTTGCTGCTTCTCGGAACAATGGCAGGGGCTGGCATCGCATATTTTGCAATAACAGCGCCGTACCGGTTAAAAAGGCTGACATCGTTCAGCGATCCTTTTCAAAATGAAAACGGAGACGGCTACCAGTTGATCAATTCCTACCTTGCCATTGATTCGGGCGGGTTATGGGGGAATGGATTGGGGAACAGCGTTCAAAAGCTGGGATTTCTTCCCGAAGCCCATACGGACTTTATCATGGCGGTCATCACTGAAGAACTCGGCGGTATCGGGCTGGCGGTGATCATCTGGGCTTACCTGTTGATCATGTTCAGAGGGGTTCGGATCGCTGTGCAAATCGATGATCCGTTTGGAAAGCTGCTGGCGGTCGGCCTTACTTTCCAGATCATGATTCAAGCGTTATTTAACCTGGGCGCTGTTTTCGGCCTTCTTCCCATTACCGGAATTCCTCTTCCGTTTGTCAGCTACGGAGGTTCTTCGTTATTGTTCATGCTGACGACAGCCGGGATATTGGTCAACCTCTCATCACATGTTAAGCGGGGAGTTAAAAAAGATGTGGCCTTTCTTTTGTAGAGAGTCTTTTCTTAACTTTGAAGTGGAGAATTTTATCTCAAAGTTACGATTGTTGATCTTGTCTTCTCATATAGAATTTGACCGGGACGTGTTTATACATATAAATGCGTTCATATTGATAAATAAAGGAAATCATGATATATTCAAGGTGTATGAAACAGAATAATCTCTTTATATGAATGCATAAACTAAAAAAGACCGGAAGATGCGGCAACATCTCCCGGAAGCAACAGAGAGGCTCCATAAAAAGGAGTCGGCTCTATTTTTAGATCCCAATTAAAAAGTAAGATCGTCTTGGTGTGGGAATCAAGGGCGATCTTACTTTTTTTTGTCGTTTGATGACAGAATGGCCACTACGAGAATGCCGAAAGACACCATGAGTTGCAAGGCCTCTGATACTGTCACATGCTCACCCCCTTTCTCTTCAAGAGATGGAGGATGAGCCGACCGCCCTTATATAGAACCGAACTGCTGCCAACCCTTATTATACCAAAAAGCAGAGTTGTTTCCATAAATGTCCGTTGACATGCAAATTTGAAAAACCGCAGTTTTCTTAAAACGTTCTGCGGTCAAACTGAGTAAATGCTGTTTTTTCTTAGCCGGAACCCTGCTCATTCCTTTAGCAGCTGATCTAGTGCAAAACAGGCCGGTTCATTAAAACCCGGCCTGTTTGAAATATATTGTTCATTTATGCGGGACGCGCGGCAAAAATTTGGAAGGCAACGCCGAACGGATCAGTGACAATGCCGTATGCGGGACTGAAATAAGTTTCCTTCAGCTCAAGCTTGACCTCGCCCCGCTCGCTCAGCTTGCCGAAAAGCCGCTTGGCCGAAGAAACATCGGCTGCCGTTACGCAAATGGACAATTGGTTTCCGCTTTGGAAAGGCAGTTCAGGAATAATGTCGGCGATCATCAGGACAGCGTCGCCGATTGTCAAAACGGCATGTGCGATGAAATCCAATTCGTCTTCCTTAAAGTTCGCTGCCTCATCTGCGGGGCCTTCACCAATCGTCTGACTGAACTTTACTTCGGCATCGAGTACATCACGGTAATAATCAATCGCTTCCTTTGCTCTTCCATTCATCAGGATATAAGGTGTGAATCGCGTTTTCATAGGGGGAACATCTCCTTTTTTTGTTGATCTAAGGAGATTGTATATTATAATGGTGACAACTAATGTCGTGGTTAAAAAATAATTGGAGGTATTCATGTCTAAAGCGAAACGATTGAATGAAATGATCATGATGGTAAACCGGAAAAAACGATTTACGGTCGGGGAGCTGGCGCGGGAATTCGGGGTTTCAAAGAGAACGGTTTTAAGGGATTTGCAAGAGCTCAGCGAAATGGGGGTGCCCCTCTATTCTGAAACCGGCCCCCACGGAGGATATCAGGTGTTAAATGAAAGGATTCTTCCTCCCATCGCCTTCAGCGAGAACGAAGCGATCTCAATCTTCTTTGCGATCGATGCACTGAAGCATTATATATCCCTGCCGTTTGATGCCCAGTACGCATCCATCAAAAAGAAATTTTATTTAAACCTTTCAGGAGATATCCGGGATGCGATTGACAGTATGAAGGACCGCGTTGCTTTTTATACGCCTTATGAGCAAACAGACGACATTCCGGTTTTAAAGGTGCTGCTTGAGGCAGCGGTTCAGCAAAAGGTGTTGATCATCGAGTATGAAGCAAATGGCGCATCAAGCAAGAGGAGCATTCAGCCGATCGGAATCTATGCCAATCAAGGGAAGTGGTATTGCCCGGCTTACTGTTTTTTAAGAAAGGATTACCGCATATTCAGGTGCGACCGGATCAAGCGGGCCGAGCTTGATGAACATAAGGCACCGATTGATTTGTCCGGCCTCAATTTAAAGAACCGTTTTTCGGCTTTGTCCCGGCCAAGGGAGACATTGGAATTATCCGCCGAGCTGACAAAAAAGGGAGTAGAGCGGCACGGTTCACTCAAATGGCCGCACCTTGAACTGCATGTAAGAGAAGATGGGTCCGGCGTGCTGAAAGGCGAAATCGCGCCGAAGGATATCGATTTTTTTGCGGATTATTTCATTTCGTTCGGCCGGGAAGCGGTTATTCAGAAGCCTTCCAAATTAATTGAAAGGATGAAACGGACATTATCCGACATGCTGAAACAATACGGCTGAAATGAAGACTCCGGTATACCGCAGCCTGCGTTTTTCTGCATTTAAAGTTCCGCAAAAAACGCGTGAAGACGCATGTCTTCTTCATCCTCCAGTTAAAGACACTCTCAGGAATCGAGAGTGTCTTATTTTTGCCGT
This sequence comes from Bacillus licheniformis DSM 13 = ATCC 14580, assembly GCF_000011645.1. Lineage (GTDB taxonomy): Bacteria > Bacillota > Bacilli > Bacillales > Bacillaceae > Bacillus > Bacillus licheniformis. The sequence goes on from NC_006270.3 coordinate 655,185, forward strand.
CAGAAGAAATTTTTACCCAAAAAAGTTGACGGCAGATTTAAAAGTGAGTATCATTACAAATATGATATTAATATTACATTTTTGTTACAAAAGAAAATGATATGTTACGAGTTTAAAAGAAGATTGACAAAGGAGCATGCTTATGAAAAAAGCGATGGCTATTTTAGGATTCCTTGTACTCACAGCATCGCTGCTATTTATCATCAATAAAGGAACATCTCAAATAAACGCTTCACAAAATAGAAAAGCCGCGGTTCACACGGAGTATTACAAAGACATCAGTTCGCTTTCTTTTCCGGTATTCAGCGATTTGAAGGAAGAGGATGCCAAGCTGGCCAACGATGCGGTAAAACTTCATTTAAAAAATTCCTATAAAGAATTTCAAAAAATCGTTAATGATGCCGAAAAGAAGGATAAGGATGAAGAAAACGTTTATGAAACGTCCTACAAAGTCAAATACAACGAGGAAGGCAAACTGAGCTTTTTAATCTATGACTATCAGTTCTCCGGCGGTGCGCACGGCATGTACACCGTAACATCCTACAACTTTGACTTTGACAAGCATAAACAAGTCGTGCTGACTGACGTATTAAACAATCAGGCGAAAATCGAAAAGGCAAAAAACTATATTTTCAGCTATATCAACGAACATCCGGAACAGTTTTATTCTGATCTTAAAAAGAGCGATATCCGTTTGGATGAACATACGGCATTCTATTATACAAGCAGCGGAATTTCAATTGTATTTCAGCAGTATGATATCGCCCCGTATGCAGCCGGAAACCAGGAAATAAAGCTTCCGTCGACGCTTTTATATTAGCCCCGGCATTAGATCTAATATTTGTAATAGAAACAGAGAGAGCAAGTCATGAAACAGGAGAGTGAGCAGCGATGTCTGGCAAACCATCATTTCGATGGGTTAAAATGTTGATTTTTTTAACGATATTAATAGGTTTGGCAGGGTACTCTTACAATAAAGTGTCAAGCAACAGCCAAGAGCCCCCTCAGCCAAAAAAAGACCGCGGACAATCCGGCCTCGGCGTCGAATCCATGGTCAATGACAGCAAACAAGAGAGGTATGCCATCCATTATCCGGTGTTTCACATAAAAGAAATCGATGAACAAATAAAAGATTATGTGAATCAAGAATTGGCCGGTTTTAAAGAGGATAACGCAAAGGCCCAGGCTCAGGATGAAGACGGGCCTTTTGAACTGAACATTAAATATAAGGTTGTCTATTATACAAAGGATACGGCCAGTGTTGTGCTGAATCAATACATAGAGGCCGGCGGCGTATCGGGTACAACATCTGTCAAGACGTTTAACGCTGATTTAAAGCAGAAAAAGCTGCTGTCCCTTCAAGATCTGTTTGAAGAGAATTCAGATTTTCTGAACAGGATTTCAAGCATTGCCTATCAGGAATTGAAAAATCGGAATCCGTCTGCTGACATGGCTTTATTAAAAGAAGGGACGAGCCCTCAGGAAGAACATTTCAGCCGCTTCGCGCTTCTTGAAAACGAGGTGGAATTTTATTTTGAGAAAAAACAAACCGGTCTTGAACAGTCTGTAAAAATAAAAAAAGAATGGGTAAAAGATATTTTAAAAGACCGATATCAGGATATGAAAAAGAATCGTCTTCAGGCCAAACCTGATCAGGAGCCTGTTCCGCTTCCGAAGCAAGCGAAAATTAATCCCGATGAAAAAGTGATTGCCCTCACATTTGATGACGGTCCGAATCCCGCTACAACGAATAAAATATTAAACGCTTTACAGAAGCATGAAGGGCATGCGACCTTCTTTGTGCTTGGAAGCAGAGCGCAATATTATCCCGAAACGATAAAACGGATGCTGAAGGAAGGAAACGAAGTCGGCAACCATTCCTGGGACCATCCGTTATTGACAAGGCTGTCAAATGAAAAAGCGTATCAGGAGATTAACGACACGCAAGAAATGATCGAAAAAATCAGCGGACACCTGCCTGTACACTTGCGTCCTCCATACGGCGGGATCAATGATTCCGTCCGCTCGCTTTCCAATCTGAAGGTTTCATTGTGGGATGTTGATCCGGAAGATTGGAAGTACAAAAATAAGCAAAAGATTGTCAATCATGTCATGAGCCATGCGGGAGACGGAAAAATCGTCTTAATGCACGATATTTATGCAACGTCCGCAGATGCTGCTGAAGAGATTATTAAAAAGCTGAAAGCAAAAGGCTATCAATTGGTAACTGTATCTCAGCTTGAAGAAGTGAAGAAGCAGAGAGGCTATTGAATAAATGAGTAGAAAGCGCCATATCGGCGCTTTTCTTTTGGAAGAAAATATAGGGAAAATGGTATTTGTTAAAAATTCTGAATATTTATACAATATCATATGTTTCACATTGAAAGGGGAGGAGAATCATGAAACAACAAAAACGGCTTTACGCCCGATTGCTGCCGCTGTTATTTGCGCTCATCTTCTTGCTGCCTCATTCTGCAGCAGCGGCGGCAAATCTTAAAGGGACGCTGATGCAGTATTTTGAATGGTACATGCCCAATGACGGCCAACATTGGAAGCGCTTGCAAAACGACTCGGCATATTTGGCTGAACACGGTATTACTGCCGTCTGGATTCCCCCGGCATATAAGGGAACGAGCCAAGCGGATGTGGGCTACGGTGCTTACGACCTTTATGATTTAGGGGAGTTTCATCAAAAAGGGACGGTTCGGACAAAGTACGGCACAAAAGGAGAGCTGCAATCTGCGATCAAAAGTCTTCATTCCCGCGACATTAACGTTTACGGGGATGTGGTCATCAACCACAAAGGCGGCGCTGATGCGACCGAAGATGTAACCGCGGTTGAAGTCGATCCCGCTGACCGCAACCGCGTAATTTCAGGAGAACACCGAATTAAAGCCTGGACACATTTTCATTTTCCGGGGCGCGGCAGCACATACAGCGATTTTAAATGGCATTGGTACCATTTTGACGGAACCGATTGGGACGAGTCCCGAAAGCTGAACCGCATCTATAAGTTTCAAGGAAAGGCTTGGGATTGGGAAGTTTCCAATGAAAACGGCAACTATGATTATTTGATGTATGCCGACATCGATTATGACCATCCTGATGTCGCAGCAGAAATTAAGAGATGGGGCACTTGGTATGCCAATGAACTGCAATTGGACGGTTTCCGTCTTGATGCTGTCAAACACATTAAATTTTCTTTTTTGCGGGATTGGGTTAATCATGTCAGGGAAAAAACGGGGAAGGAAATGTTTACGGTAGCTGAATATTGGCAGAATGACTTGGGCGCGCTGGAAAACTATTTGAACAAAACAAATTTTAATCATTCAGTGTTTGACGTGCCGCTTCATTATCAGTTCCATGCTGCATCGACACAGGGAGGCGGCTATGATATGAGGAAATTGCTGAACGGTACGGTCGTTTCCAAGCATCCGTTGAAAGCGGTTACATTTGTCGATAACCATGATACACAGCCGGGGCAATCGCTTGAGTCGACTGTCCAAACATGGTTTAAGCCGCTTGCTTACGCTTTTATTCTCACAAGGGAATCTGGATACCCTCAGGTTTTCTACGGGGATATGTACGGGACGAAAGGAGACTCCCAGCGCGAAATTCCTGCCTTGAAACACAAAATTGAACCGATCTTAAAAGCGAGAAAACAGTATGCGTACGGAGCACAGCATGATTATTTCGACCACCATGACATTGTCGGCTGGACAAGGGAAGGCGACAGCTCGGTTGCAAATTCAGGTTTGGCGGCATTAATAACAGACGGACCCGGTGGGGCAAAGCGAATGTATGTCGGCCGGCAAAACGCCGGTGAGACATGGCATGACATTACCGGAAACCGTTCGGAGCCGGTTGTCATCAATTCGGAAGGCTGGGGAGAGTTTCACGTAAACGGCGGGTCGGTTTCAATTTATGTTCAAAGATAGAAGAGCAGAGAGGACGGATTTCCTGAAGGAAATCCGTTTTTTTATTTTGCCCGTCTTATAAATTTCTTTGATTACATTTTATAATTAATTTTAACAAAGTGTCATCAGCCCTCAGGAAGGACTTGCTGACAGTTTGAATCGCATAGGTAAGGCGGGGATGAAATGGCAACGTTATCTGATGTAGCAAAGAAAGCAAATGTGTCGAAAATGACGGTATCGCGGGTGATCAATCATCCTGAGACTGTGACGGATGAATTGAAAAAGCTTGTTCATTCCGCAATGAAGGAGCTCAATTATATACCGAACTATGCAGCAAGAGCGCTCGTTCAAAACAGAACACAGGTCGTCAAGCTGCTCATACTGGAAGAAATGGATACAACAGAACCTTATTATATGAATCTGTTAACGGGAATCAGCCGCGAGCTGGACCGTCATCATTATGCTTTGCAGCTTGTCACAAGGAAATCTCTCAATATCGGCCAGTGCGACGGCATTATTGCGACGGGGTTGAGAAAAGCCGATTTTGAAGGGCTCATCAAGGTTTTTGAAAAGCCTGTCGTTGTATTCGGGCAAAATGAAATGGGCTACGATTTTATTGATGTTAACAATGAAAAAGGAACCTATATGGCAACACGTCACGTCATTGGTCTGGGCGTCCGCAATGTCGTCTTTTTTGGGATCGATTTGGATGAGCCCTTTGAACGGTCAAGGGAAAAAGGCTACCTTCAGGCGATGGAAGGCAGTCTGAAAAAAGCAGCGATTTTCCGGATGGAAAACAGTTCAAAAAAAAGTGAAGCACGCGCGCGGGAAGTGCTTGCATCCTTTGACGCACCTGCAGCGGTTGTTTGCGCTTCGGACCGAATCGCGCTCGGGGTTATCCGCGCGGTGCAATCGCTTGGTAAAAGAATTCCGGAAGATGTCGCGGTCACCGGCTATGACGGGGTGTTTCTCGACCGGATCGCTTCGCCTCGCCTGACAACCGTCAGACAGCCTGTTGTTGAAATGGGAGAGGCTTGCGCGAGAATCCTGCTGAAAAAAATCAATGAAGACGGAGCGCCGCAAGGCAATCAATTTTTTGAGCCGGAGCTTATTGTCCGCGAATCGACTTTGTAGGGTGTCTCATTCTGTTACCGTTAACAGCTGAAAATGATTGTTCCTGTTACCGCCGTCATGATAATTTCAGAATAAAAGCCGGTTTATCACAGCCGGACAACCAAAAGGGGGAAACATGATGGAATATGCAGCGATACATCATCAGCCTTTCAGCTCTGATGCCTATTCTTACAATGGACGGACATTGCACATCAAGATCCGTACAAAAAAGGATGATGCCGAACACGTCCGCTTGGTTTGGGGCGATCCTTACGAATACACCGGCGGCACATGGAAAGCGAACGAGCTTGCGATGGCGAAAATTGCCGCAACAAGCACCCATGATTACTGGTTTGCCGAAGTGGCGCCTCCATTCAGGCGTCTGCAATACGGATTTATCCTGACAGGCGCTGATGATCGAGACACTTTTTACGGAAGCAATGGTGCATGTCCGTTTGCCGGGAAAGCGGCGGATATAGGCAAACACTGTTTTAAATTTCCGTTTGTTCATGAGGCAGACACGTTTGATGCACCTGACTGGGTCAAATCAACCGTCTGGTATCAAATTTTTCCGGAGCGCTTTGCCAGCGGGCGGGAAGATTTGTCTCCGGAAAACGCTTTGCCATGGGGAAGCAAAGATCCTGAGGCGCACGATTTTTTCGGAGGGGATTTGCAGGGGATCATGGACAAGCTGGACTATTTGGAAGACTTGGGGGTAGGCGGAATCTATTTGACGCCGATCTTTGCCGCGCCTTCCAACCATAAATACGACACATTGGACTATTGCTCCATCGATCCGCATTTTGGCGATGAGGAGCTCTTTCGCACGCTGGTCAGCCGGATTCACGAGCGGGGAATGAAAATCATGCTTGATGCTGTTTTTAACCACATTGGCAGCGCTTCGCAAGAGTGGCAGGATGTTGTCAAAAACGGTGAAACGTCCCGCTATAAAGACTGGTTCCATATTCATTCTTTCCCTGTTAAAGAAGGCAGCTATGATACATTTGCGTTTACTCCCGAGATGCCGAAGCTCAATACGGCCAACCCGGAAGTTCAGGCTTATTTGCTTGATATTGCGCTGTACTGGATCCGCGAATTTGATATCGACGGCTGGCGTTTGGATGTGGCAAATGAAGTTGATCATGCGTTTTGGAAGAAATTCCGGCAAGCCGTCACGGCAGAAAAGCCCGACATTTTTATATTGGGCGAAATCTGGCATCAGGCTGATCCGTGGCTTAGAGGAGACGAATTTCATTCGGTCATGAACTACCCGTTCACAGAACCGATGATTGACTATTTTGCAGACGGATCGATTTCAGCTTCGCAAATGGCCAGCCGCATCAATTCGCATTTAATGAGCGGGATGAAGCAGGTCAATGAGGTGATGTTTAATTTGCTGGACAGTCATGACACGAAGCGGATTTTGACAAGATGCGGAGGAGATGACAAAAAGGTGCGCTCTCTTTTGGCATTCATGTTTGCTCAGACAGGCTCGCCGTGCATTTATTACGGAACGGAAGTCGGGCTTGACGGCGGCGATGATCCATTGTGCCGGAAGTGCATGGTTTGGGAAGAGGAAAAACAGAATCAAGAGATGCTCGCATTTATGAAACGGCTGATCGCTTTGCGAAAACAAGAGAATGATGTATTGACTTATGGCGCGCTTGAGTGGAAGCTGGTTGATGACCAAAACGATTTTGTCAGTTTTTCTCGAACGCATGAAGGAAAAGAGCTGATCTACTTCTTCCACCAGGGCAGCGAGGTGCGCCGTGTCAGATTGCGGGATTTGAAGATTGCAAGCGATAAAAGAATATACGATGCGTGGACGGAAGAAGCGCTTCAGCATGATGATGTGGTCGACATTCAGCCAGGCGGATTTTTCATTTTGGGGGCGGTCTAAATTCTGTTACCGGTAACAGGTTTAAAACTATTGTAACCGCTTTCTGTCGAGGATTACAATTGTCTCAGATTCCAAGATAGAAGGGGGAAAAAAGATGCAACATTTAAAAAAAGGAATTTTAGTGCTGCTGGCGTCAGTTCTGCTGTTCGGTCTTGCCGCCTGTTCAAGTTCAAAGGAAACGGGAGGCAGCGGCGGGAAAAAAGTGCTGACCGTGTCTGTAGAAGAGGTCTATAAACCTTACGTCGAAAGCATAAAGGAAGGTTTTGAAAAAGAGAATGATGTGACAGTCAAAATCGTTGAAAAGCCGATGTTCGACCAGCTTGAAGCGCTTCCGCTTGACGGTCCGGCAGGCAATGCGCCCGATGTCATGCTTGCGGCATACGACCGTATCGGCGGCTTAGGACAGCAAGGTCATTTGCTGGAAGTCAAACCGTCTGACACAAAAAGCTTCGGAGACAAAGAAATGCAGCAGGTGACGGTTGGCGGAAAAGTCTATGGAATCCCGCTTGTTATTGAAACTCTCGTACTCTATTACAACAAAGACCTGTTAAAAACGCCGCCAAAAACTTTTAACGAGCTCGAGGATTTAACAAAAGACAAGAGGTTCGCTTTTTCTTCGGAAAAAGGAAAATCGACCGCCTTTCTTGCAAAATGGACGGACTTTTACATGTCATACGGTTTAATGGCCGGATACGGCGGATATGTATTCGGAGCTGACGGCACGGATTCCGGAGACATCGGTCTGAACAACAAGGGAGCCGTAGAGGCGGTGGAATACGCCGAAAAATGGTTTAGTGAATATTGGCCGAAAGGCATGCAGGACAATACGAGCGCAGACGATTTTATCCAGCAGACCTTTATGGACGGAAAAGCAGCGGCTGTTATCGGAGGTCCTTGGTCGGCTTCCAATTATAAAGAAGCCGGTTTGAACTACGGCGCAGCGAAAATCCCGACATTGCCGAACGGAAAAGAGTATGCCCCGTTTGCAGGCGGAAAAGGCTGGGTCGCCTCAAAATATACGAAAGAGCCGGAGCTTGCTGAGAAATGGCTTCAATATGCCGCAAATGACGAAAACGCTTACCGCTTTTATGAAGATACGAACGAAGTTCCGGCCAACCTCGCTGCTCGAAAGAAAGCAGGGGAGCAAAAAAGCGAGCTGACGTCGGCGGTCATCACACAATACGAAACGGCGACTCCAACTCCGAATATTCCGGAAATGGCCGAAGTGTGGACAGGTGCAGAAAGCTTGATATTTGACGCGGCAGCAGGGAAAAAATCGGCTCAGCAATCAGCGGATGATGCCGTGCGCGTGATCAAAGAAAACATTAAAGAAAAGTATGTGAAATAAAACGGCGGTTTTAGCGTCCGGAAGAATAGAGGGCGAAAAAAATGAACAAAGACCAAACACTAGCAAACCGGAGCCGGAAGGCAGCGCTGTTATCGATAATTCCCGGTGCTGGCCAGATTGCAAACCGGCAGTTTTCAAAGGGGATCCTTTTTCTAGTCATCACAGGCTTGTTTATTTGTGAGTTAGCGATTTTCGGTTATCAGGCGCTGATCGGTCTCGTGACGCTGGGGACTGTCCCCGGAGAAGACCACTCGCTGTTTCTCTTGATAGAGGGCACGCTGCAATTGATTTTGACGCTCGTTTTCTTGATGTTTTACATCTTTAATCTGTATGATGCCCGGAAGACCGCCGCGATGAAGGCGGCGGGTTTGAAAATCAGCGAGACGGCTGGGGACATGATCAGAAATGCAGGTGACAAAGGGTTTCCGTATTTATTTACGCTGCCGGCATATCTCATGATGGTGTTTGTGATTATTTTTCCGGTGCTGGTGACTCTGTTTATCGCGTTTACAAACTACGATTTTTATCATATTCCGCCAAACAGTCTCATCGACTGGGTCGGCTTTAAAAATTTCATGAATATCTTTTTCCTTGGCTCGTATCGGCAAACATTCGCCGATGTGCTGGGCTGGACGATCATCTGGACGATCTGTGCGACGACGCTGCAAATTGTTCTCGGCATCGTGACGGCGCTGATCGTCAATCAGAACTTTATTAAAGGCAAGCGGATGTTCCGGATCATCTTCCTGCTTCCGTGGGCCGTTCCGGCATTTATTACGATTATGAGCTTCGCCAACATTTTCAACGACTCGGCGGGCGCGATGAACGTCCAGGTGATCCCGCTTTTGAACCAGCTTCCGTTCGTCGACATCCCGGCTGTCGCATGGAAGACCGATCCGTTCTGGACGAAGACGGCTTTGATTATGATCCAGACGTGGCTCGGTTTTCCCTACATTTATGTCATGGTGACGGGGGTGCTTCAGGCGATTCCCGGAGAGCTTTATGAAGCGGCAAAGATTGACGGCGCGACATTTATTCAGCGCTTTAAACACATTACGCTGCCGATGATTTTATTTGCGACCGCACCGGTGATGATTACCCAGTATACATTTAATTTCAATAACTTCTCGATCATCTATTTATTTAATGAAGGCGGTCCGGGGAGTGCGGGGGCCGGAGCCGGGTCAACCGACATCTTAATATCCTGGATCTATAAGCTGACGACGGGGACGTCGCCGCAGTATTCCGTGGCGGCTGCTGTCACACTGCTCATTTCTTTCATTGTCATCGGGGTTTCCCTGATTGCTTTTAAGAAATCGAATGCCTTTGGCAATGAGGAGGTCATGTAGATGAGAGGGCTTTTTAAAAATACGCGGTTCACCGGGATGCTGAACAAGGTTTTGACCTATATATTTTTGGCGTTTTTAAGCATCGTGATTATTTATCCGCTTTTGATCACAGCATCATCCGCATTCCGGGTCGGGAATGTAGCGGCTTTTACACTCGATTTTTCGGGCGCATGGACATTGGACCACTTTAAGCGGCTGTTTGAAGAGACGCTTTACCTCAATTGGTACGGGAATACACTTGTGATCGCTCTGTCTGTCATGGTGTTCCAGGTGACGATTGTGACGCTTGCCGGCTATACGTACAGCCGCTACCGGTTTGCGGGCCGAAAAAAGAGCCTCATTTTCTTTTTGATCATTCAAATGGTGCCGACGATGGCGGCGCTGACCGCTTTTTACGTCCTGGCCATGCTGATCGGAGCTTTGGACCAATATTGGTTTTTAACTGCAATCTATATCGGCGGCGGAATTCCGATGAACACATGGCTGATGAAGGGCTACTTTGATACAGTGCCGAGAGAAATCGATGAAGCGGCGCGAATTGATGGAGCGGGGCACCTGCGGATCTTTGCTTCGGTCGTTCTCCCGCTTGTGAAACCGATGCTTGCAGTCCAGGCGCTGTGGGCGTTTATGGGGCCGTTCGGCGACTATCTGCTGGCGAAATTTCTGCTTCGGTCGCCGGAAAGCCTGACCATCGCCGTCGGTTTGCAGACATTCATCTCCAATCCGCAGCAGCAAAAAGTCGCGCTGTTTGCAGCTGGGGCGATTCTTGCAGCTCTGCCGATTTGCATCTTGTTCTTCTTTCTCCAAAAGAACTTTGTGTCCGGTTTGACATCCGGCGGAACGAAGGGATAAATCGATGAACGACATGCGAAACGAAAAGCTGATCGTCCGATTTCTTAAAGCAGCGGCATCACCGGCGGGCGTCATGCGCTGCAAACATGCATTCAGCTGGCTCGAAATTTCTTTTCTGTTTATGTTTTTGACTGCTTGTTTAATGGCGCCTATGACCCTTGCGTTTATGAAAATGGACCGCTTCAATGCCGGGTATCTGATCCCGAACGTCGCTCAAGAGGCTGACGCGGCATTCATCAAACAATTAAAAGGCTACCAATTGACAAACGGAAGATTGAAGGGCGAAGACGAGCTGTACCGTGTGGAGAAAGGGAGAACCCTGCTGGCCGTCGATTTGAAGGATGAATTAAAAACAAGCGGTGAGAACGGGCGGATAAAAGCGGAAGGCTATCAAAATGCGCTCATCTTTCAGTCAGATCATCTGATCATCAGTGATCAAAGCGGAGCGGGGTTTTCCGTTCGCTATCCGGCAAAGGCTGGGCTGAATGATCTGGATGCCGGTCATTTGGGGGATTTTATCGGTGCAATGTGGTTTGCCCAATATAAGCCGCTTATCATCATGCTGGCCTGTTCGGCGGTTTTCATCATCTCGCTTTTTTTAACGGCCGTTCTGGCGGGAGGCATCTGGATCTCCAAAAAATCCAACATGACCGGGATAAGGTCGTTTAAGGAAGCGGCCGCAGCGGCGGTGTGCGGATCGGCGCTTCCGGCAGGAGCCGCAATGGCTTTCGGTATGATCAGCTTTGACTTCATCGCGATGCTGCTCATCCATTCGTGCGGTAGTGCTTTGATGGTCTCTTTCATTTTCAGGCACATCTTCAAGAACCGCCATCACAACGAAAATCTACAGTCAGGAGGAAATCATGGCAAATCAGCGGCTATTTGAGATCGACCAGTGGAAAATCAAAACAAACAAATTTGAAAAGGAACATAAACGGCTTCAGGAAAGTCTGACATCCTTGGCGAACGGATATATGGGAATCAGGGGGAATTTTGAAGAAAGCTATTCAGGCGAAAGTCTCAAAGGCACATATATCGCAGGGGTTTGGTTCCCTGACAAAACGCGTGTCGGCTGGTGGAAAAACGGCTATCCCGAATATTTCGGGAAAGTGATCAATGCGATGAATTTCATCGGAATTGATGTATATGTAGACGACGAAAAAGTCGACCTCAGCCAAAACGACATCGAATCGTTTGAATTGGAGCTTAATATGAAAGAAGGCATCTTGCGGAGAAGCGCTGTCGTCCGTGTGAATCAAAAGGCTGTCAAAATTTCGTCCGAGCGCTTTCTTAGCCTCGATGTCCCGCAACTGTGCGCGATCCATTATGAAGCGGAATGCCTGAGCGATGAAGCGGTCATCACGCTTGTTCCTTATCTTGATGGAAATGTCGCAAATGAGGATGCCAATTTCGAAGAGCGGTTTTGGCAGGAAGAAGCGAAAGGCGCCGAATCTCATCGCGGCCATCTTGTGACGAAAACGATTGAGAATCCGTTTGGAACCCCGCGTTTTACGGTGGCTGCTTCTATGTGCAATGTGACGGAAGGATATGTCAGCGAGCATTTTCAAACGGATGCAATGTACGCGGAAAACCGCTACTGTTACGAAGTGGGACCGGGAACAAAGGCTTCTTTAAAGAAATTGATCATTGTCACAACGTCCCGGGATTTTGAAGAAGCAGAGCTTTTAGTACAGGGCAGGGCGCTTTTGGCGGATGTTCTTCGGCAGGGATATGAAGAAGCGAAGCGGAGGCATACCGAACATTGGATGGAAAGGTGGGCAAAAGCGGACATTGAAATTAAAGGGGATGATGAGCTTCAGCAGGGCATCCGGTACAACCTCTTTCAGCTCTTCTCGACATACTACGGAGCCGATTCACGCTTAAACATCGGGCCGAAAGGATTTACCGGCGAGAAATACGGAGGAGCCGCCTATTGGGATACTGAGGCGTACGCCGTTCCGATGTATTTGGCGACGGCAGAGCCGGAGGTGACGAAGAATCTGCTTTTGTACCGCTATCATCATTTGGAGGCAGCAAAACGGAATGCCGCCAAACTGGGGCTGAAAGGAGCCCTTTATCCGATGGTCACCTTCACAGGCGATGAATGCCACAATGAATGGGAGATCACCTTCGAAGAAATTCACCGCAACGGCGCGATCTGTTATGCGATCTACAATTATGTCAATTATACAGGCGACCGGGACTACATGAAAGAATACGGGATAGACGTTCTCGTCGAAATCAGCAGATTTTGGGCGGACCGCGTCCACTTCTCAAAACGAAACAATAAATACATGATCCACGGCGTCACAGGGCCGAATGAATATGAAAACAATGTCAACAACAACTGGTATACGAACTTGATTGCGTCATGGACGCTTGAGTACACGCTCGAAAACCTCGCTATCCTCCCGGAGGAAAAACGCCGCCGGCTTGATGTACGGGAAGCCGAAATCGAGAAATGGAAGGATATCATCGAGCGAATGTACTATCCATACAGTGAGGAATTAAATGTTTTTATTCAGCATGATACTTTCCTGGATAAAGAGCTTCAGGCAGCGGATGAGCTTGAACCGGGTGACCGTCCGCTCTATCAGAACTGGTCATGGGATAAAATTCTCCGCTCCAGTTTTATTAAGCAGGCTGATGTTCTGCAAGGCATTTATTTCTTTAATCACCGATTTACAATGGAAGAAAAACGTCGCAACTTTGAATTTTATGAACCGATGACAGTTCATGAATCGAGCCTTTCGCCATCTGTCCATGCGGTGCTGGCGGCTGAGCTCAAAATGGAAAAGAAAGCGCTCGAACTGTATAAGCGTACAGCGAGGCTTGATCTGGATAATTACAATCATGACACCGAGGAAGGGCTTCATATCACTTCGATGACCGGAAGCTGGCTCGCCATCGTGCAAGGATTTGCCGGCATGCGCACTCAGGATGAGAAGCTGTCTTTTGCTCCGTTTCTGCCGAAGGAATGGGACGGTTATTCGTTCAACATCAATTATCGAGACCGGCTAATCAATGTGCAGGTAGAGGAAAACAGCGTCGTTTTCAGTCTTTTAAAAGGAGAACCGCTTTCTATGACAGTTTATGGAGAACAGATCGCACTGAACGGACGGTATGAAAGGAGGATGGCCCGATGAGCCAATGGTGGAAAGAGGCAGTCGTGTATCAAATTTACCCGCGGAGTTTTTATGATTCCAACGGAGACGGCTTCGGTGATTTGCAGGGGGTGATTCAAAAGCTCGATTACATCAAAAGCCTTGGAGCCGATGTCATATGGCTGTGTCCTGTGTTTGATTCCCCGCAGGATGACAACGGCTACGACATCAGCGACTATAGAAGCATATACGAAAAGTTCGGGACGAACGATGATATGTTTCAATTGATTGATGAAGTGCATAAACGCGGAATGAAAATCATTATGGATCTTGTCGTGAATCACACGTCTGATGAACATGCCTGGTTTGCCGAAAGCCGCAAGTCAAAGGACAATCCTTACCGTGATTATTATTTTTGGAAGGATCCAAAGGCGGACGGTTCAGAGCCGAACAATTGGGGATCGATCTTTTCAGGGCCGGCATGGACGCTCGATGAGCGGACAGGACAGTATTATCTTCACTACTTTTCGAAAAAGCAGCCTGACTTAAACTGGGAGAATGAAGCGGTTCGCCGCGAAGTATACGATTTGATGACATTTTGGATGGACAGAGGCGTGGACGGCTGGCGGATGGACGTGATCGGTTCCATCTCCAAATTCGTCGACTTTCCCGATTATGAAACAGATGACAGCCGTCCATATGTCGTCGGCCGCTATCATTCGAACGGCCCCCGTCTGCACGAATTTATACAAGAGATGAACCGGGAAGTGCTGTCCCGTTACGACTGTATGACGGTCGGCGAAGCAAACGGCTCAGATGTTGAAGAAGCGAAAAAATACACGGATCCAAGCAGACATGAGCTGAACATGATTTTTACATTTGAACATATGGATATTGATACCAAACAGCATTCTCCGAATGGGAAATGGCAGATGAAGCCGTTTGACCCGATCGCTTTAAAAAAGACGATGACGAGGTGGCAGACCGCTTTAATGAATGTCGGCTGGAATACGCTTTATTTCGAAAATCATGATCAGCCGAGGGTCATATCCCGCTGGGGCAATGACCGCGAGCTCCGCAAACAATGCGCCAAAGCATTTGCAACAGTTCTGCACGGCATGAAGGGAACCCCGTTCATTTATCAAGGTGAAGAAATCGGCATGACAAACAGCGAGATGCCGCTCGAAATGTATGATGATCTCGAAATCAAAAACGCATACCGCGAACTTGTCATTGAAAACAAAACGATGACAGAGGAAGACTTTCGAAAAGCCGTGGCGAAAAAAGGGCGGGATCATGCGAGAACGCCGATGCAATGGGATGACGGGAAATACGCGGGCTTTACGGATGGAGAGCCTTGGCTGGCGGTAAATCCCCGCTATCAAGAAATCAATGTGAAAGAGTCGCTTGCCGATGAAGATTCGATTTTCTATTATTATCAGAAGCTCATCGGGCTGCGCAAACAAAATAAAGTCATCGTGTACGGAGACTATCGGCTGCTGCTCGAGGAAGATCCGCGAATCTTTGCGTATATCCGCGAATATCGGGGCGAAAAGCTGTTAGTCGCCGTGAATTTATCAGAAGAAAAGGCGCTGTTTCATGCTTCGCCGGAATTGCTTGAGGACAGATGGGATGTGCTGTTGTCAAACTACGCCCGAGAGCGGCTTAATATAAGCGGCAGTATCGACATGGAGCCTTATGAAGCTTTCATGATGATCAGCCGGGCAAAGGATTACACATCATGAAAGCGGTCATTTTTGACTTGGACGGCGTGATCACGGATACGGCCGAGTATCATTATCTCGCATGGAAACATACTGCAGAACAAATCGGCATTGAGATTGACCGGAGCTTTAATGAACGGCTGAAAGGCATCAACAGAGAGCAGTCGCTTGATAAGATTTTGATTCACGGCGGCGCGGCCGGAAAGTTTCAGGAGGCGGAGAAACAAGAGATCATGCGCCGGAAAAATCAATACTACCAACAGCTGATCCAAAACTTGACTCCGCACGACCTGCTGCCGGGAATCTCCGTGCTTTTTGCCGAATTGAAAAGAGAACATATAAGCATTGCGTTAGCTTCGTCAAGCCGAAACGCGCCTGCTATTTTGCAGCGGCTCGGTGTCATGGACGAATTTCAGGGTGTCGTTGATCCGGCCGCACTTGCTCACGGAAAGCCCGACCCCGAAATCTTTTTGACGGCCGCTGCACTGCTCGGTGTGCCTCCGTCTGAATGTGCAGCAATCGAAGATGCTGAAGCCGGGATCGCCGCGATCAAATCCGCAGGGATGTTCGCGGTGGGAGTCGGTGATGAGACATCGCTGCGCGGAGCCGATTTGATCGTGCACAACACAAACGAGCTGACGTTTGAGCTGCTGAATGAAGGATGGCAGCGCTATTGCTGTATAAGAGAAGGAAAATGAAAAGCAACCCGAGAATCATAAAATGACAGGCCGCCGCTGGCGGCCTTATCTGCAATCGGAGAGGGAAGCAAAACCAAGAACAAGATCAAGATCAAGGCGTTCGGCTGGCCGGAGAGGGAGACCGTTCAGATATGCGTTTTGCTGGTTATACAACCGATCTCAGCAACCCGACTTCGAATCTATCAGGCGGTTGGATACAGTCCTGTTGCAGAGTCTATCGCCTGCGTTTTTCAAGAAAAACAGCCTAATCGATCCCTTTAAAAGGATGATTAGGCTGTTTGTTTATTGGTGCATTTGCAATTTGACAAATTTTCGTTTGCCGACTTGGATGATCATGCCGTGTTCGAGTGCAATGTCCGCATGAATCGATTCCGCTTTGGCGCCGTTGATTTTAACGCCGCCGTTTTGGATCATGCGGCGGGCTTCACTTTTGGAAGGAAGGAGTTCGAGCGTCACCAATAAATCGGTGACCGGCACCGTTCCGCCACCTTGCCAGTGTACGGCTGTTATATTGTCCGGCGCGCTGTTTTGCTGAAAAACTTTCTTAAACTGCTGTTCGGCCGCTTCTGCCGCCTTGCTTCCATGATACATGTTGACAATGGTTTTCCCGAGAAGCATCTTCGCGTCTCTCGGATGAACGGCCCCCGTTTCCAAATCCTTGACAAGACGTTTTTTTTCTTCCGCCTCCAAGTCGGTCGCAAGATGGATATACTTTTTCATCAAACTGTCCGGCAGAGACATCGTTTTCCCGAACATTTCATGAGGGTCTTCATCGATGCCGATGTAATTGTTCTTTGATTTAGACATTTTTTCAATGCCGTCAAGCCCTTCAAGCAGCGGCATGAGAATGACGACCTGTTTTTCTTTTCCGTACTTTTCCTGAAAGTGTCTGCCCATGAGCACGTTAAAATGCTGATCCGTTCCGCCCAGTTCGATGTCGCTGTCCAGAACGACTGAATCATACCCCTGCATCAACGGGTAAAAGAACTCATGAAGCGAAATCGGCTTTTGCATGGCGATTCTTTCTTCAAAATCATCGCGTTCCATTAAACGGGCGACGGTAATTTTGCCCGCGAGCTCAATGACGTCTTCCAAGGTTAATCGTTTAAGCCATTTTGAGTTGTAGTGAAGCTCGACCTTGTTCTGATCAAGCACTTTTCCAAACTGTTGAAAGTATGTTTCGGCATTGCGGCGGACCTCTTCGTCCGTCAGCTGTTTCCTGGCGGCGGATTTTCCTGTTGGATCACCGATTTTCCCCGTGAAATCGCCGATCAGGAGCTGGACGATATGTCCGTTTTCCTGAAACTGACGAAGCTTATTCAAGACGACGGTGTGGCCCAAATGTACGTCAGGCGCAGACGGATCGAGGCCGAGCTTAATTTTCAGCGGTTCGCCGGTCAAAATCGATTTGGCCAGCTTTGCCCGCAGTTCCTCCGGGGGAATGACCTCCTCCGCTCCGTCCATATATAAGTGAAGCTGCCTTTCGACTTCCCGCTTTTCGGCAGTTGTCAGTTGATCAAATTGTTGTTGCTGCATGATAACTCCTCCTTTTTTTGTATAAAAAAAGAACCTCATCCCGATAAGGGACGTGGCTCAAATGCACGCGGTACCACCCTGATTGAAGACCTTCATCTTCCGCTCAATTTCCGGTAACGGCTTCCCGTTCTTTGCTACTTGAAGGTTCACAAAGAAAGCTCAGGGAGGTAATTCACGTCTGCCTTTGTACCGGCTCGCACCAGCCGCCGGCTCTCTGGAACAGGGAGACAGTCCGCTACTCGTTCCCGTCGTTGCTTATGGTTTATGAAGATTGTCATTCACTTTTCGAAGGAGCTCGATCAATGTATTCTGCTCCTCTTTTGTCATGCCCTTGATCAGCATTGTTTCCCCTTTGTGGAACGCCGGATAAAGCTCTTCAATCGCGGCTTTTCCTTCCGGTGTGATCTCGGCGTAAACGTGTCTGCGGTCTCTCGGATCCGCGCTTTTGACGCAAAAGTTCTTTTTCTCAAGCGTTTTAATGACATTGCTCGCAGTGGCTGTTGAAATTCCTGACAGTTCGGCGAGTTTTCTCGTTTCAAGCCTGCCCCATACCCATAGATCGTAAAGAATCGAAAAAGCCGTCCAAGACAATTGATATGAGGAAAGGACCTCGGTCTCCATTTTGACGCGGAGCTTTTGCGCCGACCGGTAAAGGTTGGTGGCGACCGAAATGGCTTCAAGATTCAAGGATTCGATCGGCATGCGCTTCAGCTTGCTGAGGGTGTCGTGTTCTTCCTGTCGAAGATGGGGGGATCTATTCAATCGTGACGCCTGCCTTTTTATTTTCAGAATTATTAGCTATGAAATGAATTTTAACAGACGGTCTCCATCAATGCAAGCCCTTGTTTGACATGATGAGAAAAGCCGGCATCATGATGATGACCGGCGCTTGTTTCAGCTATTTTTTGGTGATCTGTTTGCGGCGCACTTCAATTCGGTCCCCTTTTTGAATGCTGTCATATTGTTTTTTCGAGACGAGGACGGCATGTTTCTTTCCGTTTTGATCTTCAATCAACAGCCAATATCTTTTTTCTTTTCGTTCAGAGAGCGCTTTTTCTTTGATTCCTGCGGTACGGAGGATGTTTTTTTGTTCCGCTGTATATCCGCCTACGTGGAAGATCATCCAATATGGAAAGTAGTAATTCAAAAAGGCTGATCCAGCAGGATTTTGATTGAGTGTCCGCTTGATGCTTCCTTTGTACAGGGCATCGGGAGGCAGTGTCCGCTGAATGGTGTTGAACTGACTGTTCTTGTTTAAGTATCGTCGGCTCGCAGACTGTTTCATATAACTGCGCATACTCTGGTTGACTGAACCCGCACGTGTTTTTAGAGCGCTGTTATTAGCCGAGGAACTCGAAGCCTTCACCCCGGATGCTCCTTTGCTGCCTGCTGCCTCTGCTTGAGCAAAAGGCAGCAAGAGGGACAGCGCCATGATCAAAATAAGAGGAGCGCTTTTTTTCTTCATTGTTCATCACTGCTTTTTTGTTCAACTTTGTCTTTGACGACGCCCTCAAGCGGCTCCTGATCATATTTAATGTATGGGGGACGAAAGATGAAGGCTTCCTGATCGCGGATTTTAATATAAGGCTGTTCGACATTTTCTACATTTTCCACATATTTTTTGAAAGTCTCCGTCTTTTCTTTTCCATCTTTCACGTATGCTGCTTTCAGTAATGGTGCTTTGTCGGATTCGCTGTCATTCACGTAATCAAACCATACGAGATCGTATTTTTGAATGGATTGGTCATCTGCGACCTCCTGTGAACGGTCTGAAGCGGATGATGAACATCCTGATAAGGGAACGGCTAAAAGCATCGCAGCCGCGGATAAAGAGATCAGTTTCGATTTTTTCACTGTGATCATCCTATTCATTTCGGTTTCGCTTTTATATACGAACGATCCGGGCAAAGGTGTCATCTATTCAAAATAGATTGGCAGAAAACAGGGCGTAACAATTGCATTTTAAACGTAAACAAACTGTAAAATACCATTTCTATGAAAAAAGGTATAATTTGAATGTCAGAAAAAAATCCCATTCACGGAGGATATTTTTATATGAAGAAGATACTTTTTTCTGTTTTTGTTTTGGCAGGCAGCTTGCTATTGGCTTTTAATTTTGCCGGTGAAGCGAGTGCTAAAACGAAAAAAGTCAGCGGCTATATCACTTGGTACAACGGAGTGGGCAAAATCGGCGCTGACGGCAAGAGGCTCGGCCATTGGGACTGCGCCACAAAGATGGGCTTCGATGTTCCGAGAAAAGGCACAAAAATAAGAGCCTATTCAAAAGCAAAACCGCACAAAGTCATTACAGTCTATAAATATGATGTCGGCAGAATGCCGGGCGCTGTTTTGGATGTAAGCCCGAAAGCTTTTAGAGCTTTGGGATTTCCGACAAGCAAAGGAAAGGTAGCCGGACATTATACATATAAAAAATAGGAGAAATGAAGCAAGAAAAATCGTTTTCTTGCTTCTTTCAATTGGCGGGGTCGAATATGAAAAAAGTTTCAGTTGTTTTGTTGGCGGCAGTCATTTTAGCCGCAGGCGCATTTGCGGCCGTCCGCTATTTCGTCCCGGAAAAAGCGGAGCCGGCAAAGAGCGGCGGTTCAGACCTGCTTGTATCGATAACCGATCAGAAGCTGATGACCGCTTACTATGAAAATCAAAATAAGCTGTATGAAGAAAAGATGACGGATTATCCGGCTATGGCATTAGACCGGAAAAAACGAATTCTTTACTATACAAACACCGATAACAGCAATGTGAAGCATTTGATCAGGCTGGATTTACAGTCGGGCAAAAAAACAACCCTATATTCAGGAGATGAATATGTCGACGGGCTCAGTTTATCGGCGGACGGTTCGAAGCTGTTCATGAGATACAACCTTGCGGAGGAGAGGAATTTTCACCTTGCTTCCTTTGATTTAAAACAAAAGGCGTTTCATGTCATCTATCCATCGTTGAAAAACAAGGACGAAACTGTCAGCTACTATCAGTACAACAAAGCTGACAATCAATTCGTTATGCTGCATTATTCATTGAAGGAAGACTATCAAAAAACAGATGATGCGAACAACAAAGGCGTGCCGCCCGAACCGACGAATATGAACATTTCCATGGCGGGTGTGAAAGATCGGCAAAAGGTGAGAACGATAGCAAAATTTATCAATGACGTGGCAATTTCGCCGGATGGAAAAACGATTGTCTTTACAGAATCGGCTGATGATCAGAAGGCGATTTATGCGATGGATGCCGAAACGAAAAAATACAAAGCGATCATTTCAGATCAGCAGGCATTTTCATTGGTCGATTCAGCACAGCCGCAATTCTCGAAAGACGGGAAAAAGCTTTACTTTCTCGCTGAAGCAAAAGATGCGAAGCTGCTTGAAGATGAAACGGGGAGCGAAGCAAGGGTGAGAACGATCTATTCGTATGATATGGATACGAAAAAAGTGAGCAAAGCCTGGGAAAAAACAAACGGGATCATCAACACCTTTACGGTCATTGACGAATAAACGGGCACCAGCCGGCACAAACAGACTGCGCCGGCTGTTTTTTTATGAGCCGTTTGCCTGAGACGCTGCAGCAGAGCTTGTCATAATGGCGATTGCTGCCGTCTGCTGTGCTTGAATAACAGCTTCAAGCGTTTGATAAAGCCCTGTATCCAAAAGCGCCGGGTCTTCCGTTTTTTCGCTCATGTACAAGTTGACGGCCGTTTTCAGATTCATGTCTTTCTGCCACCTGAACAGTTTATCGCTGTTCAATGCGCCTGCCATGATAGTGATGGCATCTATGTCTTTTTCGCCGTTCTCAAGCAGCGCGAGCAGTCCGATTTCCGGGTAATGGACAGGCTTTGGTCTTTTATGCTTTTTTGTCAATTCATCGTATATCCGGAGGGAGCGGGCGACAAGCTGATCTGAATCCTGCTCCGGCATAAGCGAGAGGATGTGGCTGAGAAACTGCAAATCGTTCCCTTTGCGAAAACCCGCCTGGTTAAGCTTTTGGTAAAACGCTTCGATATAGTCAATCAGTTCACCTGTCTCCATATCTGAACCGGCCAAAAGCACGGAGAGCGGGTAGTCGCCGGCAGATGTTAAAAAAACGTGCTTGTCCTTCATTCCTTTGTAAATAGACAAAGCCCGATTGATTTTGCTGTCATGATCATGCTCATCACGGTATTTTGTCAAAAGAATAAGAGCGGACAAATAAGTGAAAATACTTTTTTTGAATCCGTTGCCGGTCATTTTTACATAAAGAGTGAAAAAAGGTCTGATATGCGTTTCAGGTTCTTCGAAGCGTACGTCAAACATAGCGGCAAAAGTGTAGCGATGGGCTGACCTCAACGGCGAAAATGTACCGGCGGCCTGTTTGACAGCCTCACTCAGATTTAAAAACCGTTCTTTATCAAAAGGCCGCTTGTTGACGACATACATGGAAGCAATCATCATTAATGTCCGCTGATCTGTGACTTTCCATTTTAAATCGCTTTTTAACTCAGAGTAAATTGCTTTATATTGATCCAATCGCTGCTGCAGTTTAGCAGATGCCATTTATCTATCTCCTTCCTAGGTTTGCGTGTTTTTGTATATACGAAACAAAGGGAAATAAGTTTCAGGGATTTGGCATCATATCGGGCTTCTGCTTAATAATATGGAAAAGGATACAGCGCAGCAATAAAAACAAACGGGAAGATCCTTCTCCTGAACCGCCTGAATCGTCGGCGCGGATATCCGTAACCGCCGTAAAACTGCCTTTCATCTGTCACGTCTTCGGGAATGAGGACAGATGCTTCCTGACGGTTCACCCCTTCAAGAATGCCGTGAACAGAACTGCCGTCCTTCATTTTCAGCACGACGTGATAGTGCATGTATTTGCGGCATAAATCGTGCAAAGACCTTTGATGATCATGGGGCATCGAGCAAGCGGCATCTTTCGGAACACTCATATTCCTTTCCATCTCCTTTTAGATACATGGTATTCACCCGATGGATGAATGTTCCGGTTTGAAGCGGTGAAGCCGTGATTTTATGTAAAAAAGCCGATTATCATATATGAATCGGCTTTAAAGATCAACGGTCAGCACTTCATTCTGCGGCATTTGAAGCGGTCGTCATCGTCATCAGAAAAGCACTTTCTTTTTCTGCATTTGAACCGGTCATCGTCAGAGCTGCGGGTTTTATCCGTTTTATCCGCTTTAGCTGTTTTATCTGTTTTATTCGTTTTATCTGTTTTATTACTATCCGCCGAACGCCGCGCTTTCATTGACTGTCTTTCTTTTTCCCGCTCAGGGCTGTATGGATCGTAATTGTCATAGTACTCTTCGTAGCTGCTCATTTTGAGGCAATCACCGCCTTTGGGTCATGATATGATAATGTATTATAAAGAGGGGCGTTTTGCCTGTGCATATATAACGGTTTTTCGTGCTGTAAATAAGCTGATCAACTGACAAAATTCAACATTGAATAAAGGATTTTTCGTTTCAACCGCTAATATTATATGTATCAACCATTTTTTTACGGCTGCGCCTGCCGGTGCTTGCGGAAAGCATTCAGACGGACGGCCTGATATGATAGAAGGAGCGGAATGCCGATGAAACGATCCGGAAGTGAAGGAGAGTACTTATGAAAAATAGTAGAAAAAAAGAGATCTTATCGTGGGTGAAAACACTTGTCATCGCCGCAGCGCTTGTGATGGTTTGCCGCTATTTTCTGTTTACGCCGTCAACCGTTTTGGGAGATTCAATGTATCCGACTTTAGAGGACGGCAACATGGTCATGGTTAGTAAGATCAGCGATATTCAGCGCTTTGATAAAATTATTTTTCACGCGCCTGATTCGGATGAAAACTATGTGAAAAGGGTGATCGGGCTCCCGGGAGATACGATCGAAATGAAGGATGATGTCCTTTATATAAACGGAAAAGCATACGATGAACCTTATTTAAAGAAAAACAAGCAAAAGCTGACGCTTCATGAACATTTAACCGATAATTTCACATTGGAGAAATTAACAGGTGAACAAAAGGTGCCGGAAGATCACTTGTTCGTGATGGGGGATAACCGTCAAAACAGCAAAGACAGCCGCTTTTTCGGATTTATCACAATGGACTCCGTTGTCGGCAAAGTTGAGTTCCGTTATTTCCCTTTCAATGAGATCGGCGGAATAGAATAGAAAACAAAAAGGCTTCCCATGATACCTAATGGGAAGTCTTTTTGTTTGTCGCAAAGTCACCAAAAGTGGTTTAAACCAAGCCGCTATGCTTGAGCACGGCGGCAATTCTACTATTCACTTAAATTTAAATTAGAGCCAGTTTTTGATATCGCAGTTGCAGAATTAGGTCTCTCTGAATTATAAGGATTGCCTTTAATTTGGTATAAAAGCCTGTTTAATCGCTGATTACCCAAACAAAAATAACTAAAAAATCCTCGATTTAACAATTTAGTGTATGGTACTCTTTAAACATGTAATCAAAAAACTATCTTTTTCGCTCCAAAGCAACATACCGTATTTCTTGGTTTGTTTTTTAGTTGTTCTAAATATTTTTTATTGTTATCGCAATTCTTACGTTGTTTGCTGCAATGATTGAAGTACTATATTACATAAATTCTGATAGGAGGTCATTATGTTTAATAGACAACAGATAGATCATCTGCTTGAAGAAAAAAAAGGAGAGCTGAAGAAAAAGTTCGGAAGTGGTTTTATCGCAGTTTTCTATATTTCTATTCTTCTTTCCATATGTACGTTTTTTATAGAATACAAATATTTTCTCATTGTATTATTCGCACCCACTATTATTGTCATGTTAATCAACCCTCCTTTTTCCGAAAAAAAAGGGGTGTTTCGTTTCATTGCCGGCCTTTATTTGCTTTTATTGGCACTGGCAACATACTTTTGGCTTCGAGCATAAACAGTCCGGATATAAAAAACAAAAGTGGCTTCAGCCCGCGGAGAAAAGGCGAATTTACGTTTAACATTGCTGCCAAAATCTCAAAAATCCGGCGACTTGACTTGAAAGAGTCCTCATCGCCAGAAAACAGAATGAATTGCATAAAAATAGGACAGAATATAAAAGTCCGACCTATTTTGTCAACGATCTGAAAGGCTGCCTGCAGTTAGGATGGGAAGCCTTTTTAGCATTTGCGCATTTTGGCGAGCGGACGGTTTGAACAATTATCTGGACAGTGAAATAATGAAATAAGAAACTGGCAACAAGGAGGATAAGCAGATGAAAGTGTTTGTAGTGGGGGCGAACGGACAAATCGGGCGCCGTTTGACGAAAAGTTTGAATGAGAGCAGCGAACATCAGGTCAGGGCAATGGTGAGAAATGAAGAGCAGGCGCAAGCTTTGAAACAATCGGGAACAGAAACAGCGCTCGCTAATTTAGAAGGCACCGTTGAAAGCATCGCAGAAGCGGCGGAGGGCTGCGACGCGATTGTCTTTACCGCCGGCTCAGGCGGCAATACGGGCGCTGACAAAACGCTTTTGGTCGACTTGGATGGGGCGGTTAAAACGATCGAAGCCGCCGAAAAAGCAG
This sequence comes from Bacillus licheniformis DSM 13 = ATCC 14580, assembly GCF_000011645.1. Lineage (GTDB taxonomy): Bacteria > Bacillota > Bacilli > Bacillales > Bacillaceae > Bacillus > Bacillus licheniformis. The sequence continues at coordinate 680,257 of NC_006270.3, forward strand.
GCATTCGCCGCTTTATTATGGTCAGCACATTGCAGGCACACCGCCGTGAAAATTGGAATGAAGCGTTAAAGCCGTATTATGTCGCCAAACATTATGCGGATCGGATGCTTGAAGGCAGCGAATTAAACTACACGATTATCCGTCCGGGAGGCCTGTTAAACGAACCGGGCACAGGCCGGGTGAAAGCCGCGGAAAATCTTGAGCGCGGAACGATTCCGCGTGAAGATGTGGCCGATACCATCTTGGCGGCGCTCACCGAGGAGCACACATTCCGTCGTTCGTTCGATTTGGTTTCGGGTGATCAAACGCCCGCCGAGGCGCTGAAATCTATATAAAAGGATTCGGGGAACCTGTGGTCAGAAGGTTCCCCGGCGTTTTTACAGAAGCGGGATATAGATGGTCATCTTCATCTCGTTCGGCGGTACGGAACGGCACACATCAGTCACTTCAAAGTCCGGTCCTTCTGTTCTCTCGTAATTGGTATTCATCAGCCATGATCCATAGATGTATCTTCTTGTGTTCTGCACTGATTCAGTCGATCCGTTTACATGAAATACGGCGTATTTGCCGCCGGGAATTTTCGTATAAATAAGCGGCTCCGGCACTTCCCCGGCTGCTGTTTCGCGAACGGCTTCCCCGATAATAAATGAGAAACCTCCGTCATCCTGGAAGCGGCATGACAGCCCGTAACACATATTCGGATCCGTTTTTTGAGGAATTTGCATAAAGTATCCATTTCTGCCGAAATCGTTGTAGAATTTCGGGATATCTTCGAAATACTTTTCATCGTTTAAATTTGTCCGGTACTCATATCCGATCATATGTATGTCGTTTAAATGAGTGATGTGCGGCTTTGGGATGTTCATATCTCCAGTCATCCTTTCTTTATATTCGAGGAAATTAATTTTAGATTGAAAATCAAGCTTGACCTTCGCTTTGCGATACTTGGCCGGAGTGATGCCGAAGTACTGTGAGAAAGCCCTGCTGAAAGCTTCTTGTGAGCCATAGCCGAAATTGATTGCAATGTCGAGAATGGAACGGTCTGTTTTCTCAAGCAGAAGCGCAGCTTCAGACAGACGCCGGTTGCGAATGTATTGATAAACGGAAAAACCGGAGATCGCCTGAAAAAGCCTTTGAAAATGAAATGGGGAGAAACACGATTTAGCCGCAATATCCGTGATGTTTAAATCGTTTTGAAGGTGTTCTTCGATAAACTGAACCGCGTTTTGAATTCTTTCGTAATCATTCATATTCATCCACAGCCTTTACGATTTGATGATCCTATTGTACAGGATCAAGCGATGGTTTTTTTGATGATTTGTGCTTTTTTAAAAGCCTCCAAATGCGGAGGCTTTTTCTTATTGATGACGAACATCTGTCACTTCAAGAGGGCGCATCATATCGTAATCTTCGTGCTCAAGGATGTGGCAGTGCCAAACATATCTGCCGCTGTACGGCGCAAAGGTGGCGATAATGCGCGTCACTGAACCCGGGGGTACTTTGACGGTGTCTTTCAGCCCCTTTTCATTCGGTGCCGGAGGAACTGCCGGACCGGTAAAAACAAGTTCTCCGTTTTCCTGATACCGCTCGATATCAAACGGCCGGTGGTCGAGAATCATAAATTGAACAAGATGTAAATGGATCGGATGGATCGCCCTTCCGGCATTGATGATCGACCAGATCTCAGTGCTGCCGAGTGCGGGTGTTTCGGTTACCGGTTCATGCCACTTTGTGTTGTTTAAAAGCAGAACAGGTCTTCCATATTGGTCAACGGCCGCGCCCAATGACAGATTTCTGAGGGCATTGATCTTGTGTCTCCGGTAAAATGGGCGCTTTCTCAATATTCTCGGCAATGAACTTGTATCTTTTTGCTTCAAAGGTTTTGAGATGCGGAATTGCATGATGTCGGCATCAGTATCGGGATCTGCGTCTTGTCCGCCGCAGCCGATCCGTTTTTTCAGTGTCACGGTTTTTCCTTCTGCTCGTGAAAAATCAACGATGATATCGCACCTTTCAGCCGGCGCGATCACCAGTTCATTGACTTTGACCGGATGCTGCAGAAGACCGCCGTCCGTGCCGATTTGATGACATGTGATGTCATGATCGAAATACAGCTCAAAGATTCTCGTATTGGAGGCGTTCAGTATCCGAAAACGGTATTTTCGGGGTTCCAGTTCAGCGAAAGGCCATACCTTGCCGTTGACTAAAATGGTATCACCGCAAAAAGCCGGAACAATCGACGGGTCCGGAAGATCCGGCGAAGGGTTGTCAGGCTGCCGCGGATAAAACAATGAACCATCTTCATGAAATGATTTATCCTGAATCAAAAGCGGGATTTCATATTCTCCCTTCGGCAAGTTCAATGAACGCTCTTCCCTGTCGCGAATAAAATATAAACCGACAAGCCCCGCATATACATTCAGCCTTGTGATGGCCATTGCATGGTCATGATACCAAAGAGCTGTAGCATCCTGCTCATTCGGATATTCATACACCTCCCTTTCAAAGAAAGGGCCTTTTGCATGGAAGTCTTTTGTGTACCAAGCCTCAGGATATCCGTCGCTGTCAGCAGGCGTACAGCCTCCGTGCAAATGAACGACCGTCTTCACTTCATGTTCGTGATGGCCGTCATCGTGAAGCGTATGGTCGACGGGGAGAAAATGGCGATCCGGAAGCTTATTTAACCACTTGACTGCGACTTTTTCGTGTTTCTGCACTTCGAAGGTAGGGCCGGGATAAACTCCGTTATATCCAAACAGCCGAGTCGGCGGCAGATCGCGGTGAAGCTGCTGCTGAAATTCTTTCATGGTGACTTCATAATAGGTCATTTCCTTGCTTTTGCTTTGGGGTTGAAGCACTTGCGGAATGGGGAGCCGGTCAACGAATTTTTCAAGTTTCATGTTTCACCTGTCCTCTTTTGTTCTGATGAAAAGATCATTACATTATAAGACGGGTTGCATGGTCTGGTTCCTCATGATGAGAATAAGAAACGCAGTATGTGCTGAGTATGTTAAAAAATAGAATCGATCATTACAAGAAGATGAACAAAATATTTCCTGACGATTAAAAATCGCCTTGAGGCGTGATTCGCGGAGGAAGAAAGGCGGGGATGATGGTACATTATGTGTAAACCCTTTCTTATGGGGCGAAGCGGTCTGAAAGGAGATACCCGTGTTGCAGAAAAGAATAGAGTGGATTGATGTTTCGAAAGGCGTGGGAATTATATTGGTCGTATTGGGCCATACACCGACGCCGGATTGGCTGAAAACGTTCATTTTCGCATTTCATATGCCGCTGTTTTTCTTTCTGTCCGGCCTCGTTTACCATGATGGGAATATGACTTTTACATCTTTTCTCTTAAAAAAAATAAAGACGCTCCTTTTGCCGTACTTCATCTTCTCCGTTCTTGCCTATTTATTCTGGGTTCTCGTCGAGAGGCATTTTACGTTCACCGGCAGTTCGGATGTCGACCCGGTTGTACCGTTTAAAGGGATTTTTTATTCGATGCCTGATGACTACAAGCTGACACACAACCCGGCGCTCTGGTTTTTAACATGCTTATTCATCGTTGAAATACTGTTTTTCATCGTGAAGAGATGGGGGAAAGGCAGACTGTTTATCGTCATAGCCGTATTGGTCTCAGCCGCTTTAGGCTTTTTGAATTATCAATATCTCGGCATCAAGCTGCCGTGGAATATTGAAGTGGCCCTGACCGCCATCGTCTTTTATTCGGCCGGTTTTCTGTTGAAAAATAATCTGAAAGAGATGAGAGACCGAAGAATGCTGCTGCTCACGCTTCTTTTATTCATCGCGGTCGGCTGCTTGCAGACCCTGAACGTCAGAGTGGATATGAGGGCCAATGAGTACGGAAACATGGCGCTCTTTTATATGACCTCATTTCTGGGGACGGCAGGCGTCATTTTCAGCAGCTTTCACCTTGAAAAAGCAAGGCTTCTCCAATTCCTCGGCAAAAACTCGCTGATCATTCTCGTACTGCACTATCCGGTCATCAGGATGCTGAAAGCCGTCGTCTACTACTTCACACAGGTTTCCCTTGATGAGACATACGGCTCCCTGTTGTGGAGCGCGCTTTACACCGGCATGACATTGCTTGTAATGGTGCCTTGCATCTTTTTGTTGAACCGGTATCCGATCGTACTTGGGCGGAAGAAATGCAATTAAAAAAACTTGCAAAGTTTTCTTTGCAAGTTTTTTTGAATTATTTAAGGTTGAAAGTAATCTTTTTGTCATTCCAAAATTCAGGAGTGTAGATAACTTTATATGTTTTGCTCTTTTTAGTCTCGAAAGTGATTGTTCCAGATACCTTGCCGTTTGGTGTCAGATTTCCAGAAGATAGGTCGTTATCATCTGATGGTCCAAACGTATTGTGCGTAATTTGTCCATCTTCATTTTGAATTTGAAAATCGAGCGGGTTATAGGAAATATCTTTATCGCTTTTATTTTCTATGTTAAGTGTTGCAACTACATATTCATTACCGTTGTTTGGTTTGAAATATTCATTGCCCATCGATTTTTTAACGTTAGTAACTGTGATGTGTGTGCCGTCAAGATCAGCTGTTTCATTTAAACCGAATTCAGTTTTTTCTTTGGCATCGTCATTGCTTTTTTCTTCGCTAGTTTTTGCGGCTGTCGTCTTTGCGCTGCTTCCGGACGATTTGCTCTCTTGAGTAGAAGAGCCGCTTGAAGCGAACATCATGACGAATACGATGGAGCCAATAATCGTGACATAGAACCACCATTTTTATAGACAAGGCCTTTATTCCCGCCGCTGAACAATGCTTTACATCCGCCGATTAAAAGCAGGATAAGCGGAACGATATATGCCAGGCTGACGCCGACAGTTCCTCCTATTGCAGCAGCGATATAAAAAGGTTGCTATCTGCGCTGGCCATTGTCGGTGCATGTATCGTAATGTCCACCTCATAATCTATGTAATAATGTCTGAAACATAATAATCCAAAAAAAGGAAAAAGTCTATTTTATTATGATATTTTAATCGTCAGAGCTTTAAGGACTATTTTCGACTTTTTTAATATCGTTTAAATTTTGAGTTTGTTTAATGTTTTTCAGAAGAATCATTCATGGATTCTAAAGAAAAAATATTCTGAAAGAAGAAACCGTCCTTTCCATCCTATGACGCTTGAATAATTTGAGGTTTTCGAAAAATCCTTATATAGAGCGGGTTTTAACGGTTTTGACCAAACTGAAATTTGTTTCCTTAAATAAAAAAAGTTCTACTCTGACTATATTTCTGCAAGAAGTGAATCATGTTTCTATAGACTCACTCAAGTTTTGCTTTGTATGATTAAAAGCGAAAACTCGGATGGGAAAGGAAGCTTTTTATGGAACGGTATGATGAATTAAAAAAAGGTGAAACCGGGGCATGGGTCAGCATCATCGCTTACCTTGTACTGTCGGCTGTTAAATTGGCCGTCGGGCTTGCATTTCACTCCGAAGCCCTCAGAGCCGACGGACTGAACAATACAACCGATATTATCGCCTCATTAGCGGTGCTGATCGGCCTCAGGATTTCGCAGAAGCCGCCTGATGAAGACCATCCGTACGGACATTTCCGCGCTGAGACGATCGCCTCGATGATCGCTTCATTTATCATGATGGTGGTCGGTCTTGAAGTGCTGTACAGCTCGGGCGAAATGCTGTTTAATCCGAAGGAAACGACACCGGACATGATTGCGGCCTGGACGGCTGCAGGCAGCGCCGTCGTGATGTTTTTGGTTTTCCTCTACAATAAAAGGCTGGCAAAAAAGGTGAACAGCCATGCCCTCTATGCAGCCGCCGCCGATAATAAATCAGATGCCTATGTCAGCATCGGAACATTCGCAGGCATCTTTGCTTCGCAATTTAACCTTGCATGGGTCGATACGGCAGCCGCGTTTATCATTGGATTAATCATCTGCAAAACGGCTTGGGGGATTTTTAAAGAGGCGGCCCATTCCTTGACGGACGGATTCGATATTAAACATATTTCAACCTATAAAGAAACGATCCGGAAAGTTCCCGGCGTCGGCAACATCAAAGATGTAAAAGCGCGTTATTTGGGCAGCGCCATCCACGTGGAAATTATCGTGGAGGTAAGGTCAGATCTCAACATTGCAGAAAGCCATGACATCGCCGATGAAATAGAGAGAAGAATGCAGGAGGAGCACTCGATCGTTCATTCCCATGTTCACATAGAGCCTTCTAAAGAAAAATAAAAAGCGGTCACTGACCGCTTTTTTTTACTTTCATCACTCTGTAAATTCGAAATGAAAAAAGACAAAATTCTATTTTCCGCCAGTCAGTTGTTTTCTGGGAGCACATCGTTTATGGTAAAGTTAAATAAATTCGATTCGTCAGCAATGAGGAGGAAGAGGATGTCATACGAAGAAATGCTGCATCCCGTTTTGGGAAAAGTAGCTGATAATATTGACAAAGTAATGGTAGGAAAGAAACATATTGCCGTTTTAAGCCTGACTGCCATTCTTGCAAACGGACACGTTCTGCTGGAAGACGTACCCGGCGTCGGAAAGACGATGATGGTTCGCACCCTGGCAAAATCAACAGGCGCTGAATTTAAAAGAATCCAGTTTACGCCTGATTTACTGCCTTCAGATGTAACAGGGGTTTCCATATATAATCCAAAAACGCTGGAATTTGAATACCGTTCAGGTCCGATTATGGGGGACATCATCCTCGCCGATGAAATCAACAGAACATCGCCGAAAACCCAGTCGGCGCTTCTGGAAGCGATGGAAGAAGGAAGTGTGACAGTAGACGGTGTGACAATGCCGCTCTCAAAGCCTTTTTTTGTGATGGCCACGCAAAACCCTGTCGAGTATGAGGGGACATACCCGCTGCCGGAAGCTCAGCTTGACCGCTTTTTATTCAAGCTGAGAATGGGATATCCGACAGTCCGCGAAGAGCTTCAAGTGCTCGATCTTCAGGAAAACCGCAGCCCCATTGAGGAAATTGAGCCTGTCATAGAGAAGGAAGAGCTTGCCGCATTTCAAAAAGAAGCTGAAAAGGTGTATGTAGACGCTGCGATTAAAGAATACATTGTTGGGATCACCCAAAAAACGAGGAGTCATTCCGCCGTTTATCTCGGGGTGAGTCCGCGCGGCTCAATCGCCTTGATGAAGGCGGCTCAGGCGTTTGCATTTTTATATAACCGCGATTATGTCATTCCTGATGATATTCAGTATTTGGCGCCTTTTACCCTTGCGCACAGAATGATCCTGCGGTCAGAGGCGAAATTTGAAGGAAAGCGGCCTGAAGCTGTCCTTCAGGACATCATGTCAAAAACCGAAGTTCCCGTCGGAAGGCCGATGAGCAGCTGATGAGAGAGCGCATCGGTCTTGTGATGTACGGATGGAAGCTGTTTATTCTGTTTCTTCTGTTTGCTTCAACGTTTTGCTATGCGATGTTTCAAGGGGGATTTGTCAGCTGGTTTCTGTTCTACTCATTTCTCCCCTTTGCGCTTTATGCTTTCCTGTTTGCTTTTTATCCGCTGAAGAACTTGACAGCGGAGCGGAGGCTGAGCCAAGGGCAGTATAAAGCCGGTGATCAATTGGAGGCTTTCGTCGTGCTGAAGAGAAAATGGCCTTTTCCGATCATGTTTATGATCGTGGAAGACTGCCTGCCTGATTCGCTGGGGAAAAACAGGGGTTCGGCAGAGGCCAAACAGCTTCTCTTTCCTTGGTTTAAAAAAGAAATTAAAATGGCGTACACGATCGATTCGGTTCCGAGAGGAGACCACCGTTTAGCAAAAATCAGAGTCCGTACAGGTGATCCGCTCGGCCTGCTGGAAAGGGAATGCGAGATTCAATTGGAAGCTTCCTTTCTCGTTTTGCCTTCCTATCAGGAGATCGCTTACCGCGCCAGCGGAGGCTCTTATGACGAGCATGCAGGCCGCGTTTCAGAGCTTCGCCGCAAGGACAGTACACTGGCGTCAGGTATCAGAGAATATCAGCCGGGCGACCGTTTTGCATGGGTCGACTGGAAGACGTCAGCCCGCCGCAGCCAGCTGATGACGAAGGAATTTGAGCAGACGAAAGGGGATGACCTGCTCGTCTTTATGGATCAGTCCCCGTCTGAGGCTTTTGAAGAGATCGTCACGTTTACCGCTTCCATCATTCGTTCGGCAATGCGGAGCGGGACGAATGCAGGGCTTGTTTCCATTGGTAAGGAGCGGAATGTCTTCCCGGTTCGGCAGGGGGAAGAGCAGCTGAGAAAGCTGTTCTACTACTTGGCGATTGCCGACTGCAATGCAGTCCAGCCGTTTCACAGTCTGATAGAGGGGGAATTGGGACATTCCGATATGAGAAAAGCCGTCAAATATATTGTGACAAGCCGCATCACGATCGAACTGGTGCAGGCTTTGAAGAAACCGCTCTCCGGCGGGCGGCCCGTCATTTGTTTGGTGAAGAAAAAAGGCGGAGATCTATCAAGCGAGGAAAGCGCGGCTGTCCAGCATTTAAAAGCGCGGGGAATCGAAGTAAACGTCATTTACGGGGAACATTTTTCCCGGGGTTTGGCTGAAGCGAGGTGAGAAAATGTTGTCCGGGGGAAAAAGAAACAGGTTCGGTTTATTGCTTTTTTATGTGCTGACTTTTTTGCTGCTGTGGGAGTGGCTCCGTCCTTTGCAGTATTTTACCGATACGGGGCACACCGTCTTTTTTATTTTATTTATCGCTCTTGTATTTTTGCTTACATTTTTTAAGGTCCCTTGGTTTATCAGATTTCCGGTCAGCCTTGGCTTCGTTCTGTTTGCACTGCACACGATTTTTTACGAAGGATCGGTGTTTTCACCTTCATGGATTGCCCTGTTTTTCCAGGATTTAAAGCGAAATTTCTCCTATATTTTCTCCGGCATGTGGCGGGATATGTCGCCGTTGTTTCGGACGCTGCTCTTTTACGTCCTTCTTTGGCTGCTCGTATACTTGCTGCACTACTGGGTGATCTATCAGCGCAGAATTTTATTCTTTTTTATTATGACCGTTGTTTATGTCGCGGTGATCGATACATTTACGCCGTTTGACGCGTCATATGCGATCGTCAGGATCGTGCTGATCGGCTTTTTGCTTCTCGGCCTGCTGTATTTGGAACGGATCAGGGAATCAGAAGCGCTCAAATCCTCGAAATCGCGGTTTGCCAAATGGTTTGCACCGCTCTTATTGATGACTGCCGCCGCCGTGTGCATCGGCGCGGTCTCGCCAAAAGCCGATCCCGTCTGGCCTGATCCGGTGCCGTTTCTGCAGACGGCTGCGACCGGCGATTTTGCTTCCTCAGGCAGAAGCAAAGTCGGCTATGGAACGAATGATGAGGCATTGGGCGGTCCATTTTCAAAAGACGATACATGGGTATTTACATGGCAGGGAAATGAACGAAGCTATTTCAGGGTGGAAACAAAAAGCCGCTATACAGGAAAAGGCTGGATTGAAGACGAAAAATCAGGCGCATCCATTCAGCTTGAAGAGGATAAACTGGATTACCAGTGGTACGACGAAAGCGTGAAGACCGAAACGCGCAAAGCGATCGTCGATATCGATCCCGCTTACCGGTACGATCATGTCCTGTATCCGATCGGGACGACCGAAATCAAGCTCAATAATTTCTTTGTGCCGCTCCGCATGAACTTAAATACGGAGAAAATAAAACCGGCCGGCAAGACAGGCGCGGACATTCAGAATCTGGAAAGCTATTCGGTCACCTATAAATCACCCGTCTTTGATGTCGATCAGCTGAGGAAAGTCAGCTTGGAGTCGGAGGGGAAATGGGCCAGGAGCCATGAGAAGTACCTGCAGCTTCCCACTTCCCTTCCCGACCGCGTGAAAACATTGGCGCACGATTTAACGAAAGACGAAGATAATATATATGACAAAGCGAAAGCGATTGAGAAGTATCTCGGTTCTTCCGAATTTTCTTATGAGACGGAAGATGTCGCTGTTCCTAAAGGAGACCAGGATTACGTCGATCAGTTTTTATTTGAGACGAAAATCGGCTACTGCGACAATTTTTCCACGGCTATGATCGTACTGCTGCGGTCGGCCGGAATACCGGCCCGCTGGGTGAAAGGCTACACATCCGGTGAATATGCAGGAACGACGGCAGACCGGAAACGCACGATGTACGAGGTGACAAACAACAATGCCCACTCCTGGGTTGAAGTGTATTTTGAAGGACAAGGCTGGGTTACGTTTGAACCGACGAAAGGCTTTTTAAATCCCGAGCAGCTCGTTGAAGAGTCCAGCGGTCAGCAAGCCGGCGCGGCTTCTGATAAAAAAGAAGATGATAAGAAAAATGATGAAGGCCAGCGTCCGCAGGATGCAAAAGAACAAGACAACAAAGAGAAGCCCGAATCCCAGGCAAAGCGTGATGCCAAAGCCGATTCCCATGCCGGAAGCGATGATGCAGACCGTACTCTTTTGACTGGTGCGGCCGTACTCGGTCTGTTGCTGGCGTTTGCAGCGGTGCTTTACTATACAAGGGTGAAATGGATGCCGCACATCATCATCAACAGGCTGAAAAAACGGCGTGATGAAGCGGTTTTCTTTAAAGCCTACGACGAACTGCTCCGCCAGCTGAAGCGCCAAGGCATGCAAAAAGAAGAAGGCCAGACGCTGCGCGAGTTTGCGAAGACGGTTGATGAACGCTTTCAAAGCGGGGACATGACGGCTTTGACTCTTCAATATGAACGGGCTTTGTATCGAAAGGAAGACGCCGCTAAGCTTTGGAATGATTCGGCGGAGTTATGGGAAAATTTAATTAAAAAGAGATAGTCTTGACCGCTTTCAGTCGTATTGTTAGAATAAGTGAATATTAAAAACCCTTATATATTCTTGCTGGCAGGCTCGGCGGCTTATCTATCGGACAAGCCGGGCCTTGTCCCGTGAATGGGGGCAGGACGGCCGTGTGTCTGCCGCCATTTTTTCTGTGCAAAAAGACAATTTGATAAAGAGGTGACACCATGACGAAGTTAGTAAATGAAATGATTCTTGTGTTGGATTTTGGAAGTCAGTACAACCAGCTGATTACCCGCCGCATTCGTGAGTTTGGTGTATATAGTGAATTGCATCCTCATACGTTGACGGCAGAGGAAATCAAAAAAATGAATCCGAAAGGAATTATTTTGTCCGGCGGTCCGAACAGCGTTTACGACGAAGGATCTTTCCGCTGCGACGAAAAGATTTTCGAACTGGACATCCCTGTTCTTGGAATTTGCTACGGCATGCAGCTGATGACGCATTACCTTGGCGGAAAAGTAGAAGCGGCAAGCCAGCGCGAATACGGAAAAGCAAACATTCATATCGAGGGTGAACCGGATCTGTTTAAAGATCTTCCAAACGAACAAGTCGTCTGGATGAGTCATGGTGATCTAGTAGTTGAAGTTCCAGAAGGCTTTACCGTTGATGCGACAAGCCATCATTGCCCGAACTCAGCAATGAGCAAGAAGGATAAGAAATGGTACGGCGTTCAATTTCATCCGGAAGTCCGCCATTCAGAATACGGAAACGACCTTTTGAAGAACTTCGTTTTCGGTGTTTGTGAATGCGTCGGCGAATGGTCAATGGAAAACTTTATTGAGATTGAAATGCAGAAAATCCGCGAAACAGTCGGCGACAAGCAAGTACTGTGCGCGTTGAGCGGCGGGGTTGACTCCTCTGTCGTTGCGGTCTTGATCCATAAAGCGATCGGCGACCAGCTGACTTGTATTTTCGTAGACCACGGGCTCCTTCGAAAAGGTGAAGCGGAAGGCGTGATGAAAACGTTCAGTGAAGGCTTCAACATGAACGTGATCAAAGTGGATGCGAAAGATCGCTTCCTGAACAAGCTTAAAGGCGTCTCAGACCCTGAACAAAAACGCAAAATCATCGGTAATGAGTTTATCTACGTGTTTGACGATGAAGCGGAAAAACTGAAAGGAATTGACTTCCTTGCACAGGGAACGCTATACACTGACATTATCGAGAGCGGAACAGCGACGGCTCAGACGATCAAGTCGCATCACAATGTCGGCGGCCTTCCTGAAGACATGCAGTTTGAACTGATCGAACCGCTGAATACGCTCTTCAAAGACGAAGTGCGCGCGCTCGGAACCGAGCTTGGCATCCCTGACGAAATTGTTTGGCGCCAGCCGTTCCCAGGTCCGGGCCTCGGCATCCGCGTTCTTGGAGAAGTGACGGAGGAAAAGCTTGAAATCGTCCGCGAATCAGACGCGATCCTCCGCGAAGAAATCGCCAAAGCTGATCTTGAAAAAGATATTTGGCAATACTTCACCGTTCTTCCTGATATCCGCAGCGTCGGCGTCATGGGAGACGCAAGAACTTATGACTATACGATCGGCATTCGCGCCGTGACATCGATTGACGGCATGACATCAGACTGGGCGAGAATTCCTTGGGATGTCCTTGAGAAAATCTCGACACGGATCGTCAATGAAGTGAAGCACATTAACCGCGTGGTTTACGATATTACGAGCAAGCCGCCTGCAACAATCGAGTGGGAATAAGAAAAATGCCTCAGCCGCATGAAGCTGGGGCATTTTTTATTGGTGGAGCAGTAGATTGGATGATATAACGCTTATATCTTCCGTTTTCATCGCCGCAGCCGCTGTGCCATGAATCTTCCGATCACAGAGTGACAACTGAACAAGGCATTAAAGTCTACGATACAGTTCAAACGGTGTTCGAAGCGCGGTCTTGTCGGAGGATATGACGCGGAAACAGAATATCACGCTAAAAAAAGAGCGTGTTTTATTTGAATTGAAAGAAAACCGGGGATTGAGCCCCTTCAGACCACGATCAGAATTTGGAAAAACAACGAACGAAGCGAACATTAAAATCATGAATGTTCGTTTTTTTGTATTGTGTTCAACGTTAGATATTGCTACAATAGTATAGTAATTTAAAAAAGACTTGTCGTATAATCATGGGGATATGGCCCATAAGTTTCTACCAAGCTACCGTAAATAGCTTGACTACGCTTGTATACAATATTTTATCCGTGAAAAATCATTTTTTCAGTATGAAATATGCCGTAGTCAAGCGTCCCGCCAGTTGGGGCGTTTTTTGTTTAAAAGCAAAGGTTTATGAAACAATAAAAGCGACAGACAAACGAGAGGAGTATACCATTTTGAAGCGTTACTTTCAGTTTGAAGAATTGGGCACAAATTATCGGAGAGAAATGATCGGCGGACTCACCACATTTTTGTCCATGGCATATATTTTGATCGTCAACCCGCTTACCCTTTCTCTGGCGTCGGTGGAAAATTTCCCGGATGCATTGAGAATGGATCAAAGCGCGGTCTTTACGGCAACCGCGGTTGCAGCAGCCGTCGGTTGTTTTATCATGGGGCTGCTCGCGAAGTATCCGATCGCTCTGGCGCCCGGAATGGGGCTTAACGCATTCTTTGCATTCTCAGTCATCCTGAATATGCAGATTCCTTGGCAGACGGCTCTTTCAGGCGTTATGGTTTCCGGACTTATTTTTATCGTTCTTTCGCTATCCGGTTTAAGGGAAAAAATTATCAATTCGATTCCTTATGAGCTGAAAATGGCTGTCGGTGCGGGGATTGGCCTGTTTATCGCTTTCGTCGGTTTGCAGGGCTCCAAAATCGTCGTATCCAACCCGGATACGATTGTGTCGTTTGGGAATATTCATTCAGGTCCCGTTCTTTTGACTGTTTTCGGACTGATCATCACTGTCATTTTAATGGTATTGCGCGTCAACGGCGGCATTTTCTTCGGGATGCTGATCACGGCGATTGTCGGCATGATTTTCGGACAGATTGACGTTCCTGACAAAATCGTCGGTGCCGTTCCTAGTCTTGCGCCAACATTTGGACAAGCCTTTATCCACCTTCATGATATCTTTACGGTGCAAATGCTTGTCGTCATTTTAACGTTTTTATTCGTCGACTTTTTTGATACGGCCGGTACTTTGGTGGGTGTTGCATCACAAGCCGGTTTGATGAAGGATAACAAACTGCCGCGCGCGGGAAGAGCTTTGCTTGCCGATTCTTCCGCAACTGTGGCCGGAGCGATCCTTGGTACATCGACAACGACCGCTTATGTTGAGTCAAGCGCCGGGGTAGCGGCCGGAGCGAGAAGCGGTTTTGCGGCGATTGTAACCGGCGTTTTGTTCTTGCTGTCGCTGTTCTTCTCGCCCGTACTCAGCGTTATCACTTCACAAGTGACGGCGCCTGCTTTAATCATCGTCGGCGTGCTGATGGTGGCGAATCTCAACAAAATCGACTGGACCAAATTTGAGATTGCGGTGCCCGCATTCTTCACGATGATCGCGATGCCGCTGACATATAGCATCGCCACCGGAATCGCGATCGGATTTATTTTCTACCCGATCACGATGATTTTTAAAGGCAAAGCAAAAGAGATCCATCCGATTATGTACGGACTGGCTGTCGTATTTATTCTTTATTTCATTTTCTTGAAATAGGCTGTAGGAAAAAGCGCTTGTTCATTTGAACGAGCGCCTTTTTTTATTTCCAATTCATCAAAATCGGAACCTTCCGCCTTCGTTTTTCGTCATATATAAGGGCTGCTGCATCTATGATAAAAAGAGGTTTGTCTTGACTGTTTCACACAGCTTATGTAATTTATAAAAGTGCTTTTCATTTATGTAAAGCTTTTGAATAGAAGAGGAGTTGCTTATATGATTGAAGAACATCACAAACGAAACGAAGATGATATAGAACAAGAACCTGCTTCGAGGATGTCGAGGAATTCCCGGAAAAAAGCGAAGAAGAGCAAGGAGACGAATCCGTCTGCAGCAAAAGTCAAATCGGTGATGGAGAGTGTGATTGCCGCTTTGTTCCGTTATTTCAGCTTTGTGCTCGATATTTTAAAGTCCCCGGTGCGCACTGCACTTGATTATGACCGGTCTTATTTTAAGTATTCCGTTATTTCAATGACGCTTTTAGCTGTTTTCTTTTCGCTCGGCAACTTTTATCAGCTGCTTGCGGGCCGGGGGAGAATTCTCGGGTTCGGCGTGTCGGTGCCGTTTATGGAAGTGTTTTTGGTTGTGTTTATCTACTGCATGGCTTTCATGTTTTGGATGGCGGCAGCGAGCTGGGCTGTATCGAATTTTATGCTCAGGTATAAAGCTTCATTTTTCGATATCACGGCAAAGTACGGCTCTTTACTGGTTCCGTTTATCGTCCCTGCCGCTCTGTGGATGATTTTCGCGATTATCAACTTCACGGCCGCGACGGTGATTCTCTCGATCGTCATCTTTATGGGATTGACCTTCGGCACTTTTACATTGATTCAATCAATTTATGAAAAAAGCGAAAAACCGCGGTTTGACCTGATGTACTGCGTGTTTACCGTCTTTTTGCTTGAATTGGTATTCGTTGGGGCAACTTGGAAGCTGGTGGGCGGATACTTGCTGTCCTCGCTTATCCCTGTATAAGGAGATACAGCCGGTTCTTTAAGAAGAACCGGTTTTTTCTTAACATTAATTCTGAGTTGACTCATAAGAATAATATGTATTATATTGTAACCAATCATACGAACGGATGGGGGAGTGATCGATGGCTAACTTTCTTCGAAAAGCTGTAAAGCAAAAAAAGGAGTATTTAATCAGGCAGCTCGCAAAACCAGGACGGCTGGACAATTTGAAAGACCTCTCGTCATACACGCTGAGCGATTTGGAAAAGGAACACCGGAAGCTGCACAAATTAGATGAAGTTCGTCAGCGGGATCATAAACACCAGCTCTAAGGACGTTCATTTGAACGTCTTTTTTAATGGCGTTTAAATGCTTTGAAACCGGCAGAAAAAGGGTAAACTGATGGAAGTGAGCAATGTCGAAAAATTTTGTGGTGAAGCAGGGCCATTACAGGATTGTGTATGGAGAATTTCTCTAGTAGAATATGATTGCTTTGCATCTAAAGGAGGGATTTCAATTGCTTCACTCAGCACTATTGAACGGTGTGATCATGGTTGGAATTATTCTGGTTATCAATATTATATATGTAACGTTTTTAACCCTTCGCATGATACTGACTCTAAAAGGCCAGCGGTATCTCGCCGCTTTTATCGGGACAATCGAAATGCTTGTTTACGTCGTCGGGCTGGGTCTTGTTTTAGATAATTTAAATCAAATCCAAAACGTGATCGCTTATGCGGTTGGATTTGGAATCGGCATCATCGTCGGCACGAAGATTGAAGAAAAGCTCGCTTTGGGCTATATTACCGTTAACGCCATTACGAAAGAGCTTGATTTGGATCTGCCGAAACAGCTCAGGGAAAAAGGCTACGGGGTCACCCATTGGGTCGTCGGCGGACTTGAGGGAGACAGAACGGCGATGCAGATTTTGACGCCGAGAAAATACGAGCTGCAGCTGTACGAAACAATTAAATCAATCGATTCAAAAGCATTTATCATTTCCTACGAACCGAAGACGATACACGGCGGATTCTGGGTTAAAGCCGTAAAGAAAAGGAGAATTAAAGAATAATGACAAAGCCGAAAAAAAAGCGCTTTGAAGTAACGGAAGGCGAAACGATCGAAACCGTGTTGACGAAGATGCAGGAAGAAGGCTACACGCCGGTGCGCCGAATGGAGGAGCCGGTCTTCAAAGAAACAAAGGAAAATGGAACGATTCAGGTTGTTCCGTGCGGAAGAAAAATTATATTCGAAGGGAAATTACTCTAAACCCGAACATTAGAACAACAAAATATACTATCGTTCGATAATGTCGTTGACATTATCACAGTCCGTTGTTAAGATAAACATGACATGAAAACACATCCTCATATAATCTTGGGAATATGGCCCATAAGTCTCTACCCGATGACCGTAAATCATCGGACTATGCAGGAAAGTGGACAATAAACTGACATGGAGATCGCGAGAAGCGGACTAACTGACGATACACGCGCCATGCCCGGTTTGTGTTGCTTCCTACAAATGCAATACATGCCGGGCTTTTTATTTGCGAAGAATAACAGCTAAAGGTGGGACAAAAGGATATGCAGCCTCTTCTTGGTGTTATCATGGGAAGCACATCTGACTGGGAAACGATGAAACATGCCTGCGGCATACTCGATGAACTGGGAATTCCGTTCGAAAAAAAGGTCGTTTCCGCACATCGGACGCCTGATTTAATGTTTGAATATGCCGAAAAGGCTCGGGAAAGAGGCTTGAAAGTCATCATTGCCGGAGCGGGCGGAGCCGCTCACCTGCCGGGAATGGTCGCAGCCAAAACGACGCTGCCCGTCATCGGTGTGCCGGTTCAGTCAAAAGCGCTGAACGGTCTCGATTCGCTGCTTTCAATCGTTCAAATGCCGGGCGGAGTACCCGTTGCGACCGTTGCCATCGGCAAAGCGGGAGCGGTCAACGCAGGACTGCTTGCGGCGCAGATTTTGTCAGCTTTTGACAAAGAGCTTGCCGAAAGATTGGACGAACGAAGGGAAAGCATCAGACAAACCGTGTTGGAAAGCAGTGATCAGCTTGTATAAACAAACGATTTTTCCGGGAGCGACAATCGGCATTATCGGAGGCGGACAGCTGGGCAAAATGATGGCCGTCGCGGCCAAACAAATGGGCTATAAAATCGCGGTGGTTGATCCTGTTCCTTCATCACCGTGCGGCCAGGTCGCCGACCTTGAGATTACGGCTAGCTATAATGACGGGGAAGCGATACGGAAGCTTGCCGAAGCGAGCGACGTGATCACTTACGAATTCGAGAACATCGATTATGACGCGCTGAACTGGCTGAAGGAGCACGCTTACCTTCCGCAGGGGAGCGAGCTTTTGCTCCTTACGCAAAACAGGGAGACCGAGAAAAAAGCGATTGCATCAGCGGGCTGTAAAGTCGCGCCGTACCGGATCATTCACGACCGGGCGGAATTGGAAGCGTCCGTAGCGGAGCTCGGTCTTCCGGCGGTGCTGAAAACTTGCCGCGGCGGGTATGACGGAAAAGGGCAGCACGTCCTGAAAGAACAAGCACAAATCGGGGAAGCCGCAGCTCTTTTACAGCACGGCACATGCATTTTGGAAAGCTGGGTTCCTTTCAAAATGGAATTGTCCGTGATCGTGACAAGATCGGTTCACGGAGAGACAACCGTCTTTCCGGCGGCAGAAAACATCCATAAACAAAATATTTTATTCCAGAGCATCGTCCCGGCCCGGGTCGATGAGGCGATTCAGGAACAAGCGGCAGCACTTGCCCTCAGGCTTGCCGAAAAGCTTCAGCTTGTCGGAACACTGGCCGTTGAGCTTTTCCTGAAGGAAGACGGCGGCCTTCTCGTCAATGAACTGGCGCCGCGGCCGCATAATTCCGGCCATTACACCCTTGATCTTTGCGAAACGAGCCAGTTTGAACAGCATATTCGTGCGGTCTGCGGGCTGCCGCTCGGTAAAACGGATCTTCTGAAGGAAGGGATGATGGTGAACCTTCTCGGGGACGAAGTGTACATGGCTGAAGAAGATCCCGAACTTTTAA
Source organism: Bacillus licheniformis DSM 13 = ATCC 14580 (assembly GCF_000011645.1). Classification (GTDB taxonomy): domain Bacteria; phylum Bacillota; class Bacilli; order Bacillales; family Bacillaceae; genus Bacillus; species Bacillus licheniformis. The sequence continues at coordinate 698,746 of NC_006270.3, forward strand.
AAGAAGCGAAGCTTTATATATACGGAAAGCATGAAGTCAAACCAGGCCGCAAAATGGGGCACATCACATTTTTAAGAACACCCGACAATGAATGGATCGGGCAGATGACAGAAAAGTGGATTGAAAGAGATGGAGGACGAAAACAATGATCGAACGTTATTCAAGACCGGAAATGGCTGCGATTTGGACAGATGAAAACAGATTCCAAGCATGGCTTGAAGTTGAAATACTGGCTTGTGAAGCTTGGGCTGAGCTCGGCGTCATTCCGAAAGAAGATGTGAAGGTTTTAAGGGAAAAAGCGTCATTTGACATCAACCGCATCTTCGAAATCGAGCAGGACACGCGCCATGATGTCGTCGCATTTACCCGCGCCGTATCGGAAACGCTTGGCGAAGAGAAAAAATGGGTGCACTACGGACTGACATCAACAGATGTGGTCGATACCGCTCTTTCTTATCTATTAAAACAGGCGAACGAGATTTTGCTCAAGGACATTGAGAGGTTTATTGACATCTTGAAAGAAAAAGCAAAGGAACATAAATATACGGTGATGATGGGGCGCACACACGGCGTGCATGCAGAACCGACGACATTCGGCTTAAAGCTCGCCCTTTGGTATGAAGAGATGAAGCGCAACCTGGAACGCTTCAAGCAAGCGAAAGAAGGCATCGAAGTCGGTAAAATCTCAGGCGCCGTCGGAACGTACGCGAACATCGATCCATTCGTCGAGCAGTACGTATGTGAGAAGCTCGGCTTAAAAGCTGCGCCGATCTCAACGCAGACGCTGCAGCGCGACCGCCACGCCGATTACATGGCTGCACTGGCGCTTGTTGCGACAAGCATCGAGAAATTCGCCGTTGAGATCCGCGGCCTCCAAAAAAGCGAAACACGCGAGGTCGAAGAATTTTTCGCAAAAGGCCAAAAAGGTTCATCTGCCATGCCGCATAAACGCAACCCGATCGGTTCGGAAAACATGACGGGAATGGCGCGCGTCATCCGCGGCTACATGCTGACCGCTTATGAAAATGTACCGCTTTGGCATGAACGCGACATTTCGCATTCATCAGCAGAGCGCATCATTCTGCCTGATGCGACGATCGCGCTGAATTACATGCTGAACCGCTTCGGCAACATTGTGAAAAACTTGACCGTGTTCCCTGAAAACATGAAGCGCAACATGGACCGCACACTCGGATTGATCTACTCCCAGCGCGTCCTTCTCGCTCTCATTGATACCGGCATGGCGCGCGAAGAAGCGTATGACACCGTTCAGCCGAAAGCAATGGAAGCATGGGAGAAACAAGTGCCGTTCCGCCAGCTTGTCGAGGCTGAGGAAAAAATTACGTCCCGACTGTCTCCGGAACAAATTAACGACTGCTTTGATTACAATTACCACTTGAAAAATGTCGACTACATTTTTGAACGTTTAGGCTTGGCATAGAATAGACCGCCCGCTTTTACAGGCGGGGGTCTAAGTGCTTAAATATTTCCAACATTCGGGTTAGGAGGCCTTCTGTGAATATTGTGAAAAATGAACTTTTATACGAAGGAAAAGCGAAAAAGATTTACCGGACGGATGATGACAACACTTTGTTTGTCGAATACAAAAACTCAGCGACGGCTTTTAACGGAGAAAAAAAAGCCGAGATTGACGGAAAAGGCCGTTTAAATAACGAAATTTCCAGCCTGATTTTCACAAGGCTTCACGAGAAGGGAATCAACAACCACTTTGTTGAACGAATTTCTGAAACGGAGCAGCTCATTAAAAAAGTGACGATCATCCCGCTTGAAGTCGTTGTCCGCAATGTCGTTGCCGGAAGCATGTCCAAAAGGCTCGGCATTCCGGAAGGCACGGAGCTGGGGCAGCCGATTATCGAGTTTTACTACAAGGATGACGCGCTCGGTGATCCGTTGATCACAGAAGACCATATCCGGATTTTAAAAGCAGCTGAGCCTGAACAGGTGGAGAAAATCAAATCGATTACGAGACAGGTAAACGAAGAGCTGCAGACGATTTTCGCGGCTTGCGATGTCAGATTGATAGATTTCAAGCTTGAGTTCGGGCTCGATAAAGACGGCGAGGTCCTGCTGGCCGATGAGATTTCCCCGGATACGTGCCGGCTGTGGGATCAAGAAACGAATGAAAAGCTTGATAAAGATGTGTTCAGAAGAAATCTGGGCGGATTGACGGATGCATACGAAGAAATATTCAAAAGACTTGGAGGCATGTAATATGTACAAAGTGAAAGTGTATGTCAGCTTAAAAGAGAGTGTTTTAGATCCTCAGGGGAGCGCCGTTCAGCATGCTTTGCACAGCATGTCCTACAAAGAAGTTCAGGACGTCCGCATCGGCAAATACATGGAGCTCACAATCGAAAAATCGGACCGCGACCTTGACGTTCTCGTCAAAGAAATGTGCGAAAAACTTTTGGCCAACACGGTGATTGAAGATTACAGATACGAAGTCGAGGAGGTTGTCGCACAGTGAAATTTGCGGTGATTGTGCTGCCTGGCTCAAACTGCGATATCGATATGTTCCACGCGATTAAGGATGAGCTTGGCGAAGAAGCTGAATACGTCTGGCATACAGAAACAAGTCTTGATGAATATGACGGCGTCCTCATTCCGGGAGGATTCTCATACGGTGATTATTTAAGATGCGGCGCGATCGCCCGCTTCGCAAATATTATGCCGGCCGTCAAAAAAGCGGCTGAAGAAGGGAAGCCGGTGCTCGGCGTCTGCAACGGATTTCAAATTTTGCAGGAGCTCGGTCTTTTGCCGGGCGCAATGAGACGCAACAAAGATTTGAAATTTATCTGCCGTCCGGTTGAACTGATCGTCCAAAACAATGAAACGCTTTTTACATCTTCCTACGGCAAAGGCGAATCCATCACGATTCCGGTCGCTCACGGCGAAGGAAACTTCTACTGTGATGAAGAAACGCTTGCCGGATTACAAGAAAACAATCAAATCGCTTTCACATACGGAACGGATATCAACGGAAGCGTCGCCGATATTGCAGGCGTCGTCAATGAAAAAGGCAATGTATTAGGCATGATGCCTCACCCAGAACGCGCAGTCGATTCTCTGCTCGGAAGCGCCGACGGTCTTAAACTGTTTCAATCTATCGTGAAAAATTGGAGGGAAACTCATGTCGCTACTGCTTGAACCAAGTCAAGAACAAATTAAGGAAGAGAAACTTTATCAGCAAATGGGTGTCAGCGATGACGAGTTTGCCATGATTGAATCGATTCTCGGAAGGCTTCCAAACTATACGGAAATCGGGATTTTTTCAGTCATGTGGTCAGAGCACTGCAGCTACAAAAATTCCAAGCCGATCCTGAAAAAGTTCCCGACAAAAGGCGAACGCGTCCTGCAAGGACCGGGGGAAGGCGCAGGAATCGTCGATATCGGCGACAATCAGGCGGTTGTCTTCAAAATCGAATCGCACAACCATCCGTCAGCGATTGAGCCTTATCAGGGAGCTGCAACGGGTGTGGGCGGCATCATCCGCGACGTCTTTTCAATGGGCGCGCGTCCCATCGCTGTTTTGAACTCTCTCCGGTTTGGCGAACTCACTTCACCGCGTGTGAAGTACTTGTTTGAAGAAGTAGTCGCGGGCATTGCCGGATACGGAAACTGCATCGGCATTCCGACCGTTGGCGGGGAAGTTCAGTTTGACGGCTGCTATGAAGGCAATCCGCTTGTCAACGCGATGTGTGTCGGTTTAATCAACCATGAAGATATTAAAAAAGGGCAGGCGAAAGGCGTCGGCAATACCGTCATGTACGTCGGCGCGAAAACGGGGCGCGACGGCATCCACGGCGCAACGTTCGCCTCAGAGGAAATGTCTGACCAATCAGAAGAAAAGCGCTCGGCCGTTCAAGTCGGCGATCCGTTCATGGAGAAGCTGCTTCTTGAAGCGTGTCTGGAAGTCATCAAATCTGACGCTTTGGTCGGTATTCAGGACATGGGTGCGGCAGGCCTGACAAGTTCAAGCGCGGAAATGGCATCCAAAGCCGGGTCTGGGATCGAGATGAACCTTGACTTGATTCCGCAGCGCGAAACAGGCATGACGCCGTACGAAATGATGCTTTCGGAATCCCAGGAGCGCATGCTTTTGGTTATCGAACGCGGCCGCGAACAGGAAATCATCGATATTTTTGACAAGTACGATCTTGAAGCCGTTGCTGTCGGCCATGTGACTGATGACAAGATGCTGCGCCTTTTCCATAACGGAGAAATGGTTGCCGAGCTTCCGGTCGATGCTCTTGCAGAGGAAGCGCCTGTTTACCATAAGCCGTCAAAAGTACCGGATTATTACAAAGAGTTCCTTGAAACAGACGTCCCTGCACCAAAAGTCGAAGATGCGAAAGAAACGCTTCTCGAGCTGCTAAAGCAGCCGACCATTGCGAGCAAAGAATGGGTTTATGACCAATATGACTACATGGTCAGGACGAACACGGTTGTCGCACCGGGCTCTGATGCAGCCGTCCTCAGGATTCGCGGCACGAAAAAAGCGCTCGCCATGACAACGGACTGCAATGCCCGCTACTTGTACCTTGATCCGGAAACAGGCGGGAAAATCGCCGTCGCAGAAGCGGCCCGCAATATCGTCTGCTCCGGAGCAGAACCGCTTGCCGTTACGGATAACCTCAACTTTGGAAATCCGGAAAAGCCGGAGATCTTCTGGCAGATCGAAAAAGCGGCAGACGGGATCAGCGAGGCGTGCAACGTGCTCAGCACACCGGTCATCGGCGGAAACGTCTCTCTCTACAACGAATCAAACGGAAGCGCGATCTACCCGACGCCTGTCATCGGAATGGTCGGACTGATCGAAGATACGGAGCATATTACGACACAGCACTTTAAAGCAGCGGGCGATTTGATTTATGTCATCGGCGAAACATTCCCTGAGTTCGCCGGAAGCGAGCTGCAAAAACTGACCGAAGGAAAGATTTACGGCAAAGCGCCTGCGATTGACCTGGAAGTCGAACAATCGCGTCAAAAAGCTCTTCTGAAAGCGATCCGCTCCGGACTCGTTCAATCGGCGCATGACGTCTCAGAAGGCGGCATCGGCGTGGCGCTGGCGGAAAGCGTTATATCTTCTCAAAGGCTCGGCGCCCATGTGACGCTTGCAGGCGAACCTGCATTGTTATTCAGCGAAACACAATCACGGTTTATCGTCTCTGTGAAAAAAGACCATCAAGAAGCGTTCGAAAAGCTTGTCAAAGACGCCGATCTAATCGGTGAAGTAACGTCAGACAGCGTGCTGGCTGTTCAAAGCCAGGAAGGACAACAATGGATTCATGCGCAGACAGAAGAGCTCGAAAGCGCATGGAAAGGAGCTATCCCATGCTTGCTGAAATCAAAGGCTTAAATGAAGAATGCGGCGTATTTGGGATTTGGGGGCATGAAGAAGCACCGCAAATTACGTACTACGGCCTTCACAGCCTTCAGCACAGAGGCCAGGAGGGCGCCGGCATCGTCGCGACAGACGGCGAAAAAATGTCCGCCCACAAAGGCCAGGGGCTGATTACCGAAGTTTTTCAAAACGGTGAGCTCAAAAAGGTGAAAGGAAAGGGAGCGATCGGCCACGTCCGCTATGCAACGGCGGGCGGCGGCGGCTTCGAAAACGTCCAGCCGTTCCTTTTCCATTCGCAAAACAACGGCAGCCTTGCGCTTGCGCACAATGGAAACTTAGTGAACGCCACTCAGCTAAAACAGCAGCTTGAAAACCAGGGCAGCATTTTTCAAACGTCTTCAGATACGGAAGTGCTCGCCCATTTAATTAAAAGAAGCGGCCACTTCGAGCTGAAAGATCAAATCAAAAACGCTCTTTCTATGCTGAAAGGCGCTTATGCTTTCCTGATCATGACGGAAAAGGAAATGATCGTGGCGCATGATCCGAACGGACTCAGACCGCTATCTGTCGCAATGCTTGGCGACGCGTACGTCGTCGCTTCTGAAACGTGCGCATTTGATGTGGTCGGCGCGACATATCTGCGCGATGTAGAACCGGGCGAGATGCTGATCATCAATGATGAAGGCATGAAGTCAGAGCGGTTCTCCATCAACATCAACCGTTCGATCTGCAGCATGGAGTACATTTATTTCTCAAGACCTGACAGCAATATTAACGGCATTAACGTCCACAGCGCGAGAAAGAATCTCGGCAAAAAGCTCGCCGAGGAATCAGGCATTGAAGCAGATGTGGTGACAGGCGTTCCTGACTCAAGCATTTCAGCGGCGATCGGCTATGCCGAAGCGACGGGAATTCCTTACGAACTCGGATTGATCAAAAACCGCTATGTCGGCAGAACGTTCATTCAGCCGTCACAGTCGCTCAGGGAGCAGGGCGTGAGAATGAAGCTGTCAGCCGTCCGCGGGGTCGTTGAAGGAAAGCGCGTCGTCATGGTGGACGATTCAATCGTGAGGGGCACGACGAGCCGCAGGATTGTGACGATGCTGCGCGAAGCCGGAGCGACGGAAGTGCACGTCAGAATCAGTTCCCCGCCTATTGCCCATCCGTGCTTTTACGGAATTGACACATCGACGCACGAAGAACTGATCGCGTCCTCTCATTCAGTGGAAGAAATCCGTCAGGAAATCGGCGCCGATACATTGTCATTCTTGAGCATTGAAGGACTCCTTTCCGGGATCGGAAGACAGTATGAAGGTGAAAACTGCGGCCAGTGCATGGCCTGTTTTACAGGAAAATATCCGACCGAAATTTATCAGGATACTGTTCTTCCTCACGTGAAAGAAATCGTTTTGACAAAATAAACCGGCCGGCGCGATTGAAGCGCCTGGCCTGCTGAAATGAATAAAGGGCAGCAGAGGCAATGCGGCTGCTCTTTTGATTTTGAATATCACGAATGGACAAGCGCGGAATAAGGAGTGATTGTGTTGTCTGAAAGCTATAAAAACGCCGGGGTTGATATTGAAGCCGGATATGAAGCCGTAAAACGAATGAAAAAACATGTGGAAAGAACGAAGCGAATCGGCGCAATGGGCGGACTTGGCGGGTTTGGCGGCATGTTTGACCTGTCGGAACTGCCGTACAAACAGCCGGTTCTCATTTCGGGAACGGACGGTGTCGGCACAAAACTGAAGCTCGCTTTTGCGATGGACAAGCATGACACGATCGGCATCGATGCCGTCGCGATGTGTGTCAACGATGTGCTCGCTCAAGGAGCGGAGCCGCTTTTCTTCCTCGATTACCTTGCGGTCGGAAAAGCCGATCCCGTCAAAATTGAAGAGATCGTAAAAGGCGTCGCAGAAGGCTGCGTACAGTCGGGATCAGCGCTTGTCGGCGGAGAAACGGCGGAAATGCCGGGGCTTTATACAGAGGATGAATACGATATCGCCGGGTTCTCGGTCGGAGCTGCCGAAAAAGATGGCATCGTCACGGGCGAAAATATCAGCGAAGGGCACCTTTTAATCGGACTTTCTTCAAGCGGCCTTCACAGCAACGGCTTCTCTCTCGTTCGGAAAGTTCTTCTTGAAGATGCCGGTCTGAACCTTGATGAGACGTATGCACCTTTTGAACGGCCTCTTGGCGAAGAGCTTTTAGAGCCGACGAAAATCTATGTCAAGCCTGTCCTTGAAGCGGTGAAATCAGGCAAAATCGCCGGCATGGCGCACGTGACCGGCGGCGGTTTTATCGAAAACCTGCCGCGCATGATGCCCGATGGCCTCGGCGTTGAAATCGACATCGGCTCCTGGCCCGTTCCTCCTATCTTCCCGTTCATTCAGGAGAAAGGCGGCCTGAAATCCGAGGAAATGTTTAATGTTTTCAATATGGGAATCGGCTTTGTTCTTGCGGTGAAAGAAGAGGATATGACAGACGTGATCCAAACGCTCGAAAACAACGGTGAAAAAGCCTATCTCATCGGCAGAGTGAAAGCCGGAAGCGGCGTTGTGTTTGGCGGTGCCGGTCTTTCATGAAAAAATTCGCGGTATTTGCATCAGGAAGCGGAACGAATTTTGAAGCAATCGAAAGAAGAATGAGAGAAGAGAACTGGGATGCCGAAATTGTCCTCGTCGTCTGTGACAAGCCCGATGCGAAAGTGCTTGAAAGGGCGGAAAAAGCCGGAATCCCGTCGTTCGCCTTCCAGCCGAAATCGTTCGACAATAAAGCTGCATTTGAACAAGTGATCGTTGAACAGCTCCGCCTTCACGGAGCGGAATGGATTGTGCTGGCGGGGTATATGAGGCTGATCGGCGATACGCTTCTTTCGGCTTACCGGAATAAAATCATCAACATCCATCCGTCGCTCCTGCCGGCGTTTCCCGGCATCGACGCGGTCGGACAAGCGTACAGAGCAGGCGTGAAAGTGGCAGGCATCACGGTTCACTACGTTGACGAAGGCATGGACACCGGTCCGATTATCGCCCAGCGCGCCGTTGAGCTTGAAAAAAGCGAAACACTCGCGTCTCTTGAAGAAAAGATACACAAATTGGAGCATGAACTTTATCCCGAAGTAATCAAAGAGCTTCTTGAACTAAATGGCAGAGGTGAAAAGGAATGACGATCAAACGCGCATTAATCAGCGTATCTGATAAAACGAACATTGTCCCTTTTGTAAAAGAATTGACAGAGCTTGGCGTTGAAGTGATTTCAACAGGGGGCACAAGCAAACTTCTTCAGGAAAACGGCGTTGACGTCATCGGCATTTCTGAAGTGACGGGCTTTCCCGAAATCATGGACGGCCGTCTGAAAACCCTTCATCCGAATATTCACGGCGGGCTTCTTGCCGTACGCGGCAACGAAAAGCACATGGCGCAGCTGAATGAGCAGGGTATCCAGCCAATCGACCTTGTCGTTGTCAATTTATATCCTTTTAAAGAAACGGTTTCTAAAGAAGATGTCACATTCGAAGAAGCGATTGAGAATATCGACATCGGCGGCCCCGGCATGCTTCGCGCTGCAGCGAAAAACCACCAGGACGTGGCGGTCATCGTCGATCCCCGCGATTACAGCCCTGTGCTGAACGACTTGAAAGAAAACGGCAGCGTCTCTCTTGAGAAAAAACGCGAGCTTGCGGCGAAGGTGTTCCGCCACACGGCAGCATATGACGCGTTGATCGCTGACTATTTAACAAATGTAACCGGTGAAAAAGAGCCTGAACAGTTCACCGTCACTTTTGAGAAAAAACAATCGCTCCGCTACGGCGAAAATCCGCATCAGGAAGCAGTCTTTTATCAAAGCGCGCTCCCTGTCAAAGGGTCGATCGCTTCAGCTGAACAGCTGCACGGAAAAGAGCTTTCCTACAACAACATCAAAGACGCGGATGCGGCACTTCAAATTGTCCGCGAGTTCACCGAGCCGGCTGCGGTTGCCGTCAAGCATATGAACCCTTGCGGCGTCGGGACGGGCAACACGATCGAAGAGGCGTTTAACAAAGCATACGCCGCTGACGAAACATCGATTTTCGGCGGCATCATCGCCCTGAACCGCGAAGTGGACAAAGCGACTGCTGAAACGCTTCACAAAATCTTTTTGGAAATCATTATCGCGCCGGCATTCAGCCAAGAAGCGCTTGATATTTTAACATCCAAGAAAAACCTTCGCCTCTTGACCCTCGATGTCAATCAGCCTGTGAAAAACGAAAAACAGCTGACATCTGTTCAAGGCGGGCTCTTGATTCAGGATCTGGATATGCACGGCTTTGACGACGCTGACATTACGATTCCGACGAAAAGGGAGCCGACCGAACAGGAATGGGCTGACCTGAAGCTTGCTTGGAAAGTCGTGAAGCACGTCAAATCGAATGCGATTGTCCTGGCAAAGGACGATATGACGATCGGCGTCGGCGCCGGGCAAATGAACCGCGTCGGCTCGGCGAAAATCGCAATTGAGCAAGCCGGGGAGAAAGCAAAAGGAAGCGCGCTCGGATCAGATGCCTTCTTTCCGATGCCTGATACGGTCGAAGAAGCGGCTAAAGCCGGTGTGACGGCAATCATTCAGCCGGGCGGCTCGGTTCGTGATGAAGATTCAATTAAAAAAGCGGATGAATACGGGATCGCGATGGTGTTCACCGGAATCCGCCATTTCAAACATTAAGGGAGTGACCAGCGTGAACGTATTGATTATCGGCAGAGGCGGCAGGGAGCACACGCTCGCCTGGAAAGCGGCGCAAAGCCCTCTTGTCGGCACTGTATATGCGGCGCCCGGCAATGACGGAATGGCCGGGACCGCCGTACTCGTTGATCTTGACGAAGGCAATCACGAAGGGCTTCTCGCTTTCGCAAAGGAAAACAATATCGGACTGACGATCGTCGGTCCTGAGGTCCCTTTAATCGAAGGGCTTGTTGATGCATTTGAAGAAGCGGGCCTTCCGGTGTTTGGACCGTCGAAAAATGCAGCTGTGATTGAAGGAAGCAAGCAGTTTGCCAAGGATCTTATGAAAAAATACCAGATTCCGACAGCAGAATACGAAACGTTTACATCTTTTGAAAACGCAAAGGCGTATGTTGAGGAAAAAGGCGCTCCAATCGTTATTAAAGCCGACGGGCTTGCCGCCGGAAAAGGCGTCACAGTCGCGATGACAGCCGAAGAAGCGGTTCAGTGTCTGCATGACTTTTTAGAAGATGAAAAGTTCGGCGAAGCAAGCGCATCTGTCGTCATCGAGGAATTTTTGAGCGGTGAAGAATTTTCGCTGATGGCTTTTGTCAAAGGTGAGAAAGTGTATCCGATGGTGATTGCACAGGATCACAAGCGGGCATTTGACGGAGACAAGGGCCCGAATACAGGGGGAATGGGCGCGTATTCTCCGGTGCCGCAGATTTCGGATGCGGTCGTCGAAGACGCCGTTAAAACGATTTTGGAGCCGGCGGCCGAAGCGATGGTTAAAGAAGGCCGTTCGTTTACGGGAGTCTTGTATGCCGGGTTAATGCTGACCGAAAAAGGAACAAAAGTGATCGAATTCAACGCGAGATTCGGGGATCCCGAAACCCAGGTCGTCCTGCCGCGTCTTGAATCAGACCTTGTCCAGGTCTTGGTTGATCTCCTCGCAGACAGAGAAGTGGAGCTGAAGTGGAAGGATACGGCGGCAGTCACCGTTGTTCTTGCATCTGACGGCTATCCGGAAAGCTATGAAAAAGGCGCGCCGATCGGCACGCTTGAGCCTGACATGGAGCAGACCGTCGTCTTTCACGCAGGCACGAAAAAAAGCGGCGATCAGTTTGTGACGAACGGCGGCCGCGTCGCCAATGTCACCGCGTTTGCAGAGACGTTTGATGCGGCAAGGGAAGCAGCCTATCAAGCGGTGGATCGAGTAAGAAAACCGGGGCTGTTTTACCGGATGGACATCGGCTCGCGTGCGCTCAAGGCAGCACAGAAATAATAGGTGAAGAGACAGAGCGGGAGCACCCGTTTTGTCTCTTTTTTTGAGCTCAATTTTTTTGGATGATCTTGATCATCGATTCAGCCATCAATTCGGGCGGATAAGGCATGCCGTTTTCAAGCCACCATGCGGCTGTGCCCGCAAAGGCGGAAATCACAAACCGCCGCTGAATGTCGAGAGGCACTGAGCGGTCAGTATCAGCAGCTGCCGTTTTTTTGATTCCCGTCAAAAAGCTGTCATTCCAAAAATCATTGAGCAGCTCCTTAATGTTCAGCTCATATCTTCTGTTGATGATAATCGCAAAATCGCCGCTGTTCTGTTGCAAATGATGATAAAAGCGCAGCACATACCAGTACGCTTCTGGCTTTTTCCCGCTGCTATCTATATCAAGCGGCGAAAAAATATCCTCTTTCATCGCCTCAAACATATCCCTCATATGTTGATGAAGCAAATCGTATTTATCTTGATAATGCTGATAAAATGTCGTTCGATTCAAGTTTGCCCGTTGCGTAATATCCTGCACAGAGATTTTTCCCCATTCTTTTTCAGCAAGCAGTTCAAACAAGGCTTTTTTTAAGTTTGTTTTCGATTTTGTGATCCGCTTGTCCCCGCGGTAGCTGTCAGCCAATTCAGCCGCCTCCTCAATCACTTTTTCGACACTTCTTTGCCATTTGTTGGTTGAATGGCCAGATGGAATCTATTAATTTAAAACTAACATATTGAACTTCATGAATCAGCTGACAAGCAACCGAAGGAGTGAAAGCGAATGAGTCAAACAAAACAGCAGAACCCCATTCAGAAAGCGCTGATTAACGGAAAGAACAGACAAGACCCGTATGATCCGTTTCCGTGGTATAAAAAAATGCGCACCGAATCACCGATTCACTATGATGAAGACAGCAAAGTGTGGAGTGTGTTCCGCTATGACGATGTCAAAAGAGTGATCAGCGACAAAGACTTTTTTTCAAATCAATTCCCTCAGCTTGGAACTGGCAATACGTTTGCGAAAACGATGATCAGCATGGATCCGCCGAAACACACGAGAATCAGATCGATCGTCAACAAGGCTTTTACACCGCGCGTCATGAAGGAGTGGGAGCCGCGCATTCGCGAACTGACGAATCAATTGCTCGCTGATGTCCGCGGCAGGGAAGAGATCGACCTTGTACAGGATTTTTCATATCCGTTGCCCGTAATCGTCATTTCGGAATTGCTCGGCGTTCCTTTGGTGTATAAGCATCATTTCAAAGAATGGTCCGACCTGTTGGTCAGCCTGCCGAAGAGCGATCGGCCGGAAGATGTGAACGAGTGGAAAAACATCAGGGACCAAGGCGAAGAAGAGCTGACCGCATTCTTTGAAAAGATGATTGAAGAGAAAAGACAAAACCTCGGCAATGACCTGATTTCGCTTTTGATCAAAGCCGAACAAGAAGGGGACAAGCTGTCCCCTGATGAATTGGTTCCATTTTGCAATCTGCTCTTGATGGCGGGGAATGAAACGACGACGAATTTAGTTTCAAATGCGGTCTACAGCATTCTCGAAACACCGGGCGTGTATGACGAGCTCGCCAGGCATCCTGAACTGATTCCGCAGGCAGTCGAGGAAGCCGTCCGTTTCCGGGCGCCAGCGCCGATGATTGTGCGCTTCGTTAAACAGGATACCGAGATCAGAGGAGTAAGCTTGAAAAAAGGAGAAGGTGTGATCGCTTTCCTTGCTTCTGCCAACCGTGATGAAACGAAATTTGAGAGGGCGCACGAATTTGATATTCACCGCCATCCGAACCCGCATATCGGATTTGGGCACGGCATCCACTTTTGTTTGGGCGCCCCGCTCGCAAGGCTGGAAGCGGCGATCGCCATTGAGGCGCTCTTAAAGCAGTATGCCTCGATGGAAAAGCTTGCGGTCGTGCCGATGGCCGACAGCAGCATGTACGGCTTGAAACATTTCCGTCTGCGGGTGAAGTCAGCAGGGGAAACGGCGCCTAACTAATTAGAAAAGCACCGAAAAGGTGCTTTCAGCGTGTCGACAAACCCTCGCATTCGTTGTCAGGCCTGCTAAGTCGGTGCTCACGAATAGAGGAAGGATCGGCGGCTAACCGCCCAGGCGTCCTGCCTGAACGCCGCCGTCATCACCTCCTGTGAAAGTCCGCTCCGATGCTCGGCCTTCCTAGACTGCAAGGTTTTCAATCACGCTGAAAAGGTGACGAAATCCTAAAACTTTAAACCGTTTTAGGATTTCGTCAACAATCTGCCACCTTCTTTCCCAAGAAGGTGTTTTTTTACGGACAGGGCATTTCTTTCATTGCATAAGCCGGTCAGCAGGAATTTGACTGGATAAGCCTCGTGCTTTAAAATGAAAGTAATAAAAATGAATACTCCAAAGGGGAGTAGCTGTCACAGTAAAGTCGTCATTACGGGATGTCCTAGATCCTCGGCTTTACTGGCAATCTAATTGTTAGCGAGACCTTTGCCAAATCTGATTTGGTGAAGGTCTTTTTGTTTATCCACTTCACCAAATCGGTGGAGTTTTTTCATTTTTATCAAAAGGGAAAGGAGACTGACCGTGTCTAAGCTCGGGAAATGGCTGAAGCGTGAATTGGTGAAGAAAGGTCTGCCTTTGGCGAAAGAAAAATTAATTCCGATTTTGAAAGAAAAAATGAAAAAGAAACGATAAGGAGGCAAACAATGAAAAGAATTCTTATAGTTCTTGCCGGAATTGGCCTTTTAGGTGCGGGCGGATGCGGAATGCTTGATCAGGTGAATGACGGATTGAACTATACAAATGAAGCGGCCGGCTATATCCAAAAAGTGAAGACATTTGCGGAGGAGGCGCCTTCCTTGGCTGAACAGGCTGTAAACGACACGGGTGCAAAAGAAAAGCTGGAAACTCAGCTTGAGTCTATCCAGCAGGCTGCAGCCGATTTTAATGAATTAACCCCTCCTGATGCCGCAGCCGAGGTTCATAACACCATCGAGAAGCATAATGAAACACTGCAAAAAAGCGCTGAGGATGTTTTGAAAAGTGTTGAGGAAGGAAAATTAACAGTCGAGAAGCTGGAGCAGTCAGAATTGGTGCAAAGCGCTCAGCAGATCAGCGATGTGATGGGCCAGATTGAAAAATTGACCGAATAGAAAAAAGCATCCCGGTTTGGGATGTTTCGGCTTGTCGACAAAGTCATAAAAAGTGGCTTCATCGACAAGCTTTTTTAAAAAAATGTGAGTGGAATCTAGATTATGTTGCCCAAGCACTCAAAAGATCAGCGTAAACAGCTTGAAGTCGTTGCCTTAAGTGAACTTGTCCCTGAAGATCAACTGGTCAGGAAGATGGAAGAAGCCATGGATTTTTCATTTATTTATGAAAAAGTTGCCCCTCTTTATTCTTCAAAAGCACGTCCAAGCATTGATCCCGTTGTATTGATCAAAATGGTTCTGATTCAATACGTGTTTGGGCATCGCTCCATGCGCGAAACCATCGAACGGGTTTTTGCGGATTTAAAACACAAGCGTGGCCTGCGCTGGACAACCCTGCGGGGAAAGAAAAAATTGTCCATGCAGGCGATGCTTGTTTTCGCTGCCATGAATCTAAAAAACTGGCGAATTGGACGTGGAAAGGCCCTAATCGCCAGCCTTTTCATCGAAAAAACAAAATAAACTGGACAAAAATAGGTCGGATCTTAGAAATCCGACCTATTTTGTCAACGGTCTGAAAGCACCTATAAAAGGTGCTTTTTATGATTGTTCGCCAGTCTCTCCCTGTTGCTTCATATACGTTTGGCAAACATATGTCATGGGACAAAATCGTAAAATGCCGGAAGCGGCCTTCATCGCCCCCATAAACATGCAGAAAAGCGTCATTCTGCACCACGGTTTTCTCGTAAACTTTGCCGCTGCCGCCGACAGGATCGTCAGTCCGCAGGCAATGCGAAAAACGGCGTCAAACAGTCCGATGTTTTGCTTCATACTTTATTCCTCCTATTTAAATAATTAAATAAAGTGTTTTTTCAAAAAATTGTAACGGATTGGTAATGCGTGACGATAGTAAATGTGTTAACATAGGATCATTACATGTAAAGGAGAGTATGTGAATGTCCGAACGCACCTTAATTTGGAAAAACAAGCACATCAGATCGCAAGTTGATGTTGTAAGTTCAAGGCTGCAGCCAACGCTCCTTTTACGAAATGCATCTGTACTGAACCCGTATGTAAAGCAATGGATTCCAGCAAACGTATGGATTCATCATGACAGAATCGTTTATGTCGGCCGTGACTTGCCGAAGACGGCTGTTAAAACTACAATAGATTGTGAAGGAAAATACATTGTACCCGGGTATATTGAGCCGCATGTACATCCTTTTCAAATTTATAATCCCCAAACTTTGGCCGAATATGTGTCACAGTTTGGAACGACCACATTCGTAAATGACAACTTGTTTCTGCTTTTACATTGCGGAAAAAAGAAAGCGTTTTCTATACTGGAGGAACTGAAAAAACAGCCTGTCCACTACTATTGGTGGTCAAGGTATGACTTGCAGACCGAAGTGTTGAATGAAGATCAAATCTTATCGATCGATTACCGAAAACATTGGGGAGAACACCCGGATGTCATCCAGGGAGGAGAAATGACAGGCTGGCCGCGCCTTTTGGACGGCGATGATCTGATCCTTCATTGCATGCAGTGCACGAAAAGAAGGAGAAAGCGGATCGAGGGCCATTTTCCGGGGGCATCGGAAAAAACGCTGACGAAGATGAAGCTTTTCGGCGCTGACGCCGATCATGAAGCCATGACTGGAAAGGAAGTGCTGAAGCGGCTTGAACTTGGTTACCACGTCGGCTTGAGGCAGTCTTCCATCCGCCCTGATTTGCGAAAAATTTTGCGCGAGCTGCACGAAGAAGGCTTTCACCATTATGACCATATGTTTTATACAACGGACGGCGCAACGCCGAACTTTTATAAAGAAGGCATGACAAACAAGCTGATTGAAATCGCCATCGAAGAGGGCGTGCCGCTGATCGACGCCTATAATATGGCTTCGTTTAATATCGCGAAGTATTACCATATGGAGGACATCCTTGGGGTGGTTGCACCGGGCAGATACGCGACGCTCAACATTTTGAATAGCCCTGATGAACCGAATCCGGAGACGGTTTTGGCAAAAGGTCGGCTGATCAAATCAGGCGGCATAAATATGAATGCGTTTTCAGTTCCGGATTGGCAAAAAGGGGGTCTTGTCCCTCTGAACCTTTCATATGATCTAACGATGGATGATTTGCAGTTTTCCATGCCGCTCGGCTTGAAAATGAGGAATTCCGTCATTATGGAGCCTTATACGATTGAGATTGACAACTCTGTGAACCAGCTTTCTTTTGATCATGATGAAAGCTATCTCTCGCTGTTCGACAAATACGGAAAGTGGCGTGTCAATACGATGCTGAAAGGCTTTGCAACCCGCATCCAAGGTTTCGTCAGCTCCTATTCGACAACGGGAGACATTATCGCGATCGGCAAAAACAAGGAAGACATGCTTTTGGCCTTCAAACGGATGAAAGAAATCGGAGGAGGTATCGTATTAGCGGAAAACGGAAAAATTCTGCACGAAATTCCTCTTCATTTAAGCGGCGGCGCATCAATTGAGACGTATGAAAAGGTGCTTGAAAGGGAAAAAGCGTTAAAAGAGCTTCTGTTTGAAAGAGGCTATACGTTCGACGACCCGATCTACACCCTGCTCTTTTTGCAAAGCACCCATCTGCCTTATATCAGGGTGACGCCGAAAGGGATCTTTGATGTGATGAAAAAAACTGTACTCTTTCCATCGATAATGCGTTAAAATATAAAAGAGCGGGAGCTAATCTATGGTGAATCGATATGTAAGAGTACTGCTTTGTTTTGCTTCGCTTTTACTGCTTGCATCGTGCCAGTCGCAGGAACAGCAGGAAAAGGAAAAGAACATTCATCCGCTGACAGGGTTGAAGGCGGACGGAGATATTCGGCAGCGGCCCATTGCCGTTGTGGTGAACAATCATTCAAAAGCAAGGCCGCAGTCGGGATTAAGCAAGGCTGACATTGTCATTGAAGCTCTCAGTGAAGGACCGATCACACGATTGTTGGCGATCTATCAAAGCGATATGCCTGAAGCGGTTGGCCCAGTCCGCAGCGCCCGGGAGTATTTCATTGATTTGGCTCTCGGTTTTGACAGCATCCTTGTGCATCACGGCTGGAGTCCGGGGGCAAAAGACCGCCTGTTGAACGGCGACGCCGATCATATCAATGGAATGGATCACGACGGGACCCTGTTTTGGAGAGCCGATTTTCGGGAAGCGCCGCATAATTCGTACACATCATACAAAAACGTAAAGCAAGCAGCAGATGACAAAGGATATGCCATCGAAACCCGCACAGAACCGCTCACTTTTAAAGCAAGCCCTGATAAACCTTCGGATGCGCTTTATTCTATACGGTTAGATTATGGAACAAAATCCGTTACAAACCGTGTCGAATATGGTTATGATAAAAAGGTTGAAGGCTATGTGAGAAAGTCAGACGGCGTTTTGACAACAGACCTTGAAACAGAAGAACCGGTTGTTCTTCAAAACATTCTAATAGCGGAAGCCGAACATCATATGAAAGATGCGTACGGGAGAAGGGATATTGACCTTCGTTCAGGCGGAAAAGGACTCCTTCTGCAAAACGGGGAAGTCCATCGGATCAGCTGGAAGAACGAAAACGGCCGGATCATACCGACGGCGGACGGCAAAACCGTTCCGTTCGTGCCGGGAAAAACGTGGATCAATATCGTTCCCGATCTCAGCAAGGTTTCTATTAGCAAAGGAGAAGGTGTGTAAAGATGCAGATCGATAAATTGCGCGGGAGAGAGCTGGACCAGCTTTTTCAATCCATACTATCACTAAAAGATCTCGAAGAATGCTATCGTTTTTTCGATGATTTATGCACAATAAATGAAATTCAATCATTGGCTCAGCGGCTCGAAGTAGCCAGAATGCTGCGCGACGGCAACACGTATCATAAAATTGAGACGGAAACCGGAGCGAGCACCGCGACCATTTCCAGGGTAAAGCGCTGCCTGAACTACGGAAATGACGCTTATATCATGGCGCTGGACCGCGTCAAAGCAAATCAATCTGAATCATCTTCATGATGTCATGAAACCGCCTGGCTCAGGGCACTGAGCACCGGCGGTTTTTTTGTGCTTCTGCCCGTTTATCGTTTATTTGTTATCCGTTTTTCGAAAGGGGCTGAATTTGTTATAATATTTAAATGGTAAGAACGCGAATGGAGGAGCTTTTTCATGTACGATATTACCGAGTGGAAGCACGTCTTTAAACTCGATCCGAATAAAGATATTACGGATGATCAGCTTGAACAGCTGTGCGAATCCGGAACAGACGCGGTTTTGATCGGCGGAAGCGACCATGTCACAGAAGATGACGTCCTTCGGCTGATGTCAAAGGTGCGCCGCTTTTTAGTGCCGTGCGTTCTTGAAGTATCGACGATCGATGCGATCGTCCCGGGGTTTGACCTCTATTTTATTCCGACTGTGCTCAACAGCAGGGATACAGACTGGATTGCCGGCTTACATAAAAAGGCGATGAAAGAATACGGCGAGCTGATGTCGCCGGAAGAGATTGTTGTTGAAGGGTACTGTATTTTGAATCAGGACTGCAAGGCTGCCGCTTTGACGAACGCAGATACCGAGCTTGACATTGAGGATATTAAAGCGTACGCCCGCGTAGCTGAACATCTTTTCCGCCTTCCGGTCTTTTATCTTGAATACAGCGGCATGCTGGGTGATTCAGAGACCGTTAAGGAAACGAAAGCCGTGCTTCAGGAAACGACGCTGTTTTACGGCGGCGGCATCAAAGATGCGGAGACGGCGGTTAAAATGGCTGAACACGCCGATGTGATCGTAGTCGGAAACGCGATTTATGAGAACTTCGAAGAAGCGCTGAAAACGGTACAGGCCGTAAAAGGATGAGCACAACGAACCGGATTGGTTTATAATAGAACATATGTTTGAATAGGCGGTGAACGGAATTGAATTACATTAGCGACCAATTATTAAGCGGATTGAACAAGATGCAGCAGGAAGCGGTCAAAACGACGGACGGTCCGCTTTTGATCATGGCAGGAGCAGGAAGCGGAAAGACGCGGGTATTGACGCACCGCATTGCGTATTTAATGGCGGAGAAGCGCGTTGCCCCGTGGAACATACTGGCGATTACATTTACGAACAAAGCGGCCAGAGAAATGAAAGAACGTGTGGAAAGCATTCTCGGACCGGGAGCGGATGACATCTGGATTTCGACGTTCCACAGCATGTGCGTCAGAATTTTGCGGAGAGACATCGACAGAATCGGCATCAACCGGAATTTCTCGATTCTTGATACGTCTGACCAGCTTTCCGTCATTAAAGGAATCCTGAAAGAAAGAAACATCGATCCGAAAAAATTCGATCCGAGAAGCATACTAGGATCGATCAGCAGTGCGAAAAACGAGTTGATCGCCCCGGAAGAATACGAGAAAACAGCCGGCGGTTTTTTTGAACAAGTCGTCAGCGATGTCTACAAAGATTATCAGAAGAAACTGCGGAAAAACCAGTCGCTCGATTTTGACGATTTGATTATGACGACGATTGTCCTGTTTGACCGGGTGCCGGAAGTGCTTGAATACTACCAGCGGAAATTCCAATACATTCATGTCGATGAGTATCAGGATACGAACAGGGCGCAGTATTTGCTCGTCAAAAAAATGGCGCAGCGCTTCCAAAACATCTGCGTTGTCGGGGACTCCGACCAGTCGATCTACAGATGGCGCGGAGCGGATATCGCCAACATCCTGTCGTTTGAAAAAGACTATCCGAATGCGAGCGTCATTCTGCTCGAACAAAACTACAGATCGACAAAGCGGATATTGAACGCGGCCAATGAAGTGATTCAGAACAACTCAAACAGAAAGCCGAAAAACCTCTGGACCGAAAATGACGAAGGGGCGAAAATCTCCTACTTCAGAGGCGACAACGAATTTGGCGAAGGCCAATTTGTCGCGGGCAAAATCAGGGAGCTCGTCGGCTCTGGAAAACGATCCTTCTCAGATATCGCGATTTTGTACCGGACGAACGCCCAGTCGCGGGTCATTGAGGAAACGCTGATGAAGGCGAACATCAACTACAACATCGTCGGCGGCACGAAGTTCTATGACAGAAAAGAAATCAAGGACATCCTCGCGTATTTGCGCCTCGTCGCAAACCCTGACGACGATATCAGCTTTGCGCGGATCGTGAACGTCCCGAAGCGCGGCGTCGGTGCGACTTCAGTCGATAAAATCGCGGCCTATGCCGACATGAACGGTATGTCTTTATTTGAAGCGCTCGGCCAGGTTGACTTTATCGGCCTCAGTGCTAGAGCGGCCAACGCGCTTGATGAGTTCAGACAGACGATCGAAAACCTGACGAATATGCAGGAATACTTATCCGTCACAGAGCTTACGGAAGAAATCCTTGAAAAAACCGAATACCGCGAAATGCTGAAAGCGGAAAAATCCTTGGAGGCGCAGAGCCGCCTTGAGAATATCGACGAATTTCTCTCCGTAACGAAAAACTTTGAGCAGCAAAGCGAAGACAAATCGCTCGTCGCTTTTTTGACCGATTTGGCGCTCATCGCCGATATCGATCAGCTTGATCAGAAGGAAGAAGAGACCGGAAATCAAGACGCGGTCATCTTAATGACGCTTCATGCTGCAAAAGGACTCGAATTCCCGGTCGTGTTCCTGATGGGGCTTGAAGAAGGAGTGTTCCCGCACAGCCGCTCCCTGATGGAGGAAGCGGAGATGGAAGAAGAGCGGAGACTCGCGTACGTCGGCATCACGAGGGCTGAGGAAGAACTTTATTTAACGAACGCGCGGATGCGGACGTTGTTCGGAAGAACGAATATGAACCCGGAATCAAGGTTCATTGCGGAAATACCGGAGGAATTATTGGACAATCTAAACGAGAAGAAAAAAGATCTGAAAACGCCGTTTGGAAGAAAGCCCGAGCGGAGAGGCCCCGTTACCCGTCCGGCTGCATCGTACAGCAAAACCGGCGGCGACGGCGTCAATTGGGCAGTCGGCGACAAAGCCTCCCATAAAAAATGGGGCGTCGGAACCGTTGTCAGCGTCAAGGGATCCGGCGAATCGACAGAGCTTGACATCGCCTTTCCGAGCCCGACCGGAGTGAAGCGTCTTCTCGCGGCCTTTGCGCCAATTGAAAAGCAATAATGGCAAAAGACCTGAAATGAAAGGACGAAACCAATGGAAAAAGAAGCAGCTAAACGCCGTGTGGAACAACTGCATGCATTGATTAACAAATACAACTACGAATATCACACCCTTGACGATCCAAGCGTGCCTGATTCCGAATATGACAAGCTGATGAAAGAGCTGATTGCTCTTGAAGAAGAGCATCCCGACCTGAAAACGCCGGACTCTCCTTCTCAGCGCGTCGGCGGAGCCGTTTTGGACGCCTTTCAAAAAGTGCAGCACAAAACGCCGATGCTGAGCCTCGGCAACGCGTTTAATGAAGAAGATCTGCGCGACTTTGACCGCCGCGTCCGCCAGGCGGTCGGAGACGTTGAATACAACGTCGAGTTTAAAATAGACGGTCTTGCTGTTTCACTGCGCTATGAAAACGGCGTATTTGTCAGAGGTGCGACGAGAGGCGACGGTACGACGGGCGAGGATATTACGGAAAATTTGAAAACCATCAGAAACATTCCCCTCAGAATGAAACGCGATCTTTCTATTGAAGTGCGCGGCGAAGCTTTTATGCCGAAGCGCTCCTTTGAACTGCTGAACAAAGCGCGGATCGAACGTGATGAAGAGCCGTTCGCCAACCCGCGGAACGCCGCTGCCGGTTCATTAAGGCAGCTCGATCCGAAAATTGCCGCGAAACGAAATCTCGATATCTTCGTCTACAGTATAGCGGAGCTTGATGAAATGGGCGTTGAAACGCAAAGCCAGGGACTCGATTTCCTCGACGAACTCGGCTTCAAAACCAATCATGAAAGAAAAAAATGCAGCACGATCGAAGAAGTCATTGAGATTGTCGAAGAGCTCAAGACAAAACGCGCCGACCTCCCGTATGAAATCGACGGGATCGTCATTAAAGTCGATTCCCTTGACCAGCAGGAAGAGCTCGGCTTTACGGCGAAAAGCCCGCGCTGGGCGATCGCCTACAAGTTTCCTGCCGAAGAGGTTGTTACGACGCTTTTGGACATTGAATTAAGCGTCGGCCGGACGGGCGCAGTGACCCCGACTGCGATTCTCGAACCTGTAAAAGTGGCGGGAACGACCGTCCAAAGAGCTTCTCTCCACAACGAAGATTTAATTAAAGAGAAGGATATCAGACTGCTGGACAAAGTCGTCGTCAAAAAGGCGGGAGACATCATTCCGGAGGTCGTCAACGTCCTCGTCGAACAGCGGACGGGCAAAGAAAAAGAATTCAACATGCCGAAGGAATGCCCGGAATGCGGAAGCGAGCTTGTCAGAATCGAAGGAGAAGTCGCGCTTCGCTGCATTAATCCGGAATGTCCGGCTCAGATCAGGGAAGGCCTGATCCATTTTGTTTCCCGGAATGCGATGAATATAGATGGTCTCGGCGAGCGCGTCATCACCCAGCTGTTCCGCGAAGACCTCGTCCATAATGTCGCCGATCTGTATAAGCTGACGCGCGAGCAGCTGATCAATCTCGAGCGGATGGGGGAAAAGTCGACCGACAACTTATTGAATTCGATTGAAAAATCGAAGAAGAACTCATTGGAACGGCTTCTCTTCGGACTCGGCATCCGCTTCATCGGCGCCAAAGCGGCCAAGACGCTGGCGATGCATTTTGAAACGCTCGATAAGCTTAAAAAAGCGACAAAAGAAGAATTGATCGAAGTCGATGAAATCGGCGACAAGATGGCGGACGCCCTCGTCACCTATTTTGAAAAAGAAGAGATTCTGAAGCTGTTGGACGAGCTTGAAGAACTCGGGGTCAACACCGTGTATAAAGGCCCGAAAAAAGCGGCCGCTGAAGCGAGCGATTCGTATTTTGCGGGGAAAACGATCGTCCTGACCGGGAAGCTCAGCGAGATGTCGCGGAATGACGCGAAAGCGGAAATCGAAGCGCTCGGCGGAAAAATCACAGGCAGTGTAAGCAAAAAAACCGATCTCGTCATTGCCGGCGAAGCGGCAGGCAGCAAACTGGCGAAAGCTGAAGACCTAAACATCGAAGTATGGGATGAGGCAAGACTGATCAGTGAGCTAAAGAAATAAGAGGAGTGTTTTCTATTGAAAAAGATATTATGTTTGGCGGCTGCTGCGGGTATGCTCATGCTCTCAGCCTGTGCGCCGAATTTTGGGGGAGAAGAAGAGCAGGAGATGGTGCAGAAAACGGATAAGTCGAAAGAAAAAGCCATCATTCCGAAATACAACATCTCCGATTCTTATTATAAAATGGTTCTTCCTTTCAAGGCGGGGAAAGCCCGCGGCTTGACGACCGAACGCCTGAATACGCGGCTGGATATCGATGAATTTGAGACAGGCATGATGCGCCTTGCGCAAGATTCATTTTCTACTGACGATTACCTTTTTCAAGAAGGACAATACCTGGATGAGGATACGGTATCGAGCTGGCTCGCCCGCAAAAAAACGGGGGACGACTTGAAAAAAGCGGAGAAAGACGATAAAAACTTCAAAAACCTCGGACTGAACCCGGCCCTTTCCGGAAGCGGATCAACAGAGAAGCAAAACGAAGAAAGCCCGATATACCTCGCCCATATGCTTGAGCACGACTACCTCGTCCGCAAAGACAAGGATACGATTGAGCTCGGAGGCGTCGTGATCGGCCTTGCGCTGAACTCTGTCCACTACTACCGCGAAAATGTCGGCGACCCGCAAAAAGAAGTGACCATCAGCGACAAAAAGCTGAGGCAGGAAGGCGAAAAAATCGCTGAAGAAGTGGCGAAACGGATCAGAAACATGGATGATCTAAAAAATATTCCGCTGACGATCATGCTTTACAAGCAGGCGCCTAAGTCATCGATCGTCCCTGGAAACTTTATCGCCAAAACCGATGTGAAAGCAGGGACAAGCGAGATCGGCGGCTGGGATAAAATCAATGAAGAGTACACGTTCTTCCCTTCAACAGAAGGTTCGGAGAAGCATCCGGATGACGCGGAGCTCTTCAAACGCTTTAAAAACAAAGTCGATACGTATTTTCCAAACTACACAGGGGTTGTCGGCACGGCTCTCTATAAAGACGACCAAATGCAGGACATGAAAATCAACATCCCGATGCAGTTTTACGGCAAAAGCGAAGTCATCGCCTTTACCCAGTTCTTGACCGGTGAAGTGATGGACTACTACGGCAAAAGCGGACTGAACGTTGAGATCAACATTAATTCGTCAGCCGGGCAGGAAGCCGTCATTCTGAAAAAGCCGGGAGACAAAGAACCGACCGTCCATATTTATGATTCATAAAAAAGAAGCAGCCCTTTGGCTGCTTCTTTTATTACGCAGAAAAGGGATATGGAGACCTATCATTCATTTATGAAGCACCAACAAATTTTTCTTAACGTATTCTGAATAAAATACTATTGCAAAATTAGGACACAACTCTTATAATTGATTATACAGAATATAGTATATTGTTTTAAGGAAGATTAATTATGTGGGAAAAATTTTACTCTAAAAATGGTTTGGCAGCTAAAAATATTGCTAAAGAATTGATGAATATCAAAGCAGGTGAAAAAATTCCCCGTATCTCAGACTACTGTCATAAGTTATCCATCGGCAGGGGGACTGTGCAAAGTGCGCTGAATTTATTAGTTGATATGAAAGCGATTCAATTGGAGGCTAGAGGGCATTTAGGAACGTTTTTGGTAAGTAAGGATAACAATTTATTACTTGAGATTGCAGGTATTGCACCATTAATCGGCTCAATGCCACTTCCGTATTCAAGAAAATATGAGGGTCTGGCAACAGGGATTGTGGAAGGGTTTGAATCAACCGGAAAAACAGTTAACTTGATCTACATGCGTGGCGGAGTGAATCGAATCGAAGCAGTCCGAACAAAAAGAAGTGATTTTGCAATTGTTTCTAAGATGACGGCAGATCATATCATAGCAGAATATCCAAATTTGAAAATTTTCAAAAAATTCGGGGAAAGTAGTTATGTATCTTCCCATAAAATCTTCTTAGCTCATCCAGATGAGGAAATAGGCAAGGATGGCGTAAGAGTAGGTGTTGATTTGGAATCTCTAGATCAGAAACAATTAACATTGGCTGAATTTGAAAACAAAAATGCTGAATTTGTCAATGTGAATTATATGCAGCTCTTTGATATGCTTCTTTCAAAACAAATTGATGCAGCAGTTTGGAATGCTGATGACAAAAGAATGATTCAAACGTTTAAAGCAATCGATTTTTTTTCACCGAAAGCAAAGAAAATTTCCAAGGATACAACAGAAGCCGTTATTGTTATTGAAGGAGACAGAGAAAAAGAAATAGCAGAAAAGTGGAATTTGGTTAATGAGAAACAGATATTAGACACCCAAAAAAGCGTAGAAAAGGGAGAGAAAATACCGCGCTACTAAAATGCCGGCCCATCCGACTTGTCATTCAATAAATGAGGCGATGGGTTAGCATTTAAAATCTAATTTAAAATACTAAATACAGTATATTGGAGGAACTGGCGTGAATCAAATACAGCTGGAAGAAAAGTTGTCTATTTTACTAACGAGTCGAGTGATTACAAAAAATGCTTTCAACACAACATTGAACACATTTGTTTTCTTATCAGAAAAGCTGAAAAAGGAGGTGATCAAAGACTCTGAAATGTTTTGGACGCACATGGCGATGGCTTTAACTAGAATTAAGGAGGGAGAAAGCGAAGAAGTTCCTGCAAATGCCATCATCAATGAAATGTATGAAACACCATATAAAAGTGCAATAGAAGAAGTGATAGACTTTATACATTCACTGGCAGGTCTAGAACTTCCAGAAGGTGAGCTCGTTTATTTTTATCTTCATCTTCATAAAGTCATAGAATCTAATAAATAGGAGGATTTTATTATGGTGAGAATTGTAATAGGCGGACAGTTGAAAAAACAAGCGATTGAAAAACTTGTTAAAGAAATTGGGGGAAATAATGTAGAAGTATTGGTCAAAGGTGATTTGGACGCTGTTATGGCTGTGAAAAACAATAAGGCAGATTATTATATTGGCGCCTGTGAAACCGGATCTGGCGGTGCTCTTGCAATGGCAATTGCATTATTAGGTAAAGATAAATGCGTCACCTTGGCTTCTCCAAGTACCATAAAAAACAAGGAAGAGATCGAGAAGGAAGTAGAAAGCGGCAAAATTGCTTTTGGTTTCACCGCTTCAACATCACAAAATATATTAAACATTTTAATTCCTTATTTATTAAAATAAGCGAACTTTTCCAATATATATTTTGTTATACAGGCTTAAATTTTTTTCAGTTAAGGAAAGCGCTTTCTTGGATGCTCGAAATAAAAGAAGCGTGGATGACATGATGTACAGAAGGTGAGAAAAATCATAGAGGTGAATAATGTAATGGACCTTTCTTTGATTCAATGTCTTGTCATAGCGGCTGTTGGTGCATTAGGTTCTATACTAGTCAATCGCGGGGTAGCTGTATTTAATGATGGTTTGCGTCCGATTATGCCCGAATACCTAGAGGGGAGAATGACAAGAGGGGAGCTTGCTGCAACAAGCTTTGCATTAAGTTTTGGATTAATCATAGGGTTTGGTATTCCGCTTTCCATAGGAGCAACAATCATTATTGGACACAGTATTTTATTGGCTTGTGACATCATTGGCATTTGGACTCCGGAAAACAAAATAGGCATGGCAACTGCAGGAGTTATTGGTGCCGTTTATAGTATTGGGATCGTTTTAGGATTGCAATTTGTAGTAGATTTATTTGGCAAGTTTCCCGTGAATTTTATAGACTCTTTAAGTCTTATTGGCCAGCCTATTATTATCGCATTTACAGTATTTCCAGCTGTAGCGGTCGGATATCAGCACGGTTTAAAAAAAGTCGCCGTCACTGCAATTGTAACTTTAGCTTCTTTTCTCTTATTCGAAAAGTTTGGAACATTTCAAGCGGCGGGATATGAAATTTCGCTCAGTCCTGAAGGGATGGCTTTATTAGCAGGAATGTTAATGATGATTTATTATGCAGCGAGAATTAGAGGAGGAGATGAATCTACTAATGCAAATTTAGTGAATATATTTAATGAGCGTGTAAATCGAATTAAGAAAAACCGCTGGTTATTAGCTCTTATGGGAGGGCTTGTTTCTTTAACATCATCTATGCTGATTTTAGCAGTGGATGCAATGCCTCAAGCATTGATTAATAAAGAGCTTTACACAGAGGCGGCAATCGCTACATTTGCACGTGGAATTGGTTTCATCCCTTTAGTTTTTTCAACTGCAATCGTAACGGGGGTTTATGGTTTAGCTGGTACCACACTGGTATTTGCAGTGGGTCTTATTTTCAGGGATATACCGATTTTAGCATTTCTGTTGGGCTTTTTAGTCATGTATTTAGAGGTCATATCATTATCCGCAGTATCAAAAAGCATGGACAAACTGCCTGGTGTAAGGGAGATGGGAGAGCATATCCGCACTTCGCTGTCAGATGTTCTAGGAATGGCTATATTAATTGGCAGTGCGATGGCAGGGGAAAAAATTGCTCCTGGCATTGGCTTCTTCTGGGTTATTGGATTTTATTTAATAAACCGAATAGCATCAAAACCGCTTGTTGAATTGGCTGTCGGCCCAATTGCAGTTATATTGTTGGGGATTGTCGCTAATCTTCTCTATGCAGTCGGTTTATGGCAGGTTGGCTAAATCATCGAAAGAGGGGAAGTTTCCGAATGTTGAAAGACGGAATGACCTATATGCATGAACATACAACGATAGACCTTTCCAAAGTAAAAAACAATGAGGATTGTAAGTTGGATGTATTTCCTGAAACCGTCAGAGAATTTAAAAGTTTATACGAAAAGGGCGTACGGAATATTGTTGATGTTACGAATATTGGAATGGGGAGAAATATTACATACGTCCAAAAAGTTGCAAAAGAAACAGGCATTAATATTGTCTTTTCAACTGGTTTCTATCAAGATTCTTTTTACCCGATCCATGTGTTTCGTGAATCGAAAGAAAAGCTGGCAGAAAGAATGATTATGGAGATTGTTGAAGGAATTAGAGGAACAGATGCCAATGCCGAGGTCATCGGTGAAATTGGAACAAGTTACAATAAATGGACGGAAACCGAACAAAAAGTTTTTGAAGCGGTTGTTGTGGCACATAAGCAAACAAAAAAACCAATATCAACCCATACTTCCATAGGAACATTAGGACATGAACAAGTAGAATTTTTTAAAAAACATGAAGTTGATTTAAACCGAGTGGTGATAGGGCATGTTGATTTATCTGGGGATGCCGATTATATATTGAAAATGCTGAGAGAAGGTGTATATGTAGAATTCGATACAATAGGTAAAGAAAATTATATGCCTGATCGTGTTCGGGCCGAAATATTGAAAAAAATACAGGATAAAGGGTATATAGACAAGGTTCTGTTGTCCATGGATATCACAAGAAAATCACATCTTGTATATAAAGGCGGGGTGGGCTATTCATATTTGATAGACACGTTTATCCCTCTCTTGCAAACCTATGGAATAACTGGTGAATCAATTGATAAGATGTTGATTAAAAATCCTCGCGCTTTTATGAAAGGGGAGAGTGAATGAGCATGGATACTTATCCTCTAGATAGCCTATCAATTGAAGAAGCCATGCATAGACAATTTAAATTGGTTGATGTCATGACAAGACATTTTCGAGGAGAAGAATTGCTTTCACTTGGCGATTTAGGCGTTGTAAAAGGAATCAATAAACCGCGGTTCACAAAAAAAATAGAAGAGACACTAGCTGATTTCTTTGGCACAGAGAAAGCAATGTTAGTTCGTGGTGCAGGAACAGGGGCATTGAGGTTTGGTTTTATGAGCTTTTTAAAGCCGGGTGACGAGATCCTTGTCCATGATGCACCGATATATCCAACAAGTAAAACAACGTTAGAGTCGATGGGGATCTTGCCAATATACGCGGATTTTCACGATTCTGAACAAATAAAAGAAGCCATCCTCAAACACCCGAAGTTAAAAGGTGTATTGATTCAGCATACGAGGCAAAAAATAGATGACCATTATGATTTGGCTGAAACGATAAAAAAAATACGTTCCATTTATTCTGATCTAGTTATTATTACGGATGACAACTATGCTGCGATGAAAGCAGAAAAGATTGGAGCGCAACTCAAAGCCGATTTGTCCACCTTTTCATTGTTCAAGCTATTAGGTCCGGAAGGTATTGGAGTCATTTTAGGAAGAAAAAATTTAATAGAAAAAATAGAAAAAATAAACTATTCAGGCGGAAGCCAAGTTCAAGGTTATGAAGCTTTAGAAGCTTTAAGGGGTCTGATATATGCTCCGGTTATGCTGGCAATACAAGCAAGTGTCAATGATCAGTTAGTTCACTCGCTTAATAATGGAGCCATTAAGGGTGTTAAAAAGGCTTATTTGGCAAATGCACAATCAAAAGTCTTACTTGTAGAGTTTGTTAAACCAATTGCAGAAAAAGTGCTTCATCATGCTAATGAATTGGGAGCAGCACCCCATCCGATAGGTGCTGAATCAAAATACGAGTTTGCACCAATGTTTTATAGAGTGTCTGGCACTTTTTTATCTGCGGATCCATCACTGGCAAAAAAAATGATCCGCATTAATCCATTAAGAAGCGGTCCTGAGACCATTTTAAGAATTCTAAACACATCCGTTCATCGAGCAACAGAAGATCTCAGCGTAAATTCTTCAAAAGGCGATGATATAAATGAATAAAAGAGTCATTATCATAATATTAGACAGCTTAGGTGTCGGTTATATGGAAGATGCAAGCGATTATCATCCTTCAGATGTTGGCGCCAATACTTTCTATCACATACTTGATACGGTGCCCTCTTTAAACATTCCGAATCTCGAAAAATTGGGTATTAATAAAATATTGCACCATCCTAAATTGAAAAAAACAGATCATATTGCCAGCTATGGTGTTTTAAACCTGATGCATCAAGGAGCGGACAGTTTTGAAGGACATAATGAAATCATGGGAACAAAGCCTAAAAAGACATATTTAGCTCCTTTTGCGGAACATCTCAATCATGTTAAACTCGCTTTGGAAGATCAAGGTTATAAAGTTAACATACCGAATTCAGATTTGCCGTATCTATTGGTAAACGATTTAGTGGTCGTGGCTGATAATATCGAAACAGATTACGGGCAAATTTATAATGTAAGCGCTCCGCTGGATTATATTCCGTTTGATGAAGTATTGAAAATAGGAAGATGCGTCCGTCATCATGTTAAAGTAAATCGCGTGATTGTTCTTGGAGGAGAAAACGTAACACCTGAACACTTGCAGAGATCGGTTGAAAGAAGAGAAGACGGATTAATAGGGGTGAATTCGCCTAAATCTAACGTATACAAGCAAGGATATCAAGTTCGTCACTTAGGATTTGGTATCTCTCCCGAAAATCAGTTGCCGACATTGGCGAGAAATAGGGGAATGGAAGTCTCTCTTATCGGAAAAATGCAGGACATCATTTATTGTGAAGGTGCAAATAGATTTCCAGGTGTAGATACAGAACAAGTCATGAAGGATATTATTCAGGAGATGGACCGCGTCAAAAAAGGCTTGATTGCTGCCACAGTACAAGAAACCGATTTGGCCGGACATGCACAGAATCCCGTCCGTTATGCGAATCGGATTGAAATGGTAGATCGATATTTGCCGGAAATTCTCCGGAAAATGACAGATCAGGATCTGCTGATGATTAGTGCAGATCACGGGAATGATCCCACGATCGGCCACAACCAACACACACGGGAAAAAACATATTTGCTGGCTTATCACAAAAAATTATCGCCTGTTCACATCGGGGAAAGAAAAACGCTATCCGACATTGCTGCAACTTCTGCTGATTATCTAGGGCTTCGCAATACTGAAAACGGCAGTTCATTCCTTCATTTAATGCAAAAAGGAAAAGAGGAGACATACTGATGTTTTTGGAATCTACATTAAAATATAACAAAAAATTAATAGAGGCTGCATTGAGTTTTCATCAGCAGGGAATCATTTCACCTAACACTTATGTATTAGACTTGGACACCGTCAAAAAAAATGCAAAAGTGTTAAGTGAAAAAGCCAGAAAACAGGATATTGAACTGTTTTTTATGACAAAGCAATTTGGTCGTAATCCGTTGGTGGCACAAGCTATAGCCGAAAGCGGAATCGGCAAAGCGGTTGCTGTAGACCCGTGGGAAGCAATCACACTCAGCCAAAATGGAATCAAAATTGGGCATGTCGGACATCTTGTTCAAATACCTATTCATATGATACCCGCAATATTGGAGCTTCATCCTGATTATGTTACGGTTTTCAGCCTTGAAAATGCTCAAAACATTAATAGAGTCGCTAAGAAAATGGGAAGAAAACAAAAAGTTTTTTTGCGTATCGCAAACAAAGAGGATTATATATATAAAGGTCAAGAGGGAGGGTTCACTTTTGAGCAAATCGTTAAGGATATCGAATCGATTGAACAATTAGAAGGACTTGAAATTGCAGGTTTAACAAGCTTTCCTTGCATATTGATCCAAGACGGCCTTCCAGCAGTTACTCCGAATGTAGCATCCATGCAAACCGTAAAATCGTTTTTAATGGAAAGAGGGTATAAAAAGCTTGAGATGAATATGCCAAGTGCAACATCTTGTGCAACAATGAAATTGTTAAAGGAAAATGGTGCAACTCAAGGCGAACCCGGCCATGCTTTAATTGGAACGACACCCATACATGCAACGAAACAACTTGCAGAAAGGCCTGCGATGGTATATGTAACCGAAGTGTCCCACATATCTAATCATCATGCTTATGTTTTCGGCGGCGGTTTCTATCCGCGTTCACATATGAAAGCGGCGCTCGTTGGAACAAACAAAGATCATCTTAAGAAGGTTCAAGCTATTGAAATGACGCCTGATCATATTGATTATTACGGTTCATTAAACACAGTTGAAGCAAAAGTCGGCGATACGGCAATATTTGCTTTTCGTACACAAGTCTTTGTCACGAATGCACATATAGCCATCTTAAAAAACGTTGCTGAAGATCCTGAACTTATCGGTGTATATGATTCTAAAGGAAATGTAATCGAGTGAATGATCGTTATCGGCAGAAGTGCCTGAATAATGGATTGTCTTACTGAAAAAGGTGTGGCGAAAATGCTTGGCCTTTTTGCAGTGCAGTTTAATACAGTAGTCAGTCTTGGACATTTTATTTTGTGGAAAGGAGAAAAACGTGAAAATTATTCATGTATCAGGTTATGAAGAAATGAGTGGAAAATCGGCTGATCTAATGGCTGAGCTCATTCAAAATTCAAATAATCCTGTTATCGGCTTTGCAACAGGTTCGACACCGATTGGTTTATATAAATGCCTGATAAAAAAGTATCGGCAAAAGGAAATTTCATTTAGGAATGTTACTGCTTTTAATTTAGACGAGTACGTTGGATTGGCTAAAGAAAATAAAAACAGCTACCATTATTATATGAATGAAAAATTATTCAAACATCTGGATATTAGTCGAAGGAATATCAATATCCCCAATGGGATGGCGGAAGATTTGGAACAAGAATGCCTCAGCTACGACAGACTTGTTTCTGAAAAAGCAATTGACATACAAATATTAGGAATGGGATTGAATGGTCATATCGGTTTTAATGAACCGGGGACAAGCTTTAAAAGCAGAACCCATATCGTTGATTTGGATCAATCAACCCGGCAGGCAAATTCCCGGTTCTTTCGTTCCTTGGACGAAGTACCGACAAAGGCATTAACAATGGGCATTGAAACAATAATGGAAAGTAAGCGGATCCTTCTGCTCGTGTCTGGAAATGAAAAATCTGAAGCCTTGGCACGGCTGCTGAACAGCACCCGTGTCTCCCAAGAGTTCCCTGCTTCAATTTTAAGGAAACATAAAGATGTGACGGTGATGGCAGATGACGCAGCCTTAAATAAAATTCATTAAATTGAATGACTGACAAAATCGGTTAATTACATTGAAAATTTACACAAGGCATTGCTTTGAGGTATCTTCTAGCCATCAATCAGCCAAAAAACGACTGAATATAGCAAATTTCCATCTTGTTGATAAGGACTTACATATACAGGTTTTGATTGTCCTCATATTGTTTACTCGAACAGTTGAAAAGGAGAGAAGAGTGGATAATCAATTCTAGGCGAGAGGAAGCCATCATCCTCAAGAACCGACCGTTCATATTGATGATTCATAAAAGAAAAAGCAGCCTTTTTTTCGGCTGCTTCTTTTGAATCAAGCTTGCGTTTACAGCGTATCACATTTAACTCCGACAACGCCGTCGATCGCTTTGATATCGTAATAGACATCGGTGACATACCTTTTCTTATGAACCATGATTTTCGTTTCCATGATCGGAAATTCATTATCGCGCATATCATCGATCCGGACGGAATGAATCCGGATTTTTTTCGCTTTCATTTCCTTTAAGATATCCGTCAGTTTATCCTTGTCATTCAGGGACATGCGGACGCGGATTTCTTTTTCCTGCAAGCGGTTGGGCCCGATTTTGCCGACGATCCACGGCAAAAACTCGACGCTGATTAAAATGAAAATCAGACTGACAAACGCTTCTTTATAAAAGCCCGCTCCGATGGCGACGCCGAGGCCGGCCGCTCCCCAGATCATCGCTGAAGTGGTCAGGCCGGAAATGACGTCGTTGCTTTTGCGTAAAATCACGCCCGCTCCGATGAAGCCGATCCCCGATATGATTTGTGCGGGAAGCCGCAAAGGGTCCATCATGATTCTGTTCGACCTTGGAAAATGGTATGCCGCATCAATGCTGATCATTGTCAGAACACAGGAACTGATCGCAATCACGATGCACGTTTTTAAGCCGAGCGGCTTGTTTTTCAGCTCCCTTTCGAGACCGATGACCATTCCGATTAATGTTGCGATTCCAAGCTTTAACAGCGTTTCAGTTTCAATATGCCAATCCATGCCCATGATCTCCTTTCCGACAATATCTTATATGATTGATATGATTTTCTCACAGACGCCCTGGATGGACAACTGTTTTTGAAGTGCCGGGGGATGTCCTGGAACCATTCATCTGCAAGAAGCCTATACTCCTATCATTATATTGCCGGCGTGGCATCAAAAGAATTCCGTCTGAGCAAAAAAGCCGCCGGATATCGCCCGGCGGCTTTCGTAACCTGATCATTTAAGAATGTTCTTCCTCATGCGTCTGTTCCATTTCTTCAAACATATCTCTTGCCTCTTTTGCCGGTTTGTTCGTGATCATGCTGACAGCGTAAACGACAATCAAGCTCAGGAAGAAACCAGGGATCATTTCATAGATACCCGTCTTCTCCTGCAGGCCGGTCAGAATCCAAATCAGCACGGTCACGGCCCCTGTAATCATCCCGGCCAATGCGCCCCACTGGTTCATCCGCTTCCAGTACAAGCTGAGAAGGATGGCGGGTCCGAATGCAGAACCAAACCCGGCCCACGCATAGCCGACCAGATCAAGGATCGTGTTATTCGGTGTCAGAGACAGAAGGATCGCGATGACGGCGACAAGCAGAACGCTCAGACGTCCGACAAGAACGAGTTCCTTATCCGAAGCTTTGCGCCGGAAAAACGTCCGGTAAAAATCTTCCGTCATGGCGCTTGATGTAACAAGCAGCTGGGAAGACACCGTACTCATAATCGCCGCGAGCAAAGCGGAAAGCAAAAATCCGGTGATGAGCGGATGGAATAATACCTTTGAAAACACGATAAAAATCGTTTCCGGATCTTTAAGCGCTGTACCCGTCTCATGGACATACGCCACACCGGTCAGTCCGACGAGCAGAGCGCCGATTACGGAGATGATCATCCAGCCCATCGCGATGCGGCGCGCAGGCTTCAGTTCTTTTACGGATGAAATCGCCATAAAGCGGACGATAATATGCGGCTGACCGAAATAGCCCAGTCCCCAGGCGAGAAATGAAATAATGCTAATGACGGTCGTTCCTTTGAAGAAATCGAGCAAGCTTGGATTGATTTCTTCGATCACATTGAAAGTCGGCGTAATTCCGCCTAATTGAGTAAAGGCAACGATCGGCACGAGCACTAAAGCGATAAACATAATCAAACCTTGCACGAAGTCTGTCAGACTGACGGCCAAAAATCCTCCGAACAGCGTATAGGCAATTACGACTGCGGCCGTTAAGAAAAGACCGATTTTATAATCGAGGCCAAACGCCGTTTCAAACAGTCTTCCTCCGGACACCATACCCGCCGACGTGTACAATGTGAAAAACACCATGATGACGATGGCTGATGCCAGGCGCAAGATTCTTGTTGTATCATTAAACCGATTTTCGAAAAAGTCCGGAATTGTAATCGCATCGTTTGCTACTTCTGTATATGTGCGCAGCCGGGGAGCGACCACCAAATAGTTCACATAAGCTCCGATTGTTAAACCGACGGCAAGCCAGGCGCTTGAAAGTCCTGTCACATACATGGCTCCGGGCAGTCCCATCAGCATCCAGCCGCTCATGTCAGACGCGCCGGCCGATAAAGCCGTAACAGCAGGCCCAAGACCTCTGCCGCCAAGCATGTAGTCATTCAAATTGGATGTCTTTCTATAGGAGTACCAGCCGATTAAGAGCATCGCGGCAAAATAAATCCCCAACGAAATAAATACTTCAACACTCACGTTTCATATCTCTCCTCTTTAAAAATAATGTGGCATCACCTCTTTAAAATTTTCAACAATACTGATTTGCGGGTACGAAGAAAATTGCAGGGCCTCCTCTATAAAAGATCAAGTATTGGAATTAAGGCGCTGCCTAGATCGTACTTAGTTACCTAACCTATCAAACTATTCCCAATCAATCAACCGTGAAAAACATCCGATTTTATTGAAAAAGGGCGTGATGGTTTTGATGAGCATCATGATGAAAGCGTTTACAAATGATATACAAAGTAAAAATATTCTGAATATTAGTACGTGCCGTTTTACTGAATTTTTCATGTACAATGAAATAAAAGGCGCCAAATGGGGCGAAGATCGCGGTTTTGTTGATTTAGAAGGCTAAAATTTGATATGATCAGTATTATATGACTAAGCGAGAATAACCTTGGAGGTGTTTTTAGTATGTCGCGTATTTCTATAGAAGAAGTAAAGCATGTCGCCCATCTTGCCAGACTGGCGATTACGGACGAGGAAGCGGCGATGTTTACCGAACAGCTTGACAGCATTATTTCATTTGCAGAAGAGCTGAACGAAGTCGATACAGAGAATGTTAAACCAACAACGCACGTATTGCAAATGAAGAATATCATGAGGGAAGATGTACCTGATAAAGGGCTTCCGGTTGAAGACGTCGTCAAAAATGCGCCTGATCATAAAGACGGCTACATCCGCGTGCCGTCAATCTTGGACTAATAAAGGAGGGAGCGAGAAAACATGTCACTGTTTGACCATAAAATATCTGAATTAAAACGTCTCATACATAATAAAGAGATCAGCATATCAGATTTAGTCGATGAATCTTACAAACGGATTCACGAAGTTGACGGAAAGGTACAAGCCTTTTTGCAGCTTGATGAAGAAAAAGCCCGCGCATATGCCAAAGAATTGGACGAAGCGCTTGATACCCGGGATGAGCACGGTCTTCTTTTCGGGATGCCGATCGGCATTAAGGACAATATCGTAACAAAAGATCTGCGGACAACGTGCGCAAGCAAAATTCTCGAGAATTTTGATCCGATCTATGATGCAACCGTTGTTGAGCGTCTTCATGAAGCTGAAGCGGTTACCATCGGAAAGCTGAATATGGATGAATTCGCGATGGGCTCTTCCACAGAGAACTCAGGCTTTAAAAAGACAAAAAACCCGTGGAACCTCGAAACTGTTCCTGGCGGATCAAGCGGAGGCTCAGCGGCTGCGGTTGCGGCCGGGGAAGTGCCGTTTTCACTTGGATCTGACACGGGCGGATCGATTCGCCAGCCGGCATCTTTCTGCGGCGTCGTCGGCTTAAAGCCTACATACGGACGCGTTTCCAGATACGGCCTTGTCGCATTTGCATCTTCATTGGATCAAATCGGCCCGATCACAAGATCTGTCGAAGACAACGCCTACCTTCTGCAGGCGATTTCAGGCGTTGACAAAATGGATTCAACGAGCGCCAATGTGGACGTGCCTGACTACCTGTCTGCGCTGACAGGCGATATTAAAGGCTTAAAAATCGCCGTTCCGAAAGAATATCTCGGCGAAGGGGTAAGCGAAGAAGCGAAGCAGTCCGTGCTTGAAGCGCTGAAAGTGCTCGAAAGCCTTGGCGCGACATGGGAAGAGGTATCGCTTCCGCACAGCAAATACGCGCTGGCGACTTACTACCTGCTTTCTTCATCTGAAGCGTCGGCAAACTTGGCGCGCTTCGACGGCATCCGCTACGGCTACCGCACGGACAATGCCGACAACCTGATCGACCTGTACAAACAGACGCGTTCCGAAGGATTCGGAAACGAAGTCAAACGCCGCATCATGCTCGGTACGTTTGCTCTGAGCTCCGGCTATTACGACGCATACTATAAAAAAGCGCAGAAAGTCAGAACGCTGATCAAAAAGGACTTTGAAGACGTATTTGCAAACTATGACGTCATCATCGGACCGACAACGCCGACGCCGGCATTTAAAATCGGCGAAAAAACGAGCGATCCGCTGACCATGTACGCCAACGACATCCTGACGATTCCTGTCAACCTTGCGGGCGTTCCGGGAATCAGCGTACCGTGCGGATTTGCGAACGGCTTGCCGCTCGGCCTGCAAATCATCGGCAAACACTTTGACGAAAGCACAGTATACCGCGTCGCCCACGCATTCGAACAGGCGACAGACCACCATAAAGCAAAACCTGAACTGTAAGGGGTGAAAAAACATGAACTTTGAAACGGTAATCGGACTTGAAGTCCACGTGGAGCTCAAAACAAAATCGAAAATTTTCTCCAGTTCTCCAACGCCATTCGGCGCGGCGGCCAACACGCAGACAAGCGTTATCGACTTAGGCTATCCAGGTGTACTGCCTGTGTTGAACAAAGAAGCCGTCAATTTCGCGATGAAAGCCGCAATGGCGCTCAACTGCGAAATTGCGACAGATACGAAATTCGACCGGAAAAACTATTTCTACCCCGACAACCCGAAAGCTTATCAAATTTCACAATTTGATAAACCGATCGGCGAAAACGGCTGGATCGAAATCGAAGTCGGCGGAAAAACGAAGCGCATCGGCATTACCCGCCTTCATTTGGAAGAGGATGCGGGAAAACTGACGCATACAGGCGACGGCTACTCCCTTGTCGACTATAACCGCCAGGGAACACCGCTCGTTGAAATCGTCTCCGAGCCCGATATCAGAACGCCTGAAGAAGCTTACGCCTACCTTGAAAAACTGAAATCAATCATTCAGTATACAGGCGTGTCCGATTGTAAGATGGAAGAGGGGTCGCTCCGCTGCGACGCCAACATCTCGCTCCGTCCGATCGGACAAGAGGAGTTCGGTACAAAGACAGAGCTGAAAAACCTGAACTCATTCGCCTTTGTTCAAAAAGGCCTTGAGCACGAAGAAAAACGCCAGGCGCAGGTTCTTTTGTCAGGCGGTGTCATTCAGCAGGAGACGCGCCGCTATGATGAAGCGTCCAAAACGACGATTTTGATGAGGGTCAAAGAGGGATCTGACGACTACCGCTACTTCCCTGAGCCTGATCTTGTCGAGCTTTACATAGACGACGAGTGGAAGCAACGCGTGAAAGACAGCATTCCTGAGCTTCCGGACGAGCGCCGCAAGCGCTACATCGAAGAGCTTGGCCTCCCTGCCTATGACGCGAAAGTGCTGACTTTGACAAAAGAAATGTCCGACTTCTTCGAAGCGGCCGTTGAAAAAGGCGCAGACGCGAAGCTGGCGTCGAACTGGCTGATGGGTGAAGTATCGGCTTACTTGAACGCCCAGCAAAAAGAGCTTGCGGATGTCGAACTCACACCTGAAGGCCTTGCCGGATTGGTCAAGCTGATCGAAAAAGGAACGATTTCATCGAAAATCGCGAAAAAGGTCTTCAAAGAATTGATTGAAAAAGGCGGAGACGCAGAAAAAATCGTCAAAGAAAAAGGCCTTGTGCAAATCTCTGACGAAGCGACGCTCAGAAAGCTTGTCACAGAAGCGCTCGACAACAATCCGCAATCAATCGAAGACTTTAAAAACGGAAAAGACCGCGCGATCGGCTTCCTTGTCGGCCAAATCATGAAAGCCTCAAAAGGACAAGCGAACCCGCCGATGGTCAACAAGCTTCTTCTTGAAGAAATCAATAAACGATAAAAAACAGACTATGCCTAATTAAATGGAGGTCCTCATGTTGAGGACCTTTTTTATTTGTATGAAAATACAAATGAAAAAACTTCTTTCTGTTCAATAATATTAAAATTTATTTGAATTTTATTTAATAATATATTATCATTTATTTGAATTTTGTTTTTAAATTTGTTAATAAGAGGGGCTGTCTATGGAAAGAAAGGATGTACCCGAGTGGATCTTAGCTTTAGAAGAAGAAGATGTA
The DNA here is from genome assembly GCF_000011645.1 of Bacillus licheniformis DSM 13 = ATCC 14580. GTDB lineage: Bacteria > Bacillota > Bacilli > Bacillales > Bacillaceae > Bacillus > Bacillus licheniformis. The sequence continues at coordinate 738,909 of NC_006270.3, forward strand.
GAATTTATTAAAAACTTTATGCTGAAATCTGGATCTTTAAAAGAAATTGCAAAGAGTTATCAAGTATCTTATCCAACAGTCAGGGTTAGATTGGATCGATTAATTCAAAAAATTCAACTAATTGACGAGTTAGAAAATGAGACTTTTGTTAACTTTATAAAACAGTTAGCTATCGATGATCAGATTAGTCTGGAAAATGCAAAGCTAATCATTGAGAAATACAAAAAAGAGCGGGGTGTTCATAAATGAATCCTATTTATATACTACTCATTGGCTTTACAATACTAGGGATTCAATATTTTTTATCGACCAGAAATCATACCTTTTGGGGAGCTATACTGCCTACAGCTTATATCGTTTTTCTCGTGGCATTATCCATTTATGAAGGAAAATCTTTCGCATCATTCTTTCTTCCTCTTATCGGCGGATTGGCTTTATTGTTGGGAGAATGGATTAAAGGCAGAGAAGCTTTGAAAAAAAAGCGGGAAAGAGAAATGAGAATAATGAAAGCCATGGATATTAAATAACAGGATCAGCCTCAAAAGGACAGAACAAGCTGTTTCAAAAAAACCTTGGAGAATGACTCTCCAAGGTTTTTTCATTATTCCACGACAGGCGTCAAAGAATCGCCGTCCCATATCTCTCCTTTATTCAGCGTCCATGGATGAAGATAGAGGGTGTCCGCTCCCTTATTCACAGCCGGGCTCCACTCATCGTTCCACGCCAGGAAGTACGTCGTTTTCGGGTATTTTTCTTTGATGGCATGGATAAACCGCGCGTAATCCAGCCCGCCGTTTGTCGTCTGCGGTCCGACTTCTGTAAAGGCAAACGGCTTGTTCAGCGATGTGAGCTCTTCGTAGCCATCAATGGCGTACGGGTCATCAAAATAAGCGTCAAGCCCGACAATGTCCACATATGATGCGCCCGGATAAAAGTCCGTTTTAAAGTCTCTGTTGGCGTCCGGCGCATACACCCACAAGAGATGATCCAGGCCTCTTGTTTTTGTCATATAGTCATAGATTTTCACATAGAGCTGTTTGTACAAGGAGATTCTTTCGCTGTCTTTTTGATTATATTGCGTCAGCCCCCACCAGAACCATTCGCCGTTCATTTCGTGAAGGGGTCTGAATAGAACGGGCACGCCTTCATTTTCAAGCTCCTGGAGGCCGTCCGCGATTTTGCTCAGCATCGCCTCAAGCCGCTTTCCTTCAGGAGTGGAAGAATCTAAAATTCTCTCATACTGGCTGTTTGAAATCTGAGTTTTATAATGACCCGAAGTAAACGCGGGGTTTGCGAGGTGCATGCTGATTTGCGGAATGCCTCCGCTTTTCCAGTATGCGATCAAATCACGGTTGCAGCTGTAGTCAATCGTATCGGCGATCTTTTCCGGCTCCAGCCATCCTCTTGCATAATCGCAGCCGTATATGGCCGGCAGCTGTCCTGTTGCCTGTTTGATCCGGTCGGCTTCAGCCGTTGAAAATGTGTCGAGGCTGTATCCTCCGAACGCCCCGGACATCACCCGGCTTTCCGTCCGATTGGGCAGGTGGGCGAGCCAGTTCATCACCGCTTTCGTCGTCGGCTGGGCATTCGGGTTCACCGGAGAAACGGTGTGTGCATAGCTCGGCTGCGAAACGGCAAAAGCAAGGAGCAGCGCGAAGATTGAACAAACGATGTTTTTTTTCACTAAGGTAAAACCCCCTGAAACATATAGATTGTCTTAAGCGATCTTATTATACATGCTGCTTTCAAAAAATACATGGTCAGATCGTCTTATTGTAAGGGAATATAAAAACAGCCATAAGGCTGCTTTATGAATGAAGGAAACGGGTGATCATTCCATATAGATGCTGAACATTGTCCTGATGCTGCAAGTTTGTCAGCATGCCTTGGAGCACGGGTGCGCGGGGCGAATCCTTTCTCAGCTCTTCCTCGATCACATCCAGTGTAATGAGAATGTCTTCCGAAAGCTCCGGCTGACGTTTGGCATCTTCAAGCTCCCGCAAAATCGTATGTTTATCGGCCGTATTGCCGGCGTTCCGGTAATAGCTGTACGTCCGGCCGGCCAAGATCGGCTGCTCCCCGTTTTGAACCATGCCATCAATCATGTCATCGATTCTTCTCATAATAAAATCCGCAAGTTCGTAAAAATCGATATCCAGTTCATTAAAGATAAACAAATTTTGATAAGACTGCACGATGCCTTGAACGATCACGGACAAGTCTGACAGATAAGGCTTCACAATGTCACCGTAGGCGGCTGACAGCGCGTTTTGATACGTCTCGTGGAATTTTTGGCTGACATTTTTAAAATATTCTTCGATCTTGCTGTTTTCCGGTATGCTGTGTTCGCTGATCATCACGAGAATAAAATCGCGGTGCTCCTTGCTCTCGCTGAATTGATAAGCAATCTGCTCCTTGAACGTTTCCTTAGGAGGGAAATTCTTCTGCTGAATGATCTTCATATTTTCCATCATTCGATCGATATAATACTTAATGATTGCGAGCAAAAGAGCTTCTTTCGACTTGAAATGCAGGTAGAAAGCCCCTTTTGAGATGTTGCATTCATTGGCGATGTCTTGAATCGTTGTGGAAGCAAAACCGTTTTTCGCGAACAGGTGCAGGCCTGCTTTAATGATTTTTTCTTCTTTTTCTGTCATGAATGTACCCCTTTAACACTTCTTTAAAATTGAATAAATTTTAACATATATAAGTTGACGCTGTTTACTTTTGAAGTTTATTATTGTATAGAATGACCAGTCAGTCAATCTGTATTCTGAAAATGATACACAATGGAGGTCGTAATGAATTCTATCATTAATTTTGTACTAAAGAACAAGTTCGCTGTGTGGCTGATGACGATTATTGTTACGGTTGCCGGCATTTATGCGGGTTTAAATATGAAGCAGGAATCGATTCCTGATGTGAACATGCCTTATTTGACCATCAGCACGACATATCCCGGAGCCACTCCGAGCCAGGTAGCTGATGAAGTCACAAAGCCGGTTGAACAAGCCGTGCAAAATCTGGACGGCGTCAGCGTTGTGACGTCCACATCGTATGAAAACGCATCATCGGTGATGATTGAATACGATTATGAAAAGGATATGGACAAAGCGAAGACGGAAGCCGCTGAAGCATTGGCGAATCTCGATCTGCCGGACAATGCGAAAGAGCCGAGCATTTCGCGCTACAGCATGAATTCCTTCCCGATTCTCGCGCTCAGCGTGTCCAGTGATAAAGACGATCTTCAAAGCTTGACGAAAAAAGTGGAAGACAGCCTCCTGACGAAGCTTGAAGGCCTTGAAGGCGTAGCTTCCGTTCAGCTTTCCGGTCAGCAGGTTGAAGAAGTCGAATTTTCATTTAAAAAAGACAAATTGAAGCAATACGGGCTTGACGAGGATACAGTCAAGCAAGTGATTCAAGGATCTGATGTGACGACTCCGCTTGGGTTGTACACATTCGGCAAAGAAGAAAAATCGGTCGTCGTCAGCGGCGATATCGACACAATTAAAGACTTGAAAAATATGAGAATTCCAGCGGCGTCTGCCGGAGGCGCAAGCGCGCAAGCCGGAGCGCAAAGTGCGCAGGCGGCCCAGGGGGCGCAGGCTCAAGCCGGGGCACAGAGCGCCGGACAAGCTCAGCAAAGCGCGGGAGTCCCGACGGTTAAGCTGTCTGACATCGCAACGATTAAAGATGTCAAAAAAGCCGAATCCATTTCACGAACCAATGGCAAAGACAGCATCGGCATCAGCGTCATTAAAGCAAACGACGCCAATACCGTCGAGGTAGCCGACAACGTAAAAGCTGAACTCGAACAATTCAAAAAAGACCACAAAGGCTTCAAATACAGCTCGACATACGATCAGGCCGAACCGATCACCGAGTCGGTCGAGACGATGCTGAGCAAAGCGATTTTCGGAGCGATCTTTGCGGTTGTGATCATTCTCTTATTCCTAAGGGATATTAAATCAACATTAATCTCGGTCATTTCGATTCCATTGTCATTGTTAATCGCACTGCTCGTCCTGAACCAGCTTGATATCACGCTGAATATCATGACGCTCGGCGCCATGACAGTCGCCATCGGACGGGTTGTCGACGACTCGATCGTCGTCATCGAAAACATTTACCGCCGCATGAGGCTGAAAGATGAGCCGCTGCGCGGAAAAGCGCTCGTGCGCGAAGCGACGAAGGAAATGTTCATGCCGATCATGTCATCAACGATCGTGACAATCGCGGTATTCCTGCCGCTCGCACTTGTCGGCGGTCAAATCGGCGAATTGTTCATGCCGTTTGCTTTAACGATTGTATTCGCGCTCGCTGCATCCCTCTTGATCGCGATCACGCTCGTGCCGATGCTTGCGCACACCCTCTTCAAAAAATCATTGACAGGCGCGCCGGTAAAGGCGAAAGAACACAAGCCTGGGGTACTGGCCAACTTCTACAAAAAAGTGTTGAATTGGTCGCTCAGCCATAAATGGATCACATCGATCATCGCGGTTCTGATGCTGGTCGGAAGCTTGTTCCTCGTGCCGCTGATCGGAGCGAGCTACTTGCCTGCCACAAAAGAAAAAATGGTGCAGATCACGTACACCCCTGAACCGGGAGAAACGAAAAAAGAAGCGGAAAAGGAAGCGCAAAAAGCTGAAGAAATCCTATTGGACCGCAAACACGTCGATACGGTTCAGTATACGTTAGGAGCGGGAAATCCGCTGATGGGCGGAAGTTCAAACGGCGCGTTGTTCTATATCAAATATGAGGAAGACACGCCTGATTTTGATCAAGAAAAGGACAGCGTCTTAAAAGACATTCAGAAGCAATCCAAACGCGGAGAATGGAAAACTCAGGATTTCAGCTCCTCAGGCAACAACAATGAGTTAACGTATTATGTGTACGGGGATTCTGAAAAAGAGATTAAAGGCACTGTAAAAGAGATCGAAAAGATAATGAAAGACCAAAAAGACCTGAAAAACGTAAGCTCAGGCCTGTCCAGCACATATGACGAATATACATTTGTCGCTGACCAGGAGAAATTAAGCAAACTCGGGTTAACGGCATCACAGATTTCTCAGGCGCTCATGAAAGAAACATCGCAGGCGCCGCTTACAACCGTGAAAAAAGACGGGAAAGATCTTGATGTTACGATTAAAACAGAAGAAGAAACATATAAAAGCGTCAAAGATTTAGAAGACAAAAAAATCACAACTCCGACCGGCCAGGAAGTGAAAATCGGCGATGTCGCGAAAGTGAAGGAAGGCACGACATCCGACACAATTTCGAAACGGGACGGCAAAATCTATGCCGATGTCACGGCGGAAGTCACATCAGACAACGTCACGGCCGTATCAGTCGACGTACAGAAAAACATCGACAAGATCGACCTGCCTGACAACGTCACAATCGATACCGGCGGCGTATCCGCTGATATCGAAGATTCCTTTACAAAACTCGGACTCGCAATGCTTGCGGCGGTTGCGATCGTCTACCTCGTGCTTGTGATTACATTCGGCGGAGCACTGGCGCCATTTGCGATCCTGTTCTCGCTGCCGTTTACCGTCATCGGCGCCTTGGTGGGACTTTACGTATCAGGAGAAACAATCAGCTTGAACGCAATGATCGGAATGCTGATGCTGATCGGTATCGTCGTCACAAACGCGATTGTCCTAATCGACCGCGTCATCCATAAGGAAGCGGAAGGGCTCTCAACGAGAGAAGCACTCCTGGAAGCCGGCTCTACAAGGCTCCGTCCGATCCTGATGACGGCCATCGCCACAATCGGCGCCCTGATTCCATTGGCGCTCGGATTTGAAGGCGGCAGCCAGGTCATTTCAAAAGGGCTCGGCGTCACCGTTATCGGCGGTCTGATCAGTTCAACGCTCCTCACCCTTCTGATCGTACCGATCGTATACGAAGTACTGGCGAAATTCCGCCGGAAAAAACCGGGTATGGAAGAAGAGTAAGATGGTATAACATCAACCCCTTGGAATGGACACAGGAAATGGTCCATTCTAAGGGGTTTTTTCTTTGAAGAGACGATCGTCGGTGTTTAACAAAAATATCCTGTGTTATGCTTTGTTAGAAAAGGCAACCTGATGAGGAGGCATTGAATGGAATCGAAAGGAAACAGCGAACCAAGCCCCAAAATCGTAAAGCGGCTCACCTGGATCATACCGATCGTGTTGATCGGAGTCATATTTCTCTTAAAAAATATAAGAAACCCTGTGACTGATGTTTTATTTTATATTGTATGTGCAGGTGTTATCACCCTAGTGATTTTCAGCATCATGAAAGAGACAAAGAGCAGATGAAAGCATGTTTTGAGCTTGTCGATAAAGGTTGAAGTGATCTTCATCGACAAGCTTTTTTAATGCTGCGTTCTCCAGCCGGCGAAGAAGCGGCTAATCATGCGGATTGATCACAGCCAGCAGCTGATGATCTTCCCATTTTCCGTTGATCTTGACGTTTTTCCGGGCGATGCCTTCTTTGTGAAAACCCGCCTTCTCCAGCACCCGGATCGAGGCAATATTACGGGGCATGACGCCGGCTTCGATGCGATGGAGCTTGAGATCGTGAAAGGCGAACTCGACCATCAGCTTGACGGCTTCGGTCGTGTAGCCTTTGCCGTTGTGCTTCTGATCCAAAAAATAGCCGATGAAGGCGCTTTGCAAGGAACCGCGCAGCACTTGGAAAAGGTTGATCGTTCCGATCAGCGCATCGTTTGCCGGATCAAAGATGCCAAAATAATAATCTTCATCGTTCTCCATATTTTCATATAATCTTTGAAGCCTCTTCTTTTGTCCTTCGATTGTATAAAACTCCTCGTTCCGCTCCATTGAAAACTGTTCAAAGAACGGGCGGTTTGCGTTCTGCAATTCGAGGCATGCCTCGGCGTCTTCAGCCGTGAGCGGCCTGATGTAAATGTTTGTCCCTTTTTTAATCATGGAAAGTCTCCTTTTATAAAGATGGAATGCGGTCGGCTCTTTTCATCAACTCTTCAAAATACGCAAAAAATTGATCCCTGTCGACTTGATCAACGACTTTGACCATTCTGCCGTCAGGATGCTCTTCTGTCGTTCCTTGGCGCGGGCTTTGTGTATGGACAACCGCCTTGATGCTGCGCGAGCGTGTCATATCGACTGTGCCGAGCGTCAGCGTCGTCAGCACATCCCAAAGGTAGTATGTCGAATTCGTTTCGTTATGGACAAGCGGCGGACACATCGCATAGCATTGGCCGATAAAGTCGATCCCGATATGCTTTCTGAGGCTCGCCCAATGGGAGCGGATTTCGTTTGTCAAAGGCACCTGGTTCGTGCTTTCAAGCGCGACCATTTCGATCTGAATGTCGCTCTCGAATACCGTCTTCACGCTGTAAGGGTCCCAAAAAGCGTTCCATTCCGCCGTCCCGTCGTGCTCAGGCTCTTCCACATTTCCTTTCTCAAGGAAGGTGCCGCCCATCCAGACAAGCTTTGCAATGTGCTTTATGATCGCCGGCTCTTCCTCAAGGGCCCTCGCCAAGTCTGTCAGCGGGCCGGTAAACAGCAGTGTCACCGGTTCGGGGCTCTGCCTCACGCATTCAATCAGATGAAGGTGGGCGGGCAGTTCTGACACCGGAGTCCGGACTTCGCCTTTTTCATTTAAAATCGGCAGAGCGTCGACATAAAAGGCGTGCATGCGCCACTCCTTCGGGAACGGGTGCACCCCTCTCGAATCGGATGCCGCAGTCTCGACCTGGTACGAACCGAAGCGGTCAATGATTTTTCGACTGGCACTGAGAGCAGGCTCCAAATAGCAATCCGCCGGTATGACGGATGTTCCGATCAATTTGACATTTTCCATCTGCAATAGCAGAAATAAAGAGACGAGATCATCGACGCCTCCGTCATGGTTAAAATAAACGGGCTTTTTCACAGCAACATCTCCTTTTTTCTTAATATTAATTATTTTACATCAATTAGATCCTAAAGTCTTTTTTACCATTAATTAGGATATTTTATCTAAAATTAAACAAATGATGATACCCATTTTGTTGCGATTTTTTCAACAACTAGTATAATTAAAGGTTGTTGGTAAAGAAATGATACGGATACTCTAATAGGATGATGAAAACATGAAACGTGCACGAATCATATACAATCCGACTTCCGGACGAGAAATCTTCAAAAAAAACCTTGCCCAAGTTCTGCAGAAGTTCGAGCAGGCAGGCTATGAAACGTCATGCCATGCGACAACAGGGGAAGGGGATGCCGTACAGGCCGCCAGACACGCCGCTGAGCGGGAATTTGACTTGATTGTTGCGGCCGGAGGAGACGGCACATTAAATGAAGTCATCAACGGACTGGCGCCGTTGGAACACCGCCCCAAGCTCGGAGTCATTCCGGTCGGAACGACGAATGACTTTGCGAGAGCGCTCGGCATTCCGCGCGAGGATATTTTAAAGGCGGTTGACACAATACTAGAGGGAGAAGCCCGTCCGATTGACATCGGCCGCGTCAACGGCCAATATTTCATCAATATCGCCGGCGGCGGACGCCTTACAGAACTGACATATGACGTACCAAGCAAATTGAAGACGATGCTCGGCCATCTTGCCTATTATTTGAAAGGAATGGAAATGCTCCTTCCTTCACTGCGGCCGACCGAGGTCGAAATCGAATACGACGGCAAGCTGTTTGAAGGAGAAGTGATGCTGTTTCTCGTCATGCTGACGAACTCCGTCGGCGGCTTTGAGAAGCTCGCCCCCGACTCAAGCTTGAATGACGGCATGTTTGACCTCGTCATTTTAAAGCGGGCAAACCTCGCCGAATTCATCAGACTTGTCGGACTTGCCCTCCGCGGCGAACATATCAATGACGAGCATATCATCTATACGAAAGCGAACCGCGTCAAAGTGACGGTCAAAGACAAAATGCTCCTAAACCTTGACGGCGAATACGGCGGCGAACTGCCGGGCGAATTCGAAAACCTCTACCGCCATATCGACGTCGTCATGTCAAAAGAAAAAGCGAGAAAATTGGATGATTGAACTTGGTCTAAAGAGCTGGCCAAGTTTTTCTTATAGCAGGTGAAAAAGATGAAACAAAAAGCCCCCGTTCAAAAAAATGAATATTACAATGTCGTATTTGAAGATTTAACACACGAAGGAGCCGGCGTCGCCAAAGTCGACGGCTTCCCGATTTTCGTGCCGAACGCGCTGCCTGACGAAAAGGCGCAGATTAAAGTGACCCGGGTCAAAAAAGGCTTCGCCTTCGGCCGCCTCATCGACTTGAAAGAAGAAAGCCGCTTTCGCACGGACGCGCCGTGCCCGATCTACAAGCAGTGCGGCGGCTGCCAGCTGCAGCACATCAATTACGAAGGCCAGCTTCTCTACAAGCAGAAGCAAGTCAAAGACGTGCTCGAGCGAATCGGCAAGCTCGATTTAAGCCGGATCACCGTCCACCCGACCCTCGGCATGGAAGACCCGTGGAACTACCGAAACAAAGCGCAGGTCCCTGTCGGCGAAAGAGAAGGCGGCCTGATCGCAGGCTTCTACCAGCAGCGCAGCCATGAGATCATCGACATGAACGAATGCCTGATCCAGCAATCGGAAAACGACCGCGTCGTTCAAGCGATTAAAGAGATCTGCGGCAAATACGGCATCAAAGCGTACAACGAAGAACGCCACAAAGGCTGGCTCAGACACATCATGGTCAGATACGGCGCCGTCACAGGCGAAATGATGGTCGTCTTCATCACAAGGACAAACGACTTCCCGCACAAAGCGAAAATCGTCGAAGAGATCACCGCGGCATTCCCGCACGTCAAATCGATCGTCCAAAACATCAACCCGAAAAAAACAAACGTCATCTTCGGCGACGAAACAACGGTCATCTGGGGAGAAGAATACATTTACGACACAATCGGCGGCATCAAATTCGCCATCTCCGCTAGATCGTTCTACCAAGTCAACCCTGAGCAAACGAAAGTGCTCTACGACAAAGCGCTTGAATACGCCGAATTGAACGGCGAAGAGACCGTCATCGACGCCTACTGCGGCATCGGCACGATTTCGCTGTTTTTAGCGAAGCAGGCGAAGAAAGTGTACGGCGTTGAGATTGTGCCGGAAGCGATTGAGGATGCGAAGCGGAATGCTGAGTTGAATGGCATTGAGAACGCTGAGTTTGAAGTTGGCGAAGCTGAGGTCGTGATTCCGAAGTGGTATGAGGAAGGCATTGCGGCTGACACGCTAGTGGTTGACCCGCCGCGCAAAGGCTGCGATGAGGCTTTGCTGCGGACGATTATTGAGATGAAGCCGAAGCGGGTTGTGTATGTGTCTTGCAACCCGGGAACCCTGGCGCGCGATTTGCGGGTGCTGGAGGATGGCGGGTATGTGACGCGTGAGGTACAGCCTGTTGATATGTTTCCGCATACGAGCCATGTGGAGTGTGTGACGAAGTTGGTTTTAAAAGGTGCAGTTGATTAAACTGTACCTAATAGTTTAAAAACTTTGCAGATGACTTCTTTTCTTCTTCAAAGACTTAATCTTTTTGATGTTGCTCTTTGATAACTTTTTTGAAGGCCTGGATTTTATCCTGGTCTTTTTTAGTGTAATTCGAAAAAATTACATGATAAATTGTTGACGGGGTATTTTTTGAGTGATATGATTCAAATTGCAATTCGATTAAGTAATTTTAAAGAAATACTCTATCGATGAGGGTGGGATATGAAACTTGAAGATATTGTAACGGTTAAGATAGGAAGAAACCTTTCTAGAGGCAACGTTAAAAATGATCATACATTAGTTGCTTATACATATGAGGATTTAATGAATGATTTAGATGGCTCATTTCTAGACTCACAAGCTAGTTTTGATGCTGGACATTCAAATCATAAAGAAAGCTATTTGAGCAATGCCGGAGACGTTGTTTTCAGCTTTGTTAGTTCCAAAGCTGGAATAGTGAGTAACTTAAACCGAGGGAAAATCATCAATCAAAATTTTGCGAAACTCATGATCGAACATGATGAATTGGATCGTAGCTATTTATGTTATGCGTTGAATGAATCGTACGCAATGAAAAGGCAAATGGCAATTTCGATGCAAGGAAGTGCTGTGCCAAAATTAACTCCAGCGATTTTGAAAGAGTTGGAAATCAAGTTGCCAAGTATTGAGAAGCAAAGGATAATTGGAAAAGCTTATTTCTGTTTAAGAAAGCGTCAAGCTTTGGCAAAGAAGCAAGCAGAACTTGAAGAGAAACTTTTTTTAGAAGTATTAAAACAATTAGACCAACAATAGAAAAAGTGAGGAACACAACCATGGCTGAATTACACTCAAAACTCTTTAGTGCCGCAGACAACTTGCGAAGTAAAATGGATGCATCAGAATATAAAAACTATTTATTAGGTTTAATCTTTTACAAATATTTATCTGATAAATTATTAGAAAAAGTAGTAGAAATAGCGGGTGAATCGTTAGAAGAATACAACACACAAGACAAACAAACTCAATTGTATATGGAATCCTTGGCAGATGAAGAGATAAAAAATGACTTGATTGAAACGTTAGTCGACACATTGGGCTATGATATTGAACCAAAGTATTTATTCAGTGTATTAGCCAACCAAGCGAAACAAAACACGTTTCATCTGAATGACTTGAATAAGGCATTTATCGATTTGTCTACGAAATATGACCAATTTAACGGTCTGTTTGATGATGTGGATTTGAAATCGAAAAAACTGGGGTCGGATGATCCACAACGGAACATTACCATTACTGAAGTACTGAAGAAACTAAATGATGTCAATGTGATAGAACATAATGGTGATGTTATTGGGGATGCCTATGAGTACTTAATTAGTCAATTTGCCTCAGAGGCTGGTAAGAAAGCGGGGGAATTTTACACCCCTCATCAAGTATCTGACATGATGGCTCGTATTGCCGCGATTGGTCAAGAAGACAAAAAATTGTTTAGCGTATTTGACCCAACGATGGGATCTGGTTCTTTAATGTTGAATATTCGAAACTATATTAATTATCCAGATAGTGTGAAATATCATGGGCAAGAACTAAACACAACAACTTTTAATCTAGCGAAGATGAACTTGATCTTGCATGGTGTTAATAAAGAAGATATGCGGTTACGCAATGGGGATACATTGAATAAAGATTGGCCGACAGATGAGCCTTATACTTTTGATGCCGTCCTTATGAATCCACCATACTCTGCAAAATGGTCTGCAGATACTACATTCATAGATGATTCGCGTTTCAATCGTTACGGAAAGTTAGCGCCGAAATCAAAAGCCGACTTTGCTTTTCTTTTACATGGGTTCTATCATTTGAAAGATTCGGGAACAATGGCCATCGTCTTACCGCATGGGGTCCTGTTCCGTGGAGCTGCAGAAGGTGTGATTCGTAAGAAATTATTAGAAGATGGGAGCATTGATGCTGTAATCGGCATGCCAGCAAACTTATTCTTTGGGACATCGATCCCAACAACAGTCATCATCTTGAAGAAAAACCGCAGCACTCGTGATGTGTTATTTATTGATGCAAGTAAGGAGTTTATTAAAGGAAAGAACCAAAATAAACTTTCTAAAGAAAACATTGATAAGATTGTCGAAACGTATAAGAAACGAGAAGATGTCGAGAAATATGCCCACGTTGCAACTTTCGAGGAAATCAAGGAGAATGATTTCAATTTGAACATCCCTCGATACGTAGATACCTTTGAAGAAGAAGAACCTATTGATATGGCTGCAATTGGCTCAAAGATTAAAGATATTCGAATAGAAAAAGCAGAACTAGAGTCTAGCCTATATGACATGATTTCTTCGCTACAATATGATGAAGAAAATGCTGACTGGATCAAGGGTGCGTTAGAGGTGTTTAATCGTGGAAAATAAGCGAGTACCAGAGCTTCGATTTGCGGGATTTGCTGGAGATTGGGAAGAGCGTAAGTTAGGAGAATTAGTAGAAATTAAATCTGGTTGGACACCTTCTGATTTTGTTGAAACCCAAAAATGTAATGGAGAGATCTATATAAAAGTCGATGATCTAAACTACTCTACAAGAGAATTATTGGATTCAAAAATGAAAGTCGCTATCCATGCTAAATATCATACTATAAAAAAAGGAAGTACCATCTTTCCCAAAAGAGGTGCTGCCATTATGACAAATAAGGTGCGGATTTTAGGAACTGATGGATATATGGATACCAATATGATGGCATTAGAACCAAGAAATATTAATGGAGAATTTCTTTATACGTTGATTGATAGAACAGGGCTATTTAAAATAGCAGATACTTCAACAATTCCACAAATCAATAATAAGCACGTTGAACCATATAAAATACTTTTACCTAATTTATATGAGCAAAAAAATATTGGTAACTTTTTCAAACAACTAGACGACACGATCGCTCTTCATCAGCAAGAACTAACCACCCTCAAACAAACAAAACAGGGATTCTTGCAAAAAATGTTTCCAAAAGAAGGGGAGTCTGTGCCGGAGGTTCGGTTCCCGGGATTTACTGGGGAATGGGAACAGCGTAAGGCTGATGAAATATTTTACTCTGTGTCTGATAAAAATCATTCGAATCTTCCGGTTCTTTCTGCTACTCAAGAAAAAGGAATGGTTTATAGGGACGAAACAGGACTTGATATTAATTATGATGTAAAGTCTACAAAAAATTACAAGAGGGTACTTCCTGGACAATTTGTTATCCATCTTCGTTCTTTTCAAGGAGGTTTTGCATTTTCTAATATCGAAGGTATAACTTCACCCGCGTATACAGTATTAGATTTTAAAAATAAAGAAATGTACTATTCGTTATTTTGGAGATGTGTTTTAGCTAGTGATACTTTTATTAAAAGGTTAGAGGCAGTTACCTATGGTATCCGTGATGGGAAAAGCATTAGCTTTAGTGACTTTTCAACCCTAAAGTTCCGAGTGCCCTCTCATAATGAACAGTTAAAAATAGGTAACTTTTTCAAACAACTAGACGACACAATCGCCCTTCATCAATGTGAACTAGATACCTTAAAAGAAACCAAAAAAGCATTCCTACAAAAGATGTTTGTCTAAGCCGAATAGAGGAGAGAGAATCATGACAAAGATACCGCATAAAGATGAAGCTCAAGTAGAACGTCGCCTGATTGAAGTGTTGGGGGAAGGGCACAATCAGTGGAATTATCGTCCTGATTTAAAATCGGAAGAAGACCTATGGCAGAATTTACGTCAAAAGATTACGCAAAATAACTTATCAGAAATTGGGGAACATCCAATTACTGATAAGGAATTTGACACAATAAAGACAGAGTTATTATCGAAAACACAGACTCCCTTTGATGCTGCTAGATGGCTCAAAGGGGAAAATGGAATTGCTCGGATTACGATTGAACGTGAAGATGTCTCTTTAGGTTCGATGTCTTTAGTGCTGTATTCTAACCAAGATATAGGTGGCGGAATCTCTACATATGAAGTTGTTCATCAGATTGCAAAACAAAAAGCAAACCTTGATGGTCGTGATCGCAGATTTGACGTGACACTTTTAATTAATGGATTGCCAATTGTTCAAATTGAATTGAAAAAGGTCAGTGCCAAAGACGGTGTATTTCAAGCCTTTAATCAAATCAAGAAATACTCAGAAGAAGGGATGTTTAGAAATAATATCTTTTCTACTCTTCAGTTATTTGTCATTTCCAATGAACAAACGACTCGCTATTTTGCTAATGCGATGCCAAAAGACATGCACAAGAAATTTGTCTTTAGCTGGCGCACAAAGGACAATCGAAAAGTAGAAAATCTTTATGAATTTGTAAAACAAGTCTTAAATATTCCAGATGCACATCGATTGATTGCCGATTATACAATTGTAAGTGAGGATCAAGACAACAAAGCTGTAATAGTATTAAAGCCGTATCAAATTCATGCGATTCAAGCCTTGTTTACATCTGCCATGAAACATCAATCCGGATTTGTTTGGCATGCGACTGGTTCAGGAAAAACGTTGACAAGTTTTGTTTCTACGAAGTTATTAGCTCGCAAAGCAGGAGTAGATCGTACCATTATGCTGATTGACCGAAAAGACTTAGACAATCAAACAACGACAGAATTCACCAAGTTTGCTTCCGAGTTTAATACCGGTATTTCTTCTGGTGATGCAATATCGAATAGCTTGATTGTCGGAACTGGAAGTGCGAAGGAGTTAAGTGATACTCTACAGTCTGATGCCAATTCCAATACAGTGATTATTACCACTCGTCAAAAATTAGAAGCTGCCTTGCGCTATGCCCAAAGGCAAGAGGAGCAAAAAGGTACTCAGCGCTTTAAGAAACTGCTAGGGCAACATATTGTCTTTGTCGTGGATGAATGCCATCGTGCGTTAAGTGCAGAAGGGATGCAAGTCATTAAGGGATTCTTCCCAAATTCAACTTGGTTTGGATTTACAGGTACACCGATATTTAACGAGAATAAAAAACAGGCTAAAGGTCAATTAGCTCGTACCACTCGGGATCAATATGGAGAAGTTTTACACACCTATACCATTAAAAATGCATTGGATGATGGTGCTGTTTTAGGGTTTCAAGTAGAGCACGAAGATACAATTGATCCAACATCATTAAATAATTATATTTTTAATCAACTGCGTCAAAATGAAAAATACGCCAATTTGACTGCAGATGAAATAAATAACATCATTGATCAAATGGATGGAACAGAAAAGGAAGCATATCTTGAACCTTCTTCGTTTGAAAGTGATGATCATATTCAAAAAGTTATTCATAAGATTTTCAGGCCGGATAATGCCTATACTAAATTTGATTTCCAAAACGGCCGCCCGCAAAAGTCTGCCATTTTAACAACTAGTTCCATTGATATGGCGAAGCGCTACTATCGGGCAATCAAGGAAATGATGAAAGATTCAGATTGGTTGACGAAAGAATTTGCTGGACATCCGATCCGAACGGGACGAACGATTGAAGATCCGGATTTTCCACGAATTGCAATCACCTATTCGATTCAAGAAAACGAAGACAATTCTAAACAAATTCAAGATGAAATGAAAGAGATTATTAAGGAATATAATGATTATTATCACACTGCTTGGTCGATAGAAGATATTGAACGATATAATGGTGATATTAACAATCGGTTAGCTCGTAAGAAAGCAGAGTTCAAAGAATTTGGTAAACAAATTGACCTTGTCATTGTTGTCGATCGGTTGTTGACTGGTTTCGATGCACCAACGATTCAAACGTTATTTGTGGATCGAAATTTAAGTTATGCGAATTTGATTCAAGCTTTCTCTAGAACCAATCGTACTTATCCAGGAAAGACAAAAGGATTAGTTGTGACATTTAGGAAACCTTCAACAATGGAGCAAAATGTAAAGAATGCGACGAAGTTATACTCGCAAGCACAAGAGGAATCTAGTCTTGTTTATCCGACTTATGATGAATCGAAGAAGCGCTTTAAAAAGGCTCACAAAGCGCTAACTACATTAGTTCCAAATCCAACCGATATTGATGAGAACACATCTCTTGAAACCCGAATTGAGTTCGTGAAAGCATTTCAAGAGCTAAACAATTCATATGAAGCTTTAGTTACATATAATGACTACAACGATGATATGAAGAAATCACCAGCACTTCAAGAACAGGTGAAAACCTTAGAAGAATACATTGGTATATATAACACGGTTAAGGGTTCACTCGAAGATGAAGGAAACCAAGATGGACCGGGACCAGATTTCTCAGACATTGAATTTTATGGGGAAAATGCAGTTAAGATCTATGATATTGACTCAACTTATATTGACCGACTATTAGAAACATACTCGGCCAATAATCAGAACATCCGCGACGAGATCGAAAATGCCCTTCAAAAACTGAAGAAATCAGAAATTGTTAAAGGCGTATACCGCAAGATGTTAAATGCTATTGATGCCAATGAAATAGATGCAGAGGAAGATATTCTTGCAGTGAAACGAAGCTTTTTCACTAAAGCACGTGACAAAGCGATTCATGAATTTGCGAATACGTGGTTTGTAGAAGAAGATGAGCTGCATTTATCTGCAATTCAATATGTGATAGGAATAAATTCTATTCCTAATATAAGTAAAATCAACAATAGTGGGCAATTTGATAAGTATAAAGCCGTACATCCAGATGCAAAACCATTGAAATATAGACCAGAAATCAAACGTCAATGGAAAAAGACATTAGATGAAGTCATTGTACCTTTGGATGATGAGTTGAGATAAAGTCGTTTTGAAATTAATATCTTTAAAAAAGTCAGAGTCGGAGGATTTTTTAAAAGGTATTTAATAATAATTAGCTGTTTGAATATAGATCTAAGAAAGTAGCCAATCTTCACATAAGTGAGTGTGTGGCTGTACTCGTCAAAAAAGATAAATAAAAATCTAAAAACATAAGCCTCTCCAACCCAGGAGAGGCTTATAATGTTATATGAAAGTTCCATTTCTTGCATAAAGTCCTACTGAATAAAGAGGTGTATCAAAATAGAACATAAAATCGATCTTTCAAATATCGATTTAAAGGGCGAAGGTGATCTTGCGGAGGGTATGAGTTAGGACATGTATGTGGTCGTTTTTATGATGTAAGCAATTTTCCAAGTTCTGAAGATATCATAAGCGATTTACAAGCTTTATTAGTTACATACAAAGAAATAGAAGGTCTTATTGGAAATCGATCGATAGAACAGTTTAATGATTTTATTCTGTTGCAGGAAGACGGCCAATTTTTAGAAGACCGGGTTAACGAAGAGGAGTATCAGATAGCGGCTCAAACCTTCATCATATCCGAGAATACGAATGTGGGATATGAAGTCAGTCAAAAGAGAAAACGTCCGCAACCAATCATTAATCAAGGTGGTCAAAGGCACTGGACAAGAAATGCAAGTCTTGCCTCAAAAGCTATGATGCTTTCTAACTATACTTGTGAAATTGACCATACCCACAGAACTTTTATCTCTAAATCTACTAACATGCCCTATGTTGAGTGTCATCATCTTGTCCCTATCGCCAAGCAAGAGGGGTTCAAATATGACTTAGATCAACTGGCAAACTTGGTAAGCCTATGTCCACACTGTCATCGTCTTATTCATTATGGCCAAGATGAGGAGAAAGAAAAAATGTTGAAAAAACTGTATGATCAGCGGAAGGATCACTTGAAAAAGGTAGGAATTGAAATAACCTTTTCAGAACTTAAACGAATATATGAAGTATCGAATATTTAGATTCAAATTACGGGCCTTGGACAAGCGCTACCAAGGCTTTTTGATGTTTAACATAATAGACAAAAGGTTATTGCAAAAATTTACATATGTGATGAGATCATTTTAATAATAGATAACATCTTAAAGGGAAAGAGGGATTCGACATGAGCAAGGTCGGTTCAGAAGTGGTTACGAGGTTGTTGAACGAATTCCATTTGGCAACTAAAAAGCATAAATATTGAACAGGAGAAGTCAATGTTTTTCGAGATGGAAGAGAATTAGAATGTGCTCGTTACTTCTCGCTGCTTGTGGAGCTGTGTCGGATGATGCTTTGCTGCGGACAATTATTGAGATAAATTCGAAGCGTGTAGTTTATGTTTTTAACCATGGAATCTTGGCGCGCAATTTGAGGATGCATGAAGATGTTTATCATCGCTATTATGAAACAACTATAGGCCATTTGACCAGGAAATTTGCTTCTTTCTGAAAAAAATAAAATAAATGTTGACGCTTTCATAAAACCGATATATACTTTAATCAAATCCAATATTGATAAATTAGACATGTGACTGGTCATGCAGGCAGGATCTAAAACCGATAAATTTTTTAATTTGTCGGTTTAGGTCCTTTTTTTATTGCCTAAATATAGGTCTAATGTTTCAGAAA
The DNA here is from genome assembly GCF_000011645.1 of Bacillus licheniformis DSM 13 = ATCC 14580. GTDB lineage: Bacteria > Bacillota > Bacilli > Bacillales > Bacillaceae > Bacillus > Bacillus licheniformis. The sequence goes on from NC_006270.3 coordinate 757,795, forward strand.
AGGGGGAGAAACAGTGAATTACATACAAACAGCAAGAGACGTATTGCAGCATGTCGGCGGTAAAGAGAATATTGCCCACTTGGAGCATTGTTCGACACGACTCCGTTTTACATTGATTGATCAAAACAAGGCGGATGTACCGGCGCTTGAGAAAACACCAGGTGTCATCGCTGTCCGTATGTCGGGCCAATGCCAGGTCGTGATTGGAAACGATGTCATCGAAGTCTATGAGGAATTGACCGGCCTTCTCGGCGGAGCACTTTCTGGACAAAATGGGTCTTCCCATCAGCCGAAGGAAAAGCGAAAAGTGGGGACTGTACTATTAGACTTCATTGTCGGTGTTTTTCAACCGCTTGTTCCAGCCATTGCGGGTGGAGGGATTTTAAAATCGTTTCTCCTCCTCTTCTCGTTATTCGGATTCATTGATGCCAAAGGGCAAACGTATCAGATTTTAAATATGGTTGGCGATGCGCCGCTTTACTTCCTGCCATTGCTAGTCGCCGTGACGACAGCCAATAAACTAAAAGTGAATCCGCTTGTTGCATTATCGGCAGTCGGCGCTCTTATTCTGCCAAACATGACGGCGATGCTGACAGAAGGCGCTCAATTATTTTCATTCGATGTGAAAAATATTGCGTATGCCTATCAGGTGTTTCCGGTGATATTATCTGTCCTGTTGTATGCACAGATGGAAAAATGGTTTACTCGTATTTCGCCAAAACCCATTCGTATCTTCTTCGTACCGATGATGTCTTTGGTTATTACAGTTCCGATCACTCTCCTGCTGTTGGGACCAATCGGTTTTACAGCAGGGCAAGGCTTCACAGCACTCATCCTTGCTATGTTTGATAAAGTAGGCTGGATTGCAGTTGCGATCCTTGCAGCGGTTCTTCCATTTATGGTTGCATCAGGGATGCACAAAGCGATGGTGCCGTACGCTGTAACAACAATGGGCAATCTCGGAAAAGAAGCACTTTACTTGCCTGCATCACTTGCACACAATATCGCCGAAAGCGGAGCGTGTTTCGCAATTGCCCTTCGTACAAAAGATAAAGTGCTTCGTTCAACTGCCATTTCTGCAGGAATTTCCGCATTCTTTGGCATTACCGAACCTGCATTATACGGGGTGACACTGCAAAATAAACGTGTGCTCAGCAGTGTCATGATCGGTTCTTTCATCGGCGGCATCTTCATTGGACTTGTCGGACTTCAAGCGTTTGTTCTTGTTGGACCTGGTCTTGCAAGTATGTCGATGTTTATATCTGACGAGCTTCCACGCAACTTCATGTTCGCAGTGATTGGTTTTGCCATCTCATTTGCTGTTGCGTTTGCTGCTGCCTTTATTTTAGGAAAGGATCGAAAGACAGAAGAAACGGAAAAAGAAGCAGAGCCAGGTGCTTTCGCTGAAAAACTTGGCGCAGATGAGACGTTCAAAAGTCCAGTCATCGGTCAAATGATTTCACTATCTGATGTAGAAGATGACATATTTTCTTCAAAGGTAATGGGAGAAGGAATTGCCATTATTCCTTCAAAGGGTGAGCTATATGCACCGGTAGACGGCGAGATTTCCCTTCTCTTTGAAACAAACCATGCGCTCGGCATGAAAACAGCAAACGGAGTTGAGGTTCTTTTCCATATTGGGATCGACACCGTTCAGCTAGAGGGCAAGTTCTTTAAACCTTTGGTTCAAGCAGGAGACAAAGTCAAAGCAGGTGATCTGCTCATTCAATTTGACCTGGAAAAAATTAAGGAAGCAGGTTATGATCCAGTTACACTAGCAGTTATTACGAATACGGATCAATATGATATAAAAGTCACGCAATTAAAAGAGGTTAATCGTCAAGATACATTGATGGTTGTTACACAATTAGGAGGGTAATCATGATGACAAAAACAAAAGGATTTCCAAAAGATTTTTTATGGGGCGGTGCGATTGCCGCAAACCAAGCAGAAGGAGCCTGGAATGTTGATGGAAAAGGACCGTCTGTTGCTGATATTGCCATGTACCGTTCGAATTTGAGTGTTGAAGATTACGAAGGACATCTTGCTGTTTCTTCTGAAAACATTGAACGCGCAATGAAAGACCCGGACGTAAAAAAATATCCGAAGCGCAGAGGGATTGACTTTTATCATCACTATAAAGAAGATGTGGCTCTCTTTGCAGAAATGGGTTTTAAAACATTGCGTATATCGATTGCATGGAGCCGAATTTTCCCGACAGGAGAAGAAGCAGAGCCTAGCGAGAAAGGCCTTCAGTTTTATGATCGTCTGTTTCAAGAAATGAAAAAACATAACATTGAACCGATCGTGACTCTGTCACATTATGAAATGCCATTAGCACTTAGTCTGAAATACAACGGATGGGTTGAAAGAAAAGTGATCGACCTCTTTGTGAAATTTGCCAATGTGTGTTTTGAACGCTATAAAGATGTCGTAAAATACTGGCTTACCTTTAATGAAATTGACAGTATACATCGCCATTCTTTCATTACAGCGGGAATCATTCCTGATCGCTGTCCTGAAGGGAAAGTAGAAGAAACGGTTTATCAAGCATTGCACCATCAATTTGTGGCATCCGCTCTTGTGACTGCAGATTGTCATCGCATCATTCCCGGCAGTCAGGTGGGATGTATGCTAACGAAACTCACGACATACCCGCACACTTGCCATCCGAGTGATGTTGAACGCGCACTGAAGCAAAACCTTGATAACTATTTCTATGCAGATGTTCAAGTGTTTGGCGAATATCCGCCATTGATCAAACGCATGCTGGAACGAAAAAATATCAATATTAAGATGGAAGCGGACGATCTTGCCATTATAAAAGAACATACGGTAGACTTCGTTTCGTTTAGCTACTATATGTCCCTGACAGAATCTGCACAGGAGGGTCTGGAAAAAACAGATGGCAATACGATTCGCGGTGTGAAAAATCCATATTTGCCGTCAACAGATTGGGGTTGGCAAATCGATCCGGTCGGCTTAAAGATTTCGCTCATTGAATTGTATGATCGCTATCAAAAACCTCTCATTATTGTGGAGAACGGCATGGGTGCGAAAGATGTTGTCGAAAGCGATGGATCGATCCATGATGACTATCGTATTAGCTATTTCAGAGAGCATTTCCGTCAGATGAAAGAAGCCATTGAAGAAGGTGTTGATCTCTTTGGATATACCAGCTGGGGACCCATTGACATTATTAGTGCGGGAACATCTCAAATGTCCAAACGATATGGATTTATCCATGTTGATCAAGATGACGATGGCAACGGGACATTGAAGCGCTCACGTAAAGATTCATTCTACTGGTATAAGAAAGTGATTGAGACAAACGGAGAAGTATTAGACTAAAAAACCGCATTCATGAAAAGGTGATGGCGATGTTTAAAATAAAAAAAGTTTTAAACTCGAGTGTGGTACTGGCTGTAGATCAGAACCGACAGGAGATGGTTTTATGCGGCAGGGGCATCGGTTACGGACGAAAACCTGGGAATATGATTGAAGAAAAACAGGCTGATCAAGTCTTTATGCCAGTAGACAATATGAAGGCAAAGGAATTTCTCCAACTGTTGGATTCAATTCCGCAAGAATTTATTGAATTGACCCAGCAAATTGTTCAGCATGCAGAAGAAAGATTAAAAACAAAGCTAAATTCCGGTGTATACTTCACATTAATGGATCACTTGAATTTTGCAGTAGAGCGCTATAAAAAGAACATCAATATTACGAATCGCGTCTACTGGGAAATTAAAAACTACTATACGGAAGAGTTTGAGGCAGGGAATTATGCGCTTCAGCTCATCAATGAAACATTTGGGATCCAATTGCCGAAAGAGGAAGCGGCAAATATTGCGTTCCACTTAATCAATGCATTAGGTGAAGAGACAGAGTCAAAAGATGGAATGAAAAATGCAAAAATGATCGGGAGCATTGTCAACCTTGTCCGTTACACATTAAACATGAAATTAGATCAAGAAAATATCCACTACAGCCGATTTATCACACACGTTAAATTTTTCGTTGAAAGATTTTACGCTGATAAATTGCTGGCAAATCAGGAGAATGAATTATTTGAGCAAATTGCTAATTTATATCCGCAAGCAATGGATGTAGCTTTCAAAATCAAGGATTATATCAAGCAGGTGCACGGAAACGTCATTCCGAATGATGAACTGACATACTTGGCAGTCCATATTCATCGATTGATTTCTTATCAGCAATTAAAATAAATGAGAGCCACTTGCCTTTGTGGAAGGCGAGTGGTTTCTTGTTTTTGAAAAAGAAGGAGCGTTTTTTGTTTATAGGCAAGATGAGTTGTTGATCACTACCAACAGTTGAAATTGACAACAAAAGGCTTTTTCAATTGTTGACAAAAACAGATTACTAATTGACAAAAGGTCATTACAAAAATTTACACGTGTGATAAGATCATGTTAAAGATAGAGAACAATCTTAAAAAGAAAGAGGGGGTTCGGCATGAGCAAGGTCGCTTCAGAGGTGGTTGCGGGGGTGTTGAACGAATTCCATTTGGCCATTAAAAAGCACGATACTGAGCAGGCAAAGCATCTTTTTGATGAGGCGAAGTCGATGTTTTCCGAGATGGAAGAGGATCAGAATGTGCTGGCTTATTTTTCGCTTCTTGAGGAGCGGTACCGGATGATGCTTTATGATGCGAGGGGAGAGCGGCTGCCGCGGGAGTCTTATTTTAATGATTCGCAGATCGAGTGCATCGAGCAGACGGATCATATGATTGATTACTATTTCTACTTTTTTGAGGCGATGCATGAAGCGTACAACAAGAATGTTGAGCGGGCGATCAGTCTGTACAAGGTTGCCGAGAAAAAACTGGCGAAGGTGCCCGATCAGATTGAAGCGGCCGAGTTTTATTTTAAAGTGTCCTGGCTGTATATGTCTCTTCGGCAAAATGCGGTTTCTCTCAATTATGCGAGAGACGCGATGAATATTTACAAAATGCATGACGGGTACGAAAAAAAGCTGGCGATTTCCCAAGTTGTGATGGGGACAAATTACATGCAGATGCAGCGCTTTAAAGATGCGGAGAAGTACTTTGAAGAATCGATTGAAATTTCCAAAAAGATTGACGATTCATTTTTAGAAGCGATGCTTCATCACAATATCAGCATTCTGTATTCCAATTCCGGCCGGTCTCAGGAATGCATTCTCGCCGTCCAGCATGCTTTGAGCAACGCCGAATGGTGCAAGTCAAGCTACTATATCAACTCGCTTTACATGCTGACCAGAGAGTTTTTCAAAATCGGCGAAACAGAAGCGGCCCTGTTCTATCATAAAAAAGGACAGGAGGAATTAAAGAAAAACGGGAATAAGCATTATGAAAAGAAAATAAATATTATTTATGAGCTGTATTGCCATGAAAACGTAAAAAGCATCAAAGACGACATCCATTCCTTGGACGAGATGAATGATTTAGACGGTGTCTGCGATCTTTCTTTGCTCATCTCAAGCTATTTTGAGAAAAAAGGAGATGACAAGAAAGCGCTGGAATTTGTTAAAATATTCATGAAAGCCGAAAACAAAATGAGATCATTAGGGAGTGAGGTATTGTCATGAAAAAATTAATTCTTTGCTTGTCGTTAACTGCTATGGTCTTAGGCGGAGCTGCTTTATCCCAAAGCCACAATCAGGCGTCAGGCGGCGTTCAAACAGCGGAGCTGCCGGTTGGGGGTTAATGTTCGCTGAAGTCCTTTTACAGGGCTTCTTTTTTAAAGCCATGAAACGGGGTGCGATTAAAGTGAATCTGCAAGAGCATGAAATATAAAAACCTTCCATATTCGCGAGAGGCCCTCCAATCGTTTAAAACATTTTTAGACATAAAAATTGGAGGGAAATATCATGAATGACAAAACATTTTTATCATTTTTAAAACACGCAGATAAGCCTTTCAGCGGCTGGGATTTTTCTTTCATTGAAGACACAGGACGAATGAAAAGCGACCTGCTTTCATGGTCATACGGAAGCATGGCTCTGTCTCTTATCCAGGATTCCGAATCAATGTTGGATATGGGGACAGGCGGCGGCGAGTTTTTATCCAAATTGGGGCCGTTTCCTTCGTCAGCATACGCTACTGAATGTTATTTGCCTAATGTGCCAGTCGCCAAGGAACGATTGACGCCTTTAGGGGTTCAGGTCGTTCAAATTGATGATGATGAAGATCTTCCATTTGAATCCGGCCAATTCGACCTGATCATCAATAAACACGAATCATATTCAGTACAAGAGGTGAGGAGAATCCTTTCAAAAGGAGGACGGTTTCTCACTCAGCAAGTCGGCGGGCTTGATTGCGAAGAAATAAATGAAAAACTTGGCGTGCCGCTAAATGAAGAATTTAAGGATTGGGACTTGGAAACAGCGTTAAAAGAGATGGAAAAGCATGATTTTAAGATTTTAAAAAGCAGAGAAGAGTGTCCGACTCAAAGGTTTTATGATATTGGGGCTCTGGTCTATTATTTGAAAGCCATTCCCTGGCAGGCGCTCGGTTTTGAAGTGAATCAATATAAGGATGAATTGTACGAGATTCATAAAATGATCGAAGAAAAGGGCTATTTTGACGTCACACAGTACCGGTTTATGATTTTAGCGGAAGCAGTTTAGAGTTTGATCAAAGATTGTGCCTAAGAAGGGTGTCTCATATTATATGGTGACATCCTTTTTTATTTTCCTATATTTTCGTAAAGCCAGTTATTTATCCATATATCAGGAGGAAAAGCGATGTCATCTCAAACTGTAACCAATTATTTTCTTGATAGTGTGGCTGCGACTATTATGCGCTGATTGTTTACGGTGCTTGCTTTTTATTACATTCGTTCATTTGACCGGAATCGTGTTTTGATTGCAGGAATTTTTGTTACTGTTTGTGAAAAAAAAGCAGAAGAAAAACAGCGGAAAACTCGCGTCTTAGGGCGGATTTCCAAAAAAATGTCGTAAATTCGATGCATCAATTTGATGAAATCGCCCGGCCCTGCGGTATAATAGATTTTGTGAATGAAAGATTCAATGTTGAAAGAGAGTGGTTACATCATGGGCCGTAAATGGAACAATATAAAAGAGAAGAAAGCGTCCAAGGATGCGAATACGAGCCGAATCTACGCGAAGTTCGGCCGCGAAATCTATGTGGCGGCAAAGCAGGGAGAGCCCGATCCCGAACTGAACCAGAACCTGAAATTCGTGCTTGAGCGCGCCAAAACATACAATGTCCCGAAAGCGATTATTGAGCGGGCGATCGAAAAAGCGAAGGGCGGCTCTGAGGAAAATTACGACGAGCTGCGCTATGAAGGCTTCGGTCCGAACGGAGCGATGGTGATCGTTGACGCGTTGACAAACAACGTCAACCGCACGGCTGCCGATGTGCGCTCCACATTTGGCAAAAACGGCGGAAACATGGGAGTGAGCGGATCTGTCGCTTACATGTTTGATCCGACGGCCGTCATCGGCTTTGAAGGCAAAACGGCTGATGAAACGCTCGAATTATTGATGGAAGCGGATATCGATGTCCGTGATATTTTAGAGGAAGACGATGCAGTGATCGTCTATGCCGAGCCCGATCAGTTCCACGCCGTACAGGAGGCGCTGCAAAACGCCGGCATTACTGAGTTCACGGTGGCCGAGCTGACGATGCTCGCGCAAAATGACGTCGCCCTTCCAGAGGACGCGCGCGCACAGTTTGAAAAGCTGATTGACGCGCTGGAAGATCTGGAAGACGTTCAGCAAGTTTACCATAATGTCGATTTAGGGGCGTAAAAAGAGGCCCTGAAAAAATCGGGAAAGAAAAGATAGATGAACAGGAGGACGACCTGTTTTGTCTATCTTTTTTTATTGTAAAGTTAACTTGACATTTTATTTTTTTGTTAAGTATACTTTACGTATAGTGAACTTTACATTCCCAATGGAGGAAAGATGAAAACGTTAATAAAGGAAAAGCGCACTTCGCTGAACATGACACAAGAAGAACTGGCTAAAAGGCTTAATGTGTCGAGGCAAACGGTGATTTCCCTTGAAAAGGGAAAATATAAACCTTCACTCGTTCTGGCGCATAAACTGGCTCAAATTTTTGAATGTCTGATTGAAGATTTATTTATTTTTGAGGGGGATGAAAATATTGACTGAAACGATGACAAACATACTGATCGCTTTAGCGGGCTTAGGAATAGGCGTGCTCGGGATCGCAATTGTTTACAAAGTAAACAGACGAATTGGAAAAAAAGAGAGGCTGTTCGATGAGCGCCAGCAGAAGATTAGCTATCAGGCTAAGGCGCTCTCCTGGAACATTACAATGGCGGCCATTTTAATTGCCTGGGCGTTGGTGATCATTTTCCAAGGAATATCCTTTTCATTTTTCCTAATAACAGGTTTATATATCCTGCAATATTTATCAATGCTGATCACAACCGTTTATCTTGCTCAGAAAAACTGAGCGGTGCTGTTCCCCTTGTATCCGGATTTTACCGATTTATCGGTAAAATCTTTTTTTATATCCAAAAGACCCATAAGATTGAATTTTCTTGAAAGATTGCCGATACATAAGATGTAGTCTAACTTTTCCCAAAACTGTTTGATAGGAGATGGACTGAATGATTCAAATAACTGACCTCAACCGTCAATACATAGGAGGGGAATGGAGAGACGGCCAAAGTGAAAGCGTGTTGGCCGATCTGAATCCTTTTACCCATAAAACGATTGCCTCTTTTCGGAAAGCGACGCGGGAGGATGTCGATGCGGCTTACAAAGCTGCGCTTGAGGCGAAAAAGAAATGGGATGGCGTCAATCCCTATGAAAAAAGGGCAATTTTAGAAAAAGCCGCGGCTTATATTGAAGACAATAGAGAAGCGATTGTGTTTCTCATTATGGAGGAGCTTGGCGGAACACGGCTGAAAGCGGCTTTTGAAATCGATCTTGTCGTCAATATGATCAAAGAAGCGGCGGGCTTCCCGCTCAAAATGGAAGGCAAAATTCTCCCTTCACCGGTTGATGGGAAAGAAAATCGGATATACCGCATTCCGGCGGGAGTGGTCGGCGTCATCAGTCCGTTCAATTTTCCGTTCTTTTTATCTGTAAAATCAGTTGCGCCCGCGCTTGGCGCCGGGAACGGCGTTGTTTTAAAGCCGCATGAGGAAACACCGATTTGCGGCGGCACGCTGATTGCAAAGATTTTTGAAGAAGCCGGTCTTCCGAAGGGACTGCTGAATGTCGTGGTCACAGATATCGGGGAAATCGGCGACAGCTTCGTTGAGCATCCGATTCCGCGAATCATCTCGTTTACCGGTTCAACGAAGGTCGGCAGCTATATCGGGCAGCTGGCGATCAAACATTTCAAAAAACCGCTGCTTGAACTCGGCGGAAACAGCGCCTTGATCGTTCTCGAGGATGCCGATTTGGAATACGCCGTCAATGCCGCGACTTTCAGCCGCTTCACACATCAAGGGCAAATCTGCATGTCGGCCAACCGGATTCTTGTTCAAAAAGAAGTGTATCCGGAATTTTTAAAGCTGTTCAGCCAAAAAGTATCCGGGCTTAAAACGGGCGATCCGCTGGACCCTGAAACCGTTATCGGCCCTGTTATTAATGAACGCCAAGCTGAACATTTAAGAAAATCGATTGAAAAAGGCATCGAAGAAGGCGCCACACCGCTTCTGAAAGGCGATATTAAAGGCAATCTCGTCGAGCCGACGATTCTTGCGGATGTCACGCCTGATATGTCTGTCGCCAAGGAAGAGCTGTTCGGTCCGGTTGTATGCGTCATGCCGTTTGAGACCGAAGCAGACGCGGTTGAGATCGCGAATGACACGCCTTTCGGACTGAGCGGAGCCGTACACACGGGAAATGTGGAGAGCGGCGTTGCCATCGCAAAGCAAATCGAGACGGGCATGATCCATGTCAATGACACGACGATCAACGATGAGCCGCATGTCGCTTTCGGCGGTGAAAAGCAATCGGGGATCGGAAGGCTGAACGGAGAGTGGAGCCTTGACGAATTTACGACATTAAAATGGATTTCCGTCCAGCACCAAAAAAGGAGTTTTCCATATTAAGAGGAGGATTTGATACATGAATGAAGCAGTAAAAACGGACATCCACCCGCTGCTGGATGCTTTTGTGAAAGTGGCGCCGTTCCTGAATCAGCTGATTCAGGACGATGTGACAGTGGGGATTTACGATACCGAAAAGCTGATCGTCAACATCCCGGGAAAGACATTTTCCCTGAATGTCAAAGCGGGTGACCCTTTGCAGGAAGGCGATATTATTACAGACGCCATCCGCCAAAACAAAAAGAAAGTAAGCATGGTGCCTAAGGAGCTGTTCGGCTTCCCTCTTGCGGCGAGAGCGATCCCGCTCCACGACGAGAACGGAAGGGTTATCGGCGGAGTCGGGCTCGGCACGAGCCTTGAAAAATCGGATCAGCTTCACCGCGTCGCGGAAAGCCTGTCGGTCATCGTCGAGCAGACGGCTTCGGCCATTCAGGATATCGCCGAATCTGTCAGCGGCTTCTCCGGACAAATGTCCGACATCTCCAAGCAGGCGAAGGAAGTCAGTGAAAGCGCCGGAGAAATCGAGAAAATTTCAGTCACCGTAAAAGGCATTTCAGATCAAAGCAACCTGCTCGGGCTGAACGCGGCGATTGAAGCGGCGAGAGCCGGAGAGTCAGGAAAAGGGTTCTCCGTCGTCGCCGACGAAATCCGCAAGCTTGCGACACACTCAAAAGAAAACGTCGGCCAGATTGACCAAATCACGAAGAAAATCCACGCGTTATTAAAAGACCTTGAGCATTCGATCGAAGTCATCAATGAACATACGAGCGGCCAGGCCGCAGGTGTTGAACAAATTTCCGCCACGATGCAGGAGATCAGCAGCAACGCGCAAAACCTTGCCAAGATGGCGGAACACCAATTTGAAGACTAGAACTTTCACAGGCCCGCTGGCAAAATCGGCGGGCTTTTCTAATTTTTCATTTATTAAAATTTTATTTTAAATTTTTTAGAGGAATTTTCCCCGGTCAAAGCGAAAAGTGATGAATGGGAAACCGCTTTCAAGGGGGATGGGATAGATGAGAGTATATACAACGACTAAACTGACCGGATTGTTATTGGGGCCGATCAGTTTTTTGCTGATTCTCGGCTTGATACCGGAAGCTGAGCTGGCTTACGCGCCGCGAATCGTTCTTGCGGTTACAGCCTGGACGGCCGTCTGGTGGATTACGGAAGCCGTGCCGATTCCGGCGGCATCGCTCTTGCCAGTCATTTTGCTGCCGACATTGGGTGGTTTAGATATGGAAACGACGGCCAAAGCATACGGCGATCCGATTGTGTTTATGTATATGGGGGGATTTATCATTGCGATCGCCATCGAAAAATGGAATCTTCATAAACGGATGGCTTTGCACATTTTAAAGCGGATCGGGGCTGAAAGCCACCGGATCGTGCTTGGCGTGATGGCGGCGACTGCGTTTTTATCGATGTGGATTTCGAATGCTGCCACCGCTTTGATGATGCTTCCCGTAGCGCTAGCAGTCATTAAAGAAGTGCAGGAAAAAGAAATTTTAAAAGGCGAATCGCTGCAGAAGTTCAGCAAAAGCATTTTGCTGGCTGTCGCGTATGCGGCGTCGATCGGCGGACTTGCCACATTGGTCGGTTCCGTTCCGAACGCGGTGTTTGCCGCGATGTCCAAGCAGATGCTCAATCACGAAATTATGTTTTTTGAATGGTTTTTATTCGGGTTCCCGGTTTCCATTCTGTTTCTTGCCATTTTATATGTTTATTTAACGAAAATAAAATTTAAAGTGAGCGCTTTTCAAGGAAAAAAGCCTGATTTTATCGATCATGATTTAAAGGCGCTTGGCGCAATGACGAGGGAGGAAAAATCGGTTTTTACCGTTTTTTTATTAACCGCATGTTTGTGGATGTTCAAATTTATCCTTCCGTTTCAAATATCAGATACGTCGATCGCGATTTTCGGAGCGGTTCTGCTGTTTTTAATTCCGAGTACAAAGGATGAACGGATTTTGGAATGGAAGGATATGCAGTCGCTGCCATGGGGACTGCTTCTATTGTTTGGAGGCGGCTTGTCGCTTGCGGCCGGTTTTTCGGCGACCAATCTGACAGCATGGATCGGCGGCAAGCTCAAGCTGTTGGAAGGCCACCCTTACTTATTTGTCCTGATTATTTTGACGGCTGCGATTTTATTTATGACTGAAATCATGTCTAATACGGCTGTCGCCAATATGGTGATTCCGATGACGATCGGCCTTGGCGCCGCGCTTCAGGTCGAGCCGTACGGGCTGATGGCGGCAGCTGCGCTTGCTTCATCGTGCGCCTTCATGCTTCCGATCTCCACCCCGCCGAATGCGGCCGTCTTCAGCTCCAATCTGCTGACGATAAAGGATATGGTCAGGGCGGGCTTTTGGCTCAATATCGCAGGTGTCTTCTTGATTGTGATCAGCGCATATTTTTGGCTTCCGGCCGTCTTTCAATAATGTCCGCGAAAAAGCTCTCACTAGTTTTCTTGCATCATCTGCATTAAAATAAAGTTATGACATTACGTTAGGATTGGTAGACAGATGAGCATTTTTAAAGCGGAAGGTTTATATAAAACTTACGGAGACAAAACATTATTTGACCATATATCGTTCCATATTGAAGAAAACGAACGGATCGGCTTGATCGGACCGAACGGAACGGGAAAAAGCAGCTTGCTGAAAGTGATCGCCGGCCATGAATCGACCGAAAAAGGAGACATCACAAAGCCCGGCAGCCTCCATATCGAGTACTTGGATCAGGATCCTGATTTGGACGGTCCGGAAACCGTGCTTGAGCACATTTATTCGGGAGATTCCGTGATGATGCGGACGATGAGGACGTATGAGCAGGCGCTTCAGGAGCTGAATGCGGCGCCTGATGATCCGAAGAAGCAGGAAAACCTGCTGGCGGCGCAGGGGAAAATGGACGAACATGGCGCCTGGGACGCGAATACGGCGGCAAAAACGATATTGACGAAGCTTGGCGTCGCGGATGTGGCAAAAGAAGTGAGCTCCCTTTCCGGGGGGCAAAAAAAGCGTGTTGCGATTGCGAAAACATTAATTCAGCCCGCTGACCTCCTCATTTTGGATGAGCCGACAAACCACCTTGACAATGAAACGATCGAATGGCTTGAAGGCTATTTGAGCGGGTATCCGGGCTCCGTCGTCCTCGTCACCCATGACCGCTATTTTTTAAACCGGGTGACCAACAGGATCTATGAACTGGATCGAGGGCGCCTATACACATACAAAGGGAACTACGAAGTGTTTTTGGAAAAGCGGGCCGAAAGAGAAGCGCTCGCCGAACAAAACGAAACGAAGCGGCAAAACCTTCTCAGAAGGGAGCTTGCTTGGCTGAGAAGGGGGGCCAAAGCCCGTTCGACAAAGCAAAAAGCAAGAATTCAGCGGGTGGAGGAACTAAAGGAGCAGGACGCGCCTGAAACCGGTTCTTCCCTTGATTTCGCGATCGGCTCCCACCGTCTCGGCAAGCAGGTGATTGAAGCGGAAGGCGTTGACATCAGCCGCGGCGGGAATCAGCTTGTCCGTTCATTCAATGAACTGATTGTGCCGGGGGACCGGATCGGCATCATCGGACCGAACGGGATCGGCAAAACAACACTCTTAAACGCGCTTGCCGGGCGCATTAAGCCTGACGGAGGACAGATCACGATCGGCCAGACCGTAAGAATCGGCTATTATACACAGGATCACAGCGAAATGAACGATGCGCTGCAGGTCGTCGAATACATCAAGGAGACGGCTGAGGTCGTCAAAACGGCCGACGGACAAGTGGTCACAGCGGAGCAGATGCTGGAAAGGTTCCTCTTTCCGCGGAGCGTGCAGCGCAACTTGATCCGCAAGCTGTCAGGCGGGGAAAAGAGGCGCCTTTATCTCTTGAAAGTGCTGATGGAGGAGCCGAACGTCCTGTTCCTCGATGAGCCGACAAACGACCTTGATACCGAGACGCTCGGCGTGCTCGAAGATTATTTGGAGCAGTTTCCCGGCGTTGTCGTGACCGTATCCCATGACCGCTATTTCCTTGACCGCGTAGTCGACAGGCTGCTTGTATTTGAAGGCGGCGGAAACGTATCGCGTTTTCAAGGTTCCTACAGCGAATATATGGAGAAGCAAAAGGAGAACAGCCGTCAAAAGCCGGCGTCTGAAGCCGCAGAACCTGTCAAACCTGAGAAAAAGAAAAGGAAGAAACTGTCTTATAAAGATCAGCTGGAATGGGACGGCATCGAAGACAGAATCGCCGCTCTGGAAGAAAAGCATAAACGGCTTGAAGAGGAAATCGCCGCCGCCGGCAGCGATTTTGCCAAAATCCAGACATTGATGGAAGAGCAGGCGCAAACAGCCGAAGAGCTCGAAGCGGCAATGGAGCGCTGGACAGAGCTGTCGCTGTTGATCGAAGAGCTTGAACAATCGTAAGTGAGACTGCCGGGAAATCCCGGCGGTTTTGATATGGAAAAAGGAGTTTGAACAAATATGCCTTTTGAAGAATTGCTCAGCTGTCTGCTGATGGCCGCATTATGTGTTCTCTTGTTTATAAAAGCAATGGGCTGCCGCAAAGAAAACAGAAGAGGCTCGCTGGCATTCTTTATGATGTTCAGCATCGTCTGCTTGACCACGCTCATCATTAAAATTGTAAAGCTCGGCCATTTTTTCGGCCGAGCTTTTTAACATTTGGAAAACGATAGCCGCGCCACGGCATCGTGCAAGTGAATCGATTCTTCGTTCCGGCATTCGATCTCAAAGGCGGAGATCCAGTCCATTTCGTATAAGTCGGCAGCTGTTAAGCGGAGGACGTCTTCTACAAATCTTGGATTCTCATAAGCCTGTTCAGTCACTCTCTTTTCATCGGGTCTTTTTAAGACGGGATGGAGCTTTGCGCTTGCGTTCGTTTCCGCTGCGGCAAGAAGCTCGGCTTTGAAATCGTCCGGCATCTCCGCCTGTTCATTGATATGCGCGGTGATCTTGATTATGCCGCGCTGGTTATGGGCGCTGTATTCGCTGATTTCTTTTGAACAAGGGCAGAGCGTCGTCGCATGGGCGGTGATGCCGGCGGTTTGCGAAAAGCCTTTGTTTTCATGATAAGAGACTGTCATATGGATATCGGCATGCATCAGTCCGGACAATTTGGTTTCCGGGCTGATGCGTTCGAAATACCATGGAAAACTGACGGAGACGGATGCGCTTTCCTGTTCCATATTGCCGGCTAAATCCTTTGCAAAATCTTTCAGTGTATGGAAGTCAACCGTCCAGTTTGCTTCGTGATAGCGCTGCAGCTGTTCTGTCAGGCGGCTCATATTGATTCCTTTGCGGTCGCGCGCAAGGCTCGTCGTAAAGGAAAAAGCGCCGATCGTCGTTTGTGTAAACGGCTTGAGCGAGGAAGCAATCAAAATCGGATGCGAAACGTTTGAGACACCGACATGGTCAATGTCAAAAAAATAGTCGTTCGGTGTATTTTGAATATCCTTCATCTGTTCTTTATCAGTCGGTTTTATTCCTTTCACGGCTTCGACAGATCCGAAGCGGCGGTGGCGTTCGGGTTTTGCGGGCAAATGCAGTTTGCGTTCCATTGATGAGACCCCTTTCTTCAGTAAATCGAAATAGTTCCTATTTATTTTGAGGCAATGCTGTGATAAAATCAAGTGGTCATGTCTAAAGCATGCAAATTAAATCGAAATGATTTCGTTTAGGGAGTGGTTGTTTTGCAGCATAGCGAAATCGTCATTGTTGGAGCGGGACCCGCAGGTATTGGAATGGGGATCGTTCTGAAAAAACTCGGTTTTAAATCGTTTACGATTTTGGAAAAAGACCGTGCAGGAGCTTCATTCCGAAGCTGGTCTGAAGAAATGAAACTGATAACGCCGTCCTTTACCGGGCAGGGATTCGGGGCTTTGGATTTAAACGCTGTTGCTCCGGGAACATCCCCTGCCTTTACTTTTCAACGCGAGCACTTGAGCGGACGGGAGTATGGAGATTATTTGGCGCTTTTGGCCGATCATTTTCAGCTTCCAATTCAAGAAGGCACATCGGTTCGCAGCGTTCATAAAGACGACGGCGGTTTTTCAGTTGAAACAGATAAAGGCACTATGAAGGCCAAAGACGTTATTTGGGGAGCCGGTGAATTCCAATTCCCGAAATATTCGTTTCATGGTGCAGAGATTGGCATCCACAACAGCAAGGTTGCCAGATGGAGCCAATTTGAAAAAGCCCATTATTACGTGGTAGGCGGCTATGAGAGCGCAATGGATGCGGCGGTACAACTGGCGTCCTATGGCAGCGATGTGACGGTTGTGATGCCGAATTCGCTCCGCGAAAACGCTGAAGCCGATCCGAGCAGGTCGCTTTCACCTTACACATGGGAGCGTCTAGAAGATGCGTATGAAAAAGGGAAGGTTCAGTTTTTGGAAAAAGCCGTTGTAGAGAAACTGGCGAAAAACGGACCAGCCTATGATTTATATTTGTCAGACGGGAGGAAGATCCGTTCGGAAACACGGCCGATTATCGCGACAGGCTTTCATTCCGGCGCAAAACAAATCGAGCATTTGTTTGAATGGGGAGAGAACGGCAAGCCGCTTTTAACAAATGAAGACATGTCGACCGTGACGGACGGTCTTTATTTAATCGGGCCGAGCGTTCAGCATCAAAACGCGGTCTTTTGCTTCATTTATAAATTCAGGCAGCGATTCGCCGTCATCGCCGAGCATTTGTTGAAAAAACGAAGGTTTTCGATCGATGAAAAGGTGCTGACAGAATACAGGGAAAATCAAATGTTTCTCACAGATTTGAGCTGCTGTGAGGTGCAGTGTGAATGCTGAAAGAACCAACGCGGCGGCAGCGCATGCTCTTCATCGGACTCGAATCGGTCGGAAAAACAACGCTTTTTTCAGCGATCACTGATCAGAGGGCAGGCGAAGCAGCAAATGTGAAAGGATCGACGATATTTGCGGCTGAACGGGAGATCAAAAGCCTTCCGGGCTGGCAAGCCATTGATACACCGGGCATTCGGGAGGATGGCAGCGTGTCGAAACGAGCGCTGAAAAAAGAGATTGAAAAGGCCGATGAGGTGGTTGCCGTCTTGCGCGGCACCCATTTTTCTGAAGAGCTGAACGCGGTCTTGGAGCTGATTCCGCCGGAAGCCCGGCGCGTCTGCTTTATCGTTACGTTTCAGGATAAAATGACGGACGCCATGCGCCGGAAGCTTTCTGAGCAAGTGGCCAAGCACAGTCTCCCGGTCCTGCTGGTTGATACGAGAACCGTGACAGACGATAAAAAAGAGCGGATCATCGCTTTTTTAAGAAAAGAGGCTGAATTTCATCCGCTCAAACGGAGGCGGATGAAACAGATTGAACTTGAAAGTGTGGCTGTTCAGCAGTCTGTGTTTCATCGTCCCGTAGCGGGGCCTGTAGTGAGCGCTGCACTTTTATGTTTGTTGTTTATGGCGCCGATCGTATTGGCTTATCATACATCAGAGTGGGTGCAGCAATCTGCGGACAAATGGGCGGTTGTCCGCTCCAAAATGCGGTCGGGGGCTTGCCGTCATGGCTGGGCGCGGCATTGGCGGGGAACTATGGCCTGTTATCCCTTGGCATTTACTCGTTTGTTTGGGCGTTTCCTGTCGTTTTGTTTATGTCTATAGCGAATGCGGCAGCGGATGATTCGGGTTTAAAGGACCGGATCGTCGATTCATTGGACCCGCTGATGCGGAAGATCGGTCTGAACGGCCGTGATTTAGTTCCGCTTTTGACCGGATTTGGCTGCAATGTCGTGGCCGTTCAGCAGACGCGGTCATGCAGCATGTGTACGAGAAAGCGCTGTGTATCGTTTATTTCTTTCGGATCAGCGTGCAGCTACCAAATCGGTGCGACGCTGTCGATTTTTCATGCTGCGGGAAGGGAGTGGCTGTTTATTCCTTACCTCGCTGTTCTTGTTGCCGCAGCGGCCGTTCATAACCGGATATGGTATCGCATCGATCAGAAATGGGCCGCTTACTTCGAGCGACGGCAAACGTTTTTGCAGAAGCCGTCCTGGAAAGGGATCGTCTTTCGAGTAAAAGAAGTGCTTCAGCAATTTATCTTTCAGGCGATGCCGATCTTTCTCATCATTTGCCTGGCGGCGACCGTATTGAATGAACTCGGTGTCATCCGTCTTGTGACATTGCTTGTCTCGCCTGTTTTAAGCCTGTTCGGCGCTCCAGAAGATGCGGCGCCTGGCCTTGTTTTTTCCCTGATCAGGAAAGACGGCATTCTCTTGTTCAATGAAGGGAATGGAGCGCTTCTTGACATGCTGCCGGGAGCAACGCTCTTTCTGCTCATTTACTTGGCATCAACCTTTACTCCATGCATGGTGACGGTTTGGACAATTGCCAAGGAACTGGGGATGAAAACGGCGGCAGCCATTATGGGAAAACAGATGGCCACTTCAGTCGTTTCGGTTTTGAGCATCATGATCATCTGGAAGCTGACGCTTTGCATTTTTAAATAAAGTGTGGTGAAATAAAATATAAATCGTAATAATTACGATTTGATAAGAGGAAGGAGAATGAAAAAATGAGTAAAAAGATTCCTGTGACAGTATTAAGCGGATACCTGGGGGCGGGTAAAACGACGCTGCTGAATCACATATTGCAAAACCGCCAAGGGCTGAAAGTCGCCGTTATTGTTAATGACATGAGCGAAGTCAACATTGATGCAGGGCTTGTCAAGCAAGGCGGCCTGTCGAGGACGGATGAAAAGCTGGTCGAAATGTCAAACGGCTGCATTTGCTGCACACTCAGAGAGGATTTGCTGGTTGAAGTCGAAAAGCTGGCGAAGCAGGGAAATATTGATTATATCGTGATCGAATCGACCGGTATCAGCGAACCGATCCCGGTCGCTCAGACGTTCTCTTACATCGACGAAGAATTGGGTATTGATTTGACCCGGTTCTGCCGCTTGGACACAATGGTGACGGTTGTCGACGCCAATCGTTTTTGGCACGATTTTCAGTCGGGGGACAGCCTGCTGGACCGGAAAGAGGCTGTCGGCGAAGAGGATGAACGCGACATCGCCGATCTGCTCATCGATCAAATCGAGTTCTGCGATGTGCTGATTTTGAATAAATGCGACCTTGTCTCCGAGGAAGATCTGCAAAAGCTTGAGAAAGTGCTGAAAACTTTGCAGCCTAAAGCAAACATCATCAGAGCGGTCAAAGGAGAGGTCGATCCGAAGGCCGTCTTAAACACCGGTCTCTTCAATTTTGACGAAGCGAGCGGTTCAGCAGGCTGGATCAGGGAATTAAACCAAGGACACCACCAGCATACGCCTGAGACTGAAGAATACGGAATATCTTCGTTTGTATACGAAGCGCGCCGTCCTTTTCATACAGAGCGGTTTTATAACTGGATTCATTCGCTGCCGGAAAACGTCGTCAGGGCGAAAGGAATAGCCTGGTGTGCGACGCGCAACACCCTTGCCCTTTTGATGTCGCAGGCGGGTCCTTCCGTGTCGCTGGAACCGATCTCTTATTGGGTGGCCGCACTGTCCAAACCGGAACAGGAACAAATTCTCAGACAGAACCCTGAGCTTTTAAAAGAATGGAATGAAGAATTCGGAGACCGCCATACAAAGCTCGTCTTTATCGGATTGGATCTGTCGCCGTCTGAAATTACCGCAGAAGCGGATCGATGCCTTTTAACAGATTCGGAGATGGCGGCCGACTGGTCGCTTTTATCTGACCCGTTCGATTGGCAGATTGAAAGAGCTAGATAATTCTAAAAAAAGACAAAAGAGAGACATCTCTTTTGTCTTTTTTATTTCCAACAAACCGGTGTTTTGGACGCGATGTTGACATATCAGGAAAGGAATACTAATATTTTATTGTAATGTTAACTCTAATTAATAATAGGTTAACATATGAACGAGAAGGGGGATGAAAGCATGAAGGGGGAAGCGTATTACAGTGTGAGAATGAGAGCCTCCGAGAACGGTCCCCATGAAGAGGGGGGAAAACACATATCCGGAGGAGAGCGGCTTGTGCCTTTCATCGGTTTAAATGATGCCGTCAGCGATTTATTGGAAAAAGGTATGTCTCATTCGCGGGGCAGGCCGGACTTTATGCAAATTCAGTTCGATCTTGTAAACGAACCGATAAAGCTTGTTCAACCTTTGCGCATTGAAACGAATGAAACGGTATCAGCGGAAGAAGGACAAGCGCTCGCCCGTGAGCTGATCAGCCGCGCCGGCGTGCCGGAAAGCGCGGTTGAAAAAGCGTTTCAAGGCATTGCCGAATACTGGGGCGTGAGGGGCGCCGTTTTGTTTGATATTCATTCCGGCCGGCGGATTGACGGAAGAAAAGAAAAAGGAGTGCGCGTCTCGCGGCTCGATTGGCCGGAAGCCGATTTTCAAAGGTGGGCCGCTTTGTGCGGGGTGCCGCCAAATCCACGGTTGAAAGAGGCGCTTGCCATCGCCTCAAAGGTATGTGAGCACCCGGCCGTCATCGCCGAATTATGCTGGTCGGATGACCCTGATTACATAACGGGCTATGTTGCGGCTAAAAAGCTGGGTTATCAGCGGATGACAAAGATGAAAGAGCATGGGGACGAAAGCGGCTGCCGGATTTTTTTTGTTGATGGATCAGCAGATGTAAAAAGCTGCATAGACGATTTGGAAAAACAGCCTGTATTCATTGGTCAGGAGGTAAATCATGAATCAATCATTCGTTGAGAAAAGCAAACAATATCTTTGGCTGCCTTTTACCCAAATGAAAGACTATGACGAAAACCCGCTGATCATCGAAAGCGGGCAGGGAATCAAGCTGAAAGATATCGACGGGAGGGTGTACTACGACGGATTTTCTTCAGTATGGCTCAATGTCCATGGCCATCGCAAGAAGGAACTGGATGAGGCCATCAAAAAACAGCTCGGCAAAATCGCTCATTCGACATTGCTGGGAATGACAAATGTTCCGGCGACAGAACTTGCCGAGGTGTTAATCAAGATCACGCCGGAAAATCTGACGCGTGTTTTTTATTCGGACAGCGGCGCCACAGCAATGGAAATCGCGCTGAAGATGGCCTTTCAATATTGGAAAAACATCGGCAAGCCGGAGAAACAAAAATTCATTTCGATGAAAAACGGCTATCACGGCGATACGATCGGCGCTGTCAGCGTCGGTGCAATCGAGCTCTTCCACCATGTATACGGGCCGCTTATGTTTGAAAGCTTTAAGGTGAACGTTCCATACGTATACCGCTCGAAAAGCGGCAACCCGGACGAGTGCCGCGATGAATGTCTCGCAGAACTCGAACGGCTCCTGAGCGAGCGGCACGATGAGATCGCCGCGCTGTCGGTCGAATCGATGGTTCAAGGGGCATCAGGGATGATCGTGATGCCTGAAGGATATTTGGCAGGCGTCCGGGAGCTCTGCACGAAATATGACGTTTTAATGATTGTCGATGAAGTGGCGACAGGGTTCGGCCGAACCGGGAAAATGTTTGCCTGTGAGCATGAACGTGTTCAACCTGACTTGATGGCGGCTGGAAAGGCCATTACCGGAGGCTATTTGCCGATCGCCGTAACGTTTGCGACAGAGGAAATTTATGAGGCGTTCTATGATGACTACAACAAACTCAAAACGTTTTTCCACGGCCACTCATACACGGGGAACCAGCTTGGTTGTGCCGTTGCGCTGGAAAATTTGCGCCTGTTCGAATCGGAAAAAATCGTCGCTCAAGTTGCGGAAAAGTCGAAAATACTGGAATCGCTCTTTCATGATCTGGCAGCGCTCCCTCATGTCGGCGACATCCGCCAGCTCGGTTTTATGAGCGGGATCGAGCTCGTTCAGTCGAAGGAAACGAGGCAGCCTTATCCGCCCGAAGAGCGAATCGGATACCGGGTGTCTTTGAAAATGAGAGAGCTTGGCATGCTGACGAGGCCGCTCGGGGATGTTGTCGCATTTCTTCCTCCGCTCGCCAGCACCGCCGATGACCTGCGCGCCATGGTGTCGATTATGAAAGAAGCGATTCAAGAGGTTACAGGCCGTGCGTATTGACGAATGGCTCAGCAGCCGGCTCGCAAAGACGAAAGCAGCCGGGCTTTACCGCTCGCTTAAACTGCCTCAAGCTGAACGTACGAATTGGGCGTCAAACGATTATTTGGGCCTGGCGAACGACAAACGGCTGATTCATGCCGCAGAAACAGCGCTCCGCCGCTTTGGAGCCGGAAGCACAGGATCAAGGCTGACGTCAGGCAATACCGCATGGCATGAAAAACTTGAGCGGAAAATCGCCGGTTTTAAGCAGACGGAAGCGGCTCTCTTGTTTTCAAGCGGATATTTGGCCAATGTCGGCGTGCTTTCGTCTTTGCCTGAAAAAGGAGACGTCATATTAAGCGATCAATTGAACCACGCCAGCATCATCGACGGCTGCCGCCTTTCAAAAGCTGATACGGTTGTTTACCGCCACAAGGATATGAATGATCTTGAAGAAAAGCTCCGCGCCGCACAGAGCCGTGCACGCCGCTTTATTGTGACAGACGGCGTGTTCAGCATGGACGGCACGATTGCGCCGCTTGACGAAATCATGCTGCTCGCCAAGCAGTACCGGGCCTTTGTTATCGTAGATGATGCCCATGCAACAGGGGTTTTGGGAGAAGCCGGCAGGGGAACGAGCGAGTATTTCGGCGTCTCTCCCGATGTTGTGATCGGTACGTTAAGTAAAGCTGTAGGCGCAGAAGGCGGCTTCGTCGCAGGTTCTAAAACATTGATCGATTTTTTGCTGAATCATGCGAGAACGTTTATCTTTCAAACAGCTGTCCCGCCCGCAAGCTGTGCGGCGGCATGCAAAGCTTTAGATATCATCGAAGACAGCCGGGCTAAACGCCGGCTTTTGCAATCATCGGTGAACACGATCAAACGGAGTCTCGTGGATATCGGGTTTACGGTCAACGGAGAAGATACGCCGATCATACCCGTTATGATCGGAGATCCCCAAAAAGCTGTTCAATTTGCAAACGGCCTGAAGGAGAAGGGGATTGAAGCCCCGGCCATCCGACCGCCGACTGTTGCAGAAGGAGAGAGCCGGATCAGGCTGACCGTCACCGCAGAACGCAGGTTGAAAGATATTGAAGATCTATTAGAGGGGTTTAAATTAATGGGAAGAGAGTTGAACTTGGTGAAATGAAGGGTTTTTTTGTAACGGGAACAGATACGGGAGTCGGGAAGACGTTTATCGCTTGCGGTCTTGCCGCTTTACTGAAAGAGCAGCATGTAGATGTCGGCGTGTTTAAGCCGTTTTTGAGCGGCGAGCTCGCTAGCGATCCGCAGAGTGATACAGCTCTTTTAAAGAACATGTCTGAAACGCCTCTTACTGATGAAGAGGTTACGCCTTTTATTTTTAAAGAGCCGCTTGCACCATACACAGCTGCGAAGCTCGAAGGGAGGACAGTCGGGCTGGAAGATGCCGTGAACCATTGGAAAAAGATAAAGGATCGGCACGAGTGCTTCATCGTTGAAGGGGCAGGCGGAATTGCTGTGCCGCTCGGGGAGGATTATTTCGTCAGCGACTTGATCAAAGCGCTCGATTTGCCGGCCGTCATTGTGGCGCGTCCCAATCTCGGAACGATCAACCATACGTATTTAACCGCCCAATACGCAAAACAAATGGGGATACGCGTGATCGGCATCGTGATCAACGGCATCAGCAGCCGGCCGGGACTTGACGAACAGACGAATCCGGACATGATTGAAAGATTTTGCGGTGTGCCGCTCCTCGGCGTTACACCGAAGCTTGAAGACGCTTCACCAACACAAATTCACCACATGATCAAGGATCATGTCGATGTTTCCTTGATTATGAATCAAATGCAAATGGGGGCAGAAAAATGAATCAGTGGATGGAACTTGCAGAACGTGTGCTGGATGGCGGGGAAGTAACTGAAAAAGAGGCGCTTTCCATCTTGGAATGCCCGGATGACGACGTTCTTCTGCTTATGCATGCCGCTTTTCAAATCAGAAAACGCTACTACGGAAAAAAAGTAAAGCTCAATATGATTATGAATGCAAAATCCGGCCTTTGTCCGGAAAACTGCGGCTACTGCTCGCAGTCTTCGATATCAAAAGCGCCGATCGACAGCTACCGGATGGTCGACAAAACGACCTTGCTTGAAGGCGCAAAGCGTGCGCACGATTTAAATATCGGAACATACTGCATCGTGGCGAGCGGCAGAGGACCGTCCAACAGAGAAGTCGATCAAGTGGTCGACGCCGTTAAAGAAATCAAAGAAACGTACGGTTTAAAAATCTGCGCATGCCTCGGACTGCTAAAGCCCGGGCAAGCCGAGCGGCTGAAGGAAGCCGGAGTAGACCGGTACAATCACAACATCAATACATCAAAAACCAACCATTCAAATATTACAACGTCCCACACGTATGATGACAGGGTGAACACTGTGGAAACAGCCAAAAAATCCGGGATGTCCCCATGTTCGGGCGTCATCGTCGGGATGAAAGAGACGAAGCAGGATGTCGTTGATATGGCGAAAAGCTTAAAGGCGCTGGATGCCGACTCGATTCCAGTTAATTTTTTGCATGCGATCGACGGGACTCCGCTGGAAGGGGTCAATGAATTGAATCCGCTTTATTGTTTAAAGGTTTTAGCTTTGTTCCGCTTTATCAACCCGACAAAGGAAATCCGCATTTCAGGGGGGCGCGAAGTCAACCTCCGCTCCTTGCAGCCGTTGGGGCTGTATGCCGCCAATTCAATCTTCGTCGGAGACTATTTAACGACGGCAGGACAGAATGAAACAGAGGACCATAAGATGCTTCATGATTTAGGGTTCGAAGTCGAATCGGTCGAAGAAATGAAAGCCAGTTTACAGCGGTAGCACGGGGGAGATATAACATGACGACAGAACTGCACGAGGCAGGGCCGAGCCTGAAATCGGATTCGGATTTTTGGAGAGATCCATATCTGTTTTACGATCAGCTGCGGTCCATTCATCCTGTATATAAAGGAACCGTTTTAAAGCATCCGGGCTGGTATGTCACCGGATATGAAGAAGCGGCAGCGATTTTGAAGGAACCGGCATTTATAAACCGCGTTCCTCTCCCAGAAGCTTCTACTAAATATGAACAACTTCAGCGATTGCAGCGAAATATGATGCTGTTTCAAAATGAGTCCGGCCATAAGCGGATGCGGACGATTGCCGGCAAAGAATTCATGCCGCAGAAGACGGCAACTTTCCGCCCTGCTATAGAAGAAACCGTCCATGAATTGCTCGATCAGCTTGAAAACAAGAAGACGGCGGACATGGTATCGGAATTCGCCTTTCCTTTGGCAAGCCTTATCATTGCCGGCATGCTCGGCGTCCCGGAAGAGGAATGGTACCAATTCAGGCAATGGACGGCGGATCTCATTCAAACGATCGATTTGACCCGTACACGAAAGGTAATGGCAAAAGGCGGTGATACCGTTGCCAAGCTGACGGCTTATTTTAAAAATTTAATTGAAAAGCGAAAAGCGCATCCTTCTGAAGACCTGATCAGCACATTCGCCGGTCATGAGCAGCTTGCTGATGAAGAAGTGCTTGCGACGTGCATCCTGCTTGTGATTGCCGGACATGAGACGACAGTCAACCTTTTGACGAACGGGTTGTTTTTGCTCATGACACATCCTGACCAGCTCAGTGAGCTGAAAGAAAATCCGCTGCTGATTGAGTCGGCCGTCGAAGAATGTCTTCGCTATGAAAGCCCGACACAGCTGACAGCGCGCACCGCGTCGGAGGACTGCGAAATCAACGGGAAAATCATCAAAAAAGGAGAGCACTTATATATCCTTTTAGGCGCCGCCAACCGCGATCCAAAGATATTTCAAAACCCGCATCTATTTGACATCACAAGAAAGCCGAATCCGCACCTTGCCTTTGGAGCCGGTGCGCACGTATGTTTAGGCTCGGCATTGGCGCGGCTCGAAGCGCAAATTGCCATTCCCGCACTGTTGGCGCGGCTGCCTAACTTGAAGCTTGCTTCAACAGACGTTCCATTTCGCAGGCTAATCGGCTTTAGATCGCTGGCCGAGCTGCCTGTCATCCTCAATTAAAGACGACGAAAAAAGGGGCTGGCTTACAGGTGCCGGCCCTTTTTAATCTTTCTTTTCATTTTGGGTAATATAGGTTTGCAGAAGCGCCTTTAATTCTTTGACTTCTGCGCGCAGTTCTTTGATTTCTTTTGTATCCTCTTTCAGCTCGCCTGTCTCATCCTCTATTTCCTGAGAAATTTTTTGCGCATTATTCACGATTTCCCCGACGATCAAGTTGATCATAATGAAAGTCGCAATGACGATAAATGAAACGAAATAGAGCCATGACCAGCCGCTCTCGGCAAAAATGGGCCTGAATATGCCGCTTGCCCACGATTCGAGCGTAAAGGTTTGAAACAGTGTCAGAAGGCTGAGCTGCAGGTTGCCGAAGTATTCCGGCGCGATGGCGGAGAAGAACATCGTACCGATGACGGCGTACACGTAAAAAATGATGCTCATCAGGATAATGACGCTGCTGATGGTCGGAATCGCCATAAACAGCGCGTTGACGATCCGTCTTAATGAGGGGACCGAAGTGATCGTCCGCAGGACCCGCAGCACCCGGAAAATACGGAGAACGCTGACGAAATTCGTATTGTAAAGAATCAAACTGCCGGCGACGATCACGAAGTCAAAAACGTTCCAGTTGTTTTTAAAAAAGTGCTGTTTTTGAACGAACAGTTTAAGAGAAAGTTCGATTACAAATATCGTTAAAAACAAGCAATCCACAATAAAAAATACTTTTTGATAAGGCTTAAAGAAAGCGTAAGTTTCCAAACCGATCGAGATGGCATTCAACACAATGACCGTCGTGATGAATGACTGAAACAGCCGGCAATTAATCAATGCCGAAACCTTGCTTTGAACCGAATATCGATTTTGATGAGTGTTCACTCTTGTTATTTGTCCTCCTGTTTTGATGTATTTCTATGATACGTTACAACAGCAGGAAGATGTCAAGTCAGTTCCTTTATTTTTGCATCGAAAACTTAACGTTTACGTAAAAGTATAAAGGTAGTATAATAGAAAAGAAGAAAAATCTCGGGGGGATATGGACGTGGAGTGGATGAAGATTGATCAAATGGCCAAGCGAAGCGGCCTGACGAAAAGAACGATCCGCTTTTACGAAGAAATCGGTCTGCTTTCTTCACCGAAGCGGACGGAAGGCGGAGTCCGTCTTTACTCTGAAGACGATCTTGAGGAACTTGAAAGAGTGATCAGCGCGAAGGAAGTGCTGGGATTCTCGCTGCAGGAGCTCCAGCAGTTCATGGAAACGGGCAAGCACCTGGAGATGAATAAAGAAGGATACCTATTGTCGCTGGATAAACGGGAACGAAAAGAAAAGCTTGAAGACATTCAGAGGATGCTGAATGAACAGATGAGAATGATTGATGAAAAGATTGAAAAATTTCAATCATTCAAGAAGCGCTTGGAAGGTATGCAGGCAAAAGCCGAGAATGCCCTACAATCAATTGATTAAACAAGACAAACGCTATTTTCATAGCGTTTCTTTATTTGGAAAGAAGGTTTGATAGATAATGAATGAACAACCACCTGAGAACTCCAGTATGTTTAAACAGCCAAAAGCGGTCTGGGCGGTAGCCTTTGCCTGCGTGATCTCGTTTATGGGGATCGGGCTCGTCGATCCGATTCTGCCGGCGATCGCGCAGCAGCTGCATGCTTCCCCCAGCCAGGTTTCGCTTTTATTTACAAGCTATCTGTTAGTCACAGGTTTTGCCATGCTTTTATCAGGCGCTGTCTCGAGCCGGATTGGAGCAAAGCTGACGTTAATCAGCGGTTTGATCCTGATCATCGTCTTTGCGGGCCTGGGCGGGCTCTCGCATTCCATCTCTCAGCTTGTCGGCTTCCGCGGCGGCTGGGGACTCGGAAACGCCATGTTTATCTCCACTGCGCTTGCCGTCATTGTCAGCGTGGCTTCTGGCGGAAGCGCAAAAGCCATTATTTTGTATGAGGCTGCTTTGGGATTGGGCATTTCGGTTGGACCGCTTGCCGGCGGAGAGCTTGGCACGATATCGTGGAGAGCGCCGTTTTTCGGTGTATCGGTTTTAATGGCCGCTGCTCTTTTGGCCATCTTTTTTCTTTTGCCGCCTGTCCAAAAGCCGCAGAAGAAAATTTCCGTCAGTGCGCCGATCAAAGCGCTTCGTTATAAAGGGCTGTTGACGCTGTCAGGAGCCGCATTCTTATATAATTTCGGTTTCTTCACCCTGCTTGCATATTCGCCGTTTGTTCTTGACTTAAATGAACGGGGCCTCGGCTATGTCTTTTTCGGCTGGGGGCTGTTTCTTGCGATCACTTCCGTTTTTATCGCTCCGGCCGTACAGCGGATCTTCGGAACCGTCCGATCTCTGATCCTTCTGTTTATGCTGTTTGCAGCTGATTTGCTCGCGATCGGGATTTGGACGGAGCACATGGCGCTCGTCATCGGGGCGATCATCATAGCCGGAGGTATTCTTGGCATGATCAATACGATTTTGACAACCGCGGTGATGGAAGCCGCGCCTGTCGAACGGTCTGTTGCTTCATCTGCCTACAGCTCCATCCGGTTCATCGGCGGGGCCATTGCGCCTTGGATCGCCGGTGTGTTAGCCGATCATTTTACTGCGCATACTCCATATTTTGCAGGATGCATCGCCGTGCTTGCCGGCATCGCCGTCTTGGCTGGAGGCCGCCGTTATTTGGCGGGCATCAAAGCCGGTCATTAATGAAAAAAGCTTGTTTCCCTAAAAGGAAACAAGCTTTTTTGTTTATAAAACTTTCGTTGTCCATGACTCGCAATTCCATGTTTCTGTCGCTATGTCCATATAGAATTCAGGTTCGTGAGAGATGAGCAGGACAGAGCCTTTGTATTCTTTCAAAGCTCTTTTTAATTCTTCTTTTGCTTCAACATCAAGGTGGTTTGTCGGTTCATCGAGTACAAGCAGATTCGTTTCTGAATTGATAAGCTTGCATAGTCTGACTTTTGCTTTTTCCCCTCCGCTTAATACGGAAACCCTGCTTTCGATATGCTTTGTCGTCAGCCCGCACTTCGCCAGGGCCGCGCGGATTTCGTACTGTGTAAAGGACGGGAAGTCGTTCCACACTTCTTCTATGCATGTGTTGTTGTTGGTCTCTTTGACTTCCTGCTCGAAATAGCCGATATGAAGGTGTTCGCCGCGTTCGACTTCTCCCGACAGCGGTGAAATTTCCCCCAGGAGGCTTTTCAGCAATGTCGTTTTTCCAATGCCGTTGGCTCCGTACAGAGCGATTTTTTGGCCGCGCTCCATTCTCAAGTTCAGCGGGCGGGACAACGGCTCATCATAGCCGATGACGAGCTCCTTCGTTTCAAAAATCAGCTTTCCGGATGTTCTTGCTTGTTTAAAGTGAAATTCAGGCTTCGGTTTTTCCGAAGGGAGCTCGATCATATCCATTTTATCGAGCTTTTTTTGCCGTGACATTGCCATATTTCTTGTGCTGACGCGCGCTTTGTTGCGGGCGACGAAGTCTTTCAGCTCTGAAATCTCCTGCTGCTGTTTTTTGTAGGCGGCTTCAAGCTGTTGTTTTTTCACTTCATATACTTCGCGGAATTGGTTGTAGTCGCCGACATAGCGGGTCAGCTCCTGGTTTTCCACATGGTAGATCAGATTGATGACGCTGTTTAAAAACGGAATGTCGTGAGAAATCAAAATAAAGGCGTTCTCGTACTCCTGCAAATAGCGTTTCAGCCATTCGATATGCTGTTCGTCCAGATAGTTTGTCGGCTCATCGAGCAGCAGGATGTCGGGCTTTTCCAAGAGCAGTTTGGCGAGCAGCACCTTTGTCCGCTGACCGCCGCTCAATTCCGCGACATCCCTGTCAAGTCCGAGATCGTTGAGCCCGAGGCCGCGGGCGATTTCTTCAACTTTTGCGTCAATCGCGTAAAAGTCGTTGTTGGTCAGGGCGTCCTGAATCGTTCCGACTTCTTCGAGAAGCTTTTCAAGCTCGTCGGGGTCGGCCTCGCCCATTTTTGTGTAGATGGCATTCACTTCTTCTTCCATCGCAAATAAATAATGGAAAGCGTTTCTCAGCACATCGCGGATCGTTTGTCCGCGCTCAAGCGATGTATGCTGGTCAAGATAGCCGACCCGGACGTTTTTTGACCATTCTACTTTTCCTTCGTCAGGCTCAAGTTTGCCCGTAATGATATTCATGAAGGTCGATTTTCCTTCGCCGTTTGCTCCGATGAGACCGACATGTTCGCCTTTCAGCAAGCGAAAGGATATATCATGAAAGATCGCCCGGTCGCCAAAACCGTGGCTCAGCTTTGTAACTGTAAGTAAACTCATGTTTTGCACCTCAAGAAATATAATCTGTATTCTATAAGATTATATCGAACTCGGAGGGAACAATAAAAGAAAAATTGCGAAGCCGCTTTTGTTTTGAGATACTAGGAGCAGAATCAACCTGATAAAAGGAGAAAAACATGACAGAAAGATGGCCATTTTTAAATAAAGCAAAACCGTTTATTCAAGAAAACTGGAAGGCGTCGGGCTTTCAAGATCCGACGAATGTCCAAAAAAACGCGGTCGATCTGATTTTGGACGGGCGTGACGTGATCGCCGAGTCGCCGACTGGAACGGGCAAAACGCTCGCATACGTCCTGCCGATTCTGGAAAAGCTGGAGGCGGATCAAAAGAACGTGCAAGCTGTGATTCTGGCTCCATCCCGCGAGCTTGTCATGCAGATTTTTGATGTGATCGTTGAATGGAAAAAAGGCTCTGATATCAGAGCCGCTTCCCTGATCGGCGGCGCCAATATCAAAAAGCAGCAGGAAAAGCTGAAAAAACACCCGCACATCATTGCAGGTACGCCTGGACGCGTATTTGAGCTGATTAAAATGAAAAAGCTGAAAATGCACGAAGTGAAAACGATCGTCCTTGACGAAACCGATCATCTGCTTACGCCGGAGCACCGCGGGACGATACAAAGCATCATCAAATCGACGCTCCGCGACAGGCAGCTCCTCTGTTTTTCGGCGACTTTAAAAGACGATGCCGAACGCGAGCTTCGTGAAATGACCAAGGATGCGGAAGTTCTCAAGATCAAGAGGTCGAAAGAAGAATCGGCAAAAGTCAAACATCAATTTCTCGTATGCGACCAGCGGGATAAGGTGAAAATTCTGCAGAAATTCTCTCGGCTTCCAGGCATGCAGGCGCTCGTCTTTGTTAAAGACATCGGCAATTTAAACGTATATGCCGAAAAGCTCAAATTTCATCATGTAGAAATCGGCGTCCTTCACAGCGAGGCGAAAAAAATTGAGCGCGCCAAAATATTGCAGGCATTTGAGGCGGGAGAGTTCACACTGCTTCTCGCGACCGATATCGCAGCGCGCGGGATCGACATCGAAGATCTCCCTTATGTCATCCACGCCGATTTGCCAAACGTTGAAGGCTATATCCACCGGTCGGGAAGGACGGGAAGAGCGGGGAATGAAGGAACCGTGATCAGCCTTGTCAACCGCATTGAAGAAGAAAGGCTGAAAAAGCTGGCGAAGAAGCTTGAAATTCCGCTTCAGCGGATCGTGTATGAAAGAGGACGGATTATTGAAAGATAAGAAAAGAGGCCTGCCGCCGGCAGGCCTCTTTTTATATGAATGCTCAGGCATTGTCGGAATCGGCGACTTTGATCAGCTGCTTGCCGAGGTTTTTTCCTTCAAACAAGCCTAAAAATGCCTCAGGTATCCGCTCGAAACCTTCTGTTATCGTTTCCTCATATTGAAGCTGTCCGCTTTTCACCCATTCGGCGAGCTGTTTGATTCCTTCAGGAAAGCGGTCCCTGTAATCGTTTACGACAAATCCCTTCATCAGGGCGCTTGATTTAATCAAGGCCGTTTGTACGCGCGGTCCCATATCTTCTTCTGCGCTTTTGACGTTATAAGAAGAAATCGCCCCGCAGACCGGAATTCGTGCAAACTTATTGATCAGGGTGAAGACGGCATCTGAAATCGCGCCACCGACGTTGTCAAAGTAAACATCGACACCGTCCGGGCAAGCTTGTTCAAGCGCTGAAGCCATATTTTCCGTTGTTTTATAATTGATTGCTTCATCAAAACCGAGCTTTTCTTTTAAATATGCCGTTTTTTCATCAGAGCCCGCAATTCCGACGACTCTTGCCCCTTTGATTTTGGCGATTTGTCCGACGGCGGAGCCGACTGCTCCGGCGGCCCCGGAGACAACAACCGTTTCACCGGCTTTTGGCTGTCCGATGTCCAGAAGTCCGAAATAGGCCGTCAAACCGGTCATGCCGAGAATTCCAAGAAAAGCGGTAACAGGTGCGAGGGACGGATCGATTTTCTGGAGATTGTCTTCGCGAACCGCTGAATACTCCTGCCAGCCCAAGCGGCCCAAAACAATATCCCCTTTTTTGAGCTTGTCTCCTTTTGCAGATATCACTTCGCCGATCACGCCCCCGGTGATCACTTCATCAAGCGGAAATGGCTCGACATAGGATTTCGTATCCTGCATTCTTCCCCTCATATAAGGGTCCACTGAGACATAAAGCGTTTTTACAAGCGCTTCACCGTTTTTTGCTTCCGGAATTTCCGTTTCTTTTATGCGGAAATCGTCCATAACAGGTATGCCCTGCGGACGTCTTGCAAGTTCAATTTGCTTTTGCGGCATAATGATTCCTCCTTTTACTTATAACTTACCACGTAAAAAAGAGGTTTAGCAAAAGATCAGCGGATTGCACGAAATGTTTTCTTCAGTACAGAATCGGGCAGAAAAAGGTGAAAAACATCGGCATTTCTTTCATTTAAAAGATATTGATTGGCATTTTCTCTTGAATATTGGAACATGTCTTTTGTGATAAAAGAAAGCAATGACAGGAGATAAGAAGAGAGGAGGTCTTCGGTGCTGCTTGCCGTTCTCCTTTCTTCCGGATCGCCGATGTTCATGATGATCGAAAAGACATAATCGATATTGATGCCGAATCGTCTGGCGGCAAATGATTCAAATCGATGAGTATCAGCTTCCTGATGACCCTCTCTTGAAAAAATCTGCTTGACCAAATCGCTAATGATCCATGCGTTGTATTGCTGTTCCGGTGAAAAATAATACACGCTAAATCACCCCATCTAAAAGCCTTGTCTATTTGTTAATGTACCTGAATTGGCAACCCTTCCAAACATTTTGTCTGAAAATTTATAACAATTGTAACATTGAAATGAAAATGTCATGACAGAGCATTCCTCCGTTTAGCCGTGTGAACAAAGGGTAAGTTTTAAATACAACATGAAAAAGGGAGGAGATTCATATGAAACCAGTAGTAAGACAATATACAAACGATGAAAAACTGATGAAGGATGTTGAGGAACTCAGGGAAATCGGAGTTGCAAGAGAAGATATTTACGTTTTGTCACATGACGACGACCGTACTGAAAGACTTGCAGACAACGCGGATGCCAATACGATTGGAGCCGAAGAGACAGGCATCAAAAATGCCGTCGGCAATATCTTCAACAAAAAAGGGGACGAGCTCCGCAATAAAATTCATGAGATCGGCTTTTCAAAACAAGAAGCAGAACAATTCGAGAAACAGCTTGATGAAGGAAAAGTCCTCCTCTTCGTTACGGATCATGAAAAAGTGAAATCCTGGGTATAATTTGCAACTGCCGACATGGTCGGCAGTTTTTTTAATAAAATAAAATTTGAATGATAGCTTGAAAGGAGTAGAATAATAAA
Source organism: Bacillus licheniformis DSM 13 = ATCC 14580 (assembly GCF_000011645.1). Classification (GTDB taxonomy): domain Bacteria; phylum Bacillota; class Bacilli; order Bacillales; family Bacillaceae; genus Bacillus; species Bacillus licheniformis. Next base: position 791,621 of record NC_006270.3, read on the forward strand.
CGAAAACGATATGAATAGGAGGAAAAGCTGTGGCTAAAGAAAAAGATGCAGAACAAAAATCGGCACTGAACATCATTCCTCTTGCGGTCACGATTTTAGTCGGAGCGGTTATTTGGTTTATTCCGTCGCCCGCCGGATTGGACCCGAAAGCATGGCACTTATTTGCAATCTTTGTGGCAACGATTATCGGCTTTATATCAAAACCGCTGCCGATGGGGGCAATCGCCGTATTCGCATTGGCGATCACGGCGCTCACTGGAACGCTGTCGATTGAAGAAACGCTCAGCGGGTTTGGAAACAAGACGATTTGGCTGATCGTCATTGCCTTTTTTATTTCGCGGGGATTTATTAAAACCGGTTTAGGTGCGCGAATCGCCTATTTATTTGTACGGATGTTCGGCAAAAAAACACTCGGACTCTCGTATTCACTCCTTGTCAGCGATTTGATTTTATCGCCGGCGATCCCGAGTAATACCGCACGTGCCGGGGGAATTATTTTTCCGATTATCCGTTCGTTATCCGAAACTTTTCAGTCGACGCCCAAGGACGGCACGGAACGGCGCATCGGCGCTTTCTTGCTGAAGGTGGGCTTTCAGGGGAACTTGATCACTTCTGCGATGTTCTTAACGGCTATGGCGGCAAACCCGCTGATTGCCAAACTTGCCCATGATGTGGCAGGTGTGAATCTGACCTGGACAAGCTGGGCTGTGGCGGCCATCGTCCCGGGACTTGTCAGCTTGATCATCACCCCGCTTGTCATTTATAAACTGTATCCGCCTGAGGTGAAAAAAACGCCTGATGCGGCGAAAATCGCAACAGAGAAGCTCAAAGAAATGGGCCCGTTCAAAAAATCGGAACTCTCTATGGTCGCGGTCTTTTTGCTCGTCCTTTTTTTATGGATTTTCGGAGGCAACCTGAATATTGACGCGACAACAACGGCATTGATCGGTTTAGCCGTCCTGCTTTTGACACAGGTTCTGACGTGGGACGATATTAAGAAAGAGCAAGGCGCATGGGATACGCTGACATGGTTTGCCGCGCTCGTCATGCTGGCGAGCTTCTTGAATGAACTCGGCATGGTCGGCTGGTTCAGCGATGCGATGAAATCGTATGTTTCAGGATTCTCCTGGATCAGCGCATTTCTCATTTTAATTGCGGTTTACTATTATTCGCATTATTTCTTTGCGAGTGCAACCGCTCATATCAGCGCGATGTATTCGGCCTTTCTCGCCGTGATTATCGCTGCAGGCGCTCCGCCGCTTCTCGCAGCATTAAGCCTTGCGTTTTTCAGCAACCTTTTTGCTTCGACAACGCATTACGGAGCGGGAGCGGCTCCCGTCTTTTTCGGGGCCGGCTATATTCCGCAAAGCAAATGGTGGTCAATCGGCTTCATCTTGTCGATTGTTCATATTGTGACATGGCTTGTTGTCGGAGGGTTATGGTGGAAATTACTGGGCATATGGTAAAATGAAGGGCGGGAGAGATCCTGTCCTTCTTTTTATGTTCATATCGACGCTGTTGATTTGAAATTCCACGATTTGTAGTCTAGAAAGGGTTTGTTTAAATACACCGAACGTAAGGGGGTGAACGTTAATGTTTTGGTCAGTTGATTTCATGCTGCTCGGTTTCTTGTATGCGATCGTCTACTTTTTGTACGACATTGTGAAAAACCGAAAAAAGACAAGTTTTTTTAGAAAAATAGTGTTTGCCAGTTTTATTGTTTATTTGAGCGCCGTTTATCACTATACGATAGGCGGAATCAACATTCCGCCGCAGCCGGCATACGCTCAAATGAACATTCAGCTCATTCCGTTTTATTTTGTCACTGAATGGGTGCAAATGTATCAGCAGAGCGGCTTTGATTGGTTTTTTTGGAATTCCGTCAAGCTTACATTTTTTAATGTTTTATTGCTCATTCCTTTAGGTGTGTATCTTTCCGTTCTATGGAGAAAAACTTCGCTTAAAAAAGCGGCAGTTTTTGTTTTTTTGACGAGCTTTTTGATTGAGAGTCTCCAGCTTGTGCTGTCTGTGACAGGATTAATAATGGCGAGAACCTTTAATGTGGATGATTTAATTTTAAATACGGCCGGCGGTGTAATCGGTTTCTGCCTGACGTCTTTCATGTTCGGAGCTAAAGGATCAGATTCCCGCAGGAAAGGTCTGCATTTTTGAAGAAAGCGCGAAAGTTGGTTCCCGGCTAGGCAATCATCTTTTTTAGTTAAAATTGAAAGCTCAGGCTCTTAAATCGGTGCATGCCTGTGCCGTGCTGTGCCAGTCCGTGTTTCTTCAAGTGCCGTGCCGCATGTCCGGCTTCCTCTAAAATGTCAGGAGCAAGACCGAGCTGATGATGCCCGCCGAAAACCTTTTTTACGCGCCCGATAGCCGAAACTTTTTCAAGCGACTGAACCAGTTGAGCCGGATCAGTCGTCGGATAGAATGCATAGATTGGAGCTCCGGTATACAGCAGATCGCCGGTAAACAAGTAGCCTGACGCTGGATCAAAGATGCAAATATGCCCCGGGGAGTGTCCAGGCGTATGATAAATAACAAGCGGCCTTGAGTCGCAGCCGACCGTATCTCCGTCTTGCAGCGTTCCCGACGGTTCGCCTCTGAACGGGGTGTATGTTTCAGCGGAAAAGCCGGCCGGAACAGGCTTGGTGATATCTCTCGAGACATCGCGGCGAATTTGCTCGATCGGAAGTCCTTTGATTCCGTCCGTCAGCCATTCTCTCTCAGCTTCATGGACGTAAATGCGCTGATATTCATCGTGGCTTCCGATGTGATCCCAATGGACATGGGTTGTGATGACGCTGACCGGCAGATCGGTCAGACCGTCCGTCACCGTCTTCATGCTGCCGATGCCAAGACCCGTATCAATTAAAACGGCATCCTTCGCCCCTATAAGCAAATAAGAGTGTACTTTTTCCCAATGCCCGTATTCGCTGATCGCATATGTGGATTCATCAAGCTCTGTCACAGTAAACCACTGACTATCTGCCATTGGTTTGTCCCTCCTTCATTTTTTTCAAAGGTGCTCATCGATGCATATCTCCCAGTCAAATGTGCAAAATAATAAAATACATAATAGGTGAGAGTGGTGAACATGATGAGTGATCCTTACATGCCTTTGACATCCGTTAACAGCGGGGTCCTGGAGGAGTATGCCGAAGGTGTATTTGGTTTGACGGTGCAAATCGTCAATGTGTATTTTATTTTCGATCCCGATTCGCGGGAAGCCGTTTTAATCGATGCCGGTATGCCCAAGTCCGCTCCATTCATTTTAAGAGAGGCGAAAGAGCGGTTTGGCGATTTTCGGCTTAAAGGAATCGTTTTGACACACGGACATTTCGACCATGTCGGCGCTTTGGAAAGTCTTCTCGAAACATGGCCGGTTCCAGTTTACGCCCATGAGAAAGAAATGCCTTATTTAATGGGAAAAGCCGATTATCCGCCTGCAAAACCGCAAGTGAAAAGCGGGCTGGTTGCAAAGATGTCTCCGTTATTTCCGAGGCACTCCATCAACATTTCGTCCCATGTAAAGCAGCTTAATAAAGATGGTTCGCTTCCGTTTCTTGAAGGATGGAAATGGATTGAGACGCCGGGCCATACACCGGGGCATGTTTCGCTTTTCCGGCAGTCGGACAGAACCTTGATCGCAGGGGACGCCGTTACAACTGTTGAGCAGGAGTCTCTATTTGAAGTGGCAATTCAAAAGCAGGAGCTGAACGGACCGCCGGCTTATTTCACAATGGATTGGACAAAAGCAGCAGATTCGGTTCGGAAGCTGGCAGGATTAAAACCGGCTGCATTATTGACGGGACACGGTGTACCGATGAAAGGAAGCGATTTTTCCGAAGCGCTCCTTGATCTATCAGACCGCTTGCCCGCCTCTGATTCGTAAATTGTCATATGCTGCGCTTAAAACATTCAGCCAGGCTGAATGTTTTTTTATAGGGAAAAACTAACCATTTTACATGTGATGATGGCCGTCCATTGTTCTAAATTCCGGATGTTGATGTATACCAAAGGAATCATTTTCTGAAATTTTAGACAAAATATGTTGATATTTCATTTATAATGCAGGTATGCCTGAAAGGAGCTGAGAAAAGATGAAAATTCAAAAAAGGGTCCAAGCTTTGCTGGCAACTTCGGCAATGTTTGCAGGACTGATGCTGTCCGATGCGGTGTACGCTGCGGAAACCCCTTACTATGGAAAGAACTATACTCAGCCAGAGCAAGTGTCATCATTATATCCGGAGCCTGAAGAAACATTCTCAACCCCTGCTTTTGTAAAAGAAGGGGAAGCCTTTACGACACAAGAAGAAATGATGAAGTTTATAACCAGTCTGACAAAGAAAAGCCCGAATGTCAAAATCGGGAATATCGGTTTTTCAATTGAAAAAAGAAATATTCCTGTGCTTTACTTCACAAAGGACAAGCAAATACGTTCCATATCAAAAAAACCAACCGTCTGGCTGCAAGGACAGATACATGGAAATGAGCCGGCAGCGGGAGAATCTGCTCTGGCGATAGCTGAAAAACTGGCCGGACCGTATGGCGACAAAGTGTTGGACAAGATCAATGTCATCGTTGTTCCGCGGGTCAATCCTGACGGATCATATCAGTTCAACAGACGGCTGGCGAACGGAATCGACGGAAACAGGGATCATGTCAAGCTCGAGTCTCCAGAAGTGCGCGCCATTCACCAAGAATTCAATAAGTATTCGCCTGAAGTCGTTATCGATGCCCATGAATACGGTGTCGGCCAAAACGAATTTCAGAGCATAGGCGAAAAAGGGTCATTAAAATACCATGATATTTTAATTTTATCAGGAAAAAATTTAAACATTCCCAAGTCGATCAGGCATGCGTCCGACAGCCTTTATGTGAACGGCGTCAGAGCTAAACTTGATGAAAAAGGATTTTCTAATGATGCTTATTATACGACAGGAAAAAGCAAGGACGGAAAAATCGAAATCTATGAAGGCGGTACAGAAGCGAGAATCGGGCGTAATGCATTCGCCCTCCAGCCTGCCCTTTCCTTCCTGGTGGAAAGCAGGGGAATAGACATCGGACGCGAAAATTTTGCAAGAAGAGTCGCGGCTCAGGTTGCTACACATGAGACGATCATCGACACGACAGTGAAGCATGCAGCCGAGATCAAGCGCCTTGTCTCCAAAGAAAAATTAAAGCTGATACAAAACGGCGCTAAAGTGAGCGATAAAGACCAAGTGGTCATCAACAGTGAGTTTGCAGGCCCGTTTAAAGACACGCTTAAAGTCGCTGATATTGCCTCAGGACAAGCAGTTGACGTTCCTGTCCAATATTACAGCGCCTCAGAGGCCGTTCCTGTGCTGTCAAGAACTCGGCCGACCGCTTACCTTGTCCTTCCGGGCCATCAAGATATCGAACAGAAGCTGAAGGATCAGGGATTAAAGAGCGTGACACTGGCTTTCAAACAAAAACTCACCGCTGAAGCGTATGAGGTTTTATCGAAAGAAACAGCGGGAGAATCTGAGGGCCGGCCAGTGATCAAGGTAGAAACGAAGCTCAAAAAACAGAAAAAAGAGTTTCCTAAAGGAACAAAAATCTATTTTACAGCTCAGCAGCAAAGCAATCTGCTGTCAATCGCACTTGAGCCGGAGTCGGTTGACAGTTATGTAAGCACAGGTTACATTCCTTCTCAAAAAGGCAAAGAGCTGCCGGTTTACCGCTTCATGCTGAACACCAAAACGCTTAATTTTAAGGAATAATCACCAGGCATCCGTCTTTGACGGATGCTTTTTAGCGGTTTTTTGTTTTTTCATACATAATTGTTTTAAACTGAGATCGAAACCTATACAATAAATATCAGTCTGAAATCTGGAAGGAGAGAATCCGGTTGGAATCACATGAAGAATTATGGAGGGAAGCCAAGGCCTTCATCGAGCTCTGCTACGGGGAACTGTCGAAGTCCGAAGAAGAAACAAGGATGCGCTTACATAAAATAGATAAAGAAATCAGAGAAACCGGAAGCTATACACATACATTAGAAGAAATCGAACATGGAGCCAGAATGGCGTGGAGAAACAGCAGCCGCTGCATCGGCAGGCTGTTTTGGCACTCTCTTACTGTCATCGATCAAAGAGGCGTTCAAACCGAGGCAGAGGTGCGGGATGCGCTTTTCCACCATATTCAGCTTGCAACAAACGGAGGGAAAATCAGACCGTTCATTACGGTTTTCCCCCCGGAACAAAACGGACAAAAAAAAGTGTCCATTTGGAACCACCAGCTGATCAGGTATGCGGGGTATGAAACTGAGCAAGGCGTTATCGGCGATCCGGCGTCATTGGAACTGACAAAGGCGTGTGAAGCGCTCGGCTGGAAAGGCGAAGGTACGCCTTTTGACGTATTGCCGCTTGTTTTTCAAATAGATGGGCGTCCTCCTGTGTGGTATGAGCTGCCTCGTGAAATCGTCAAAGAGGTTCGGATTGAACATCCGGAGATTGAAGGCTTCAAAAGTTTGGGGCTGAAGTGGTACGCTGTACCGATTATAGCCGATATGAAGCTGGAAGTCGGAGGGATTCATTATAATGCCGCCCCGTTTAACGGCTGGTATATGGGAACTGAAATCGGAGCGCGCAACCTCGCGGATGCAGACCGCTATAATGCGCTCGAAAAAGTGGCAGCCATTATGGGGCTTGATACGGAGCGGAATACTTCGCTGTGGAAAGACAAGGCGCTTGTTGAATTAAATACTGCGGTGCTTCACTCCTATAAAAAAGCCGGCGTCAGCATCGTCGACCACCATACTGCGGCAAGCCAATTCAAGCGGTTCGAGGAGCAGGAGGCTGAAGCCGGAAGGGAGCTTGCAGCAAGCTGGACGTGGCTGATTCCGCCGTTATCGCCGGCAGCGACCCATATCTTTCACAGCTATTATGAAAATAAAACGCTGAAACCGAATTACTTTTATCAGGAAAAGCCTTACCTTAACAAATAAAATCCTCAGGAAAAGCGGCTACCCAACAATGCCGCCTTTTCTGAGGAGAAGCTAAAAGGCTCCAAATCGGAGCCTTTTTGAATCGTCTCAGCTTTTCATATTGATTTCCTTCCGGTACAAAACATAAGAATAAATATAGGGCGCCAAAACCGTTGCCAAAATAACCGGAAGCATGATTTCTGGACTGATTGATAACAACCCGTCCGCAGCTATTAGAAGTCCTGCCAAAGTAAATACTTTCGCCGCAAATCTGTGGGTTTTTTTCCAGATTGAATCACTGCTCAATGTCCAAGGGTTCTTGATCCCGAAAAAAAAGTTGGAGCGGACTCTCGGTAGGTAATTGCCTATGACGATTAATAGAGCGCCTACAAGAACCGGTACGATGCTGCCCGCCGGCAGATCATACCCGAGCCCGGTCATGATAACAAGCACGTTGATCAGAGAAAATATAAGCAGCATGGCATTGATGAGAATGTAATAAGTCTTCGAAAAAAGCTGATAGTTTTTTCTGCGCGGATCGATTTTCGGCGTTAAGAACATCAAGACATATACAAAAACGAGCAGCCCAATCATGGCAAGCATCGCTTCCATTTTGGAAGCATACCTGTCGATTTCCCCCGAAGATGACCAATGGATTGGAACTTGACCGGAAATGTGCGGATAAGCGATTGCCCACATGATTAGATTCATAGCGATTATAGCGAGCGAAAAAATGTGTTTTCTCATTTTGCATCCCCTTTATCTTTGCCGGCTTGTTCAGTAAAACTGAAAGCCCAGCCGATGATTTCTTGAAACATTGTAGTGTTTAGCGAGTAGATGATGTATTGGCCTTTTTTTTCATCCTGAATTAATTCAGCCTGTTTTAAAATTTTTAAATGCTGAGAAATACTTGGTTTAGACATTTGAAACTGGTCGGAAATTTCACCGGCGGTCATATCCCGGTCCTTCAGCAGGTTCAAAATCTTTCTTCTCGTCGGATCAGCTAGAGCTTTAAAGGTTTGATTCATATTTAGCATCCTTAGAATAAGTATTTAGTTATTTAACTAAATACTAAAATAAAAGAAAAATTTAGTCAAGATTTATTAAAAAAATCCGCCATCTCCGGCGGATTTCTCAATAGCTGATATTAAACTTTTGGAATCCGTCCAATTCTTTGGTTTCTTCCACTTTTACATCCGTTACTTTTGAGAATGGACTTCCTTTTTGAATTGCTTTTAAAAATTGCTTCAGGCTTTCCTCAAGTCCCTCGGCGCGGATTTCAACTGTGCCGTCGTCGCGGTTTCGAACCCAGCCTGTCAATTTGTGTTTATCTGCTTCCATTTGAACAAAATAGCGAAATCCCACGCCCTGAACGCGTCCGTCTACAATGATTCTGTATTGAAGCATCGAGAACACCCCTTTTCTTTTATGCTACCATATTTCCCATTTTGAGATCATGGGATAGACATGCTTCGGATGAATCGTTAAAATATGAAAATAAAGGAAGGGCGTGAGGTTTTGGAAAATCAGGAGTATGAAATCATATCTATTCATGTAGGCCGTCCGCGTACATACGAATTCGACGGTAAGCAGGTGGAAACGGCAATCGTGAAGGAGCCTGTCAGCGGACCTGTCTATTTGAGCCGTACGAATTTTGAAGGGGACGGGCAGGCGGATCTGATTCACCACGGGGGAGAGGATAAAGCGGTTTGCGTCTATCCGGCGGATCACTACATGTATTGGGAAAGCGTCTTGAAGCGAAAGCTGCCAGAGGCGGCATTTGGAGAAAACGTGACAGTTAAAGGGCTCACCGAAAAAGAAGTGTGCATCGGCGATATCTTTAAGCTGGGGGAAGCTCTTGTTCAAGTCAGCCAGCCGCGCCAGCCTTGTTTCAAGCTGGCCAAACGTCTGAATCAAAAAGATATGGTGTTAAAAGTGAGGGACACCGGGTACAGCGGATTCTATTTCAGGGTTCTCGAAGAAGGAATTGTTGCGCCTGATTCGCGGCTGCAGCTCGTTTCAAGAGATGCGCATGAAGCCACGGTCTCGTATGCCAATCATTTGATGTACCATGACATGGGCAATCACCCAGCCATTCGGAAGATCCTTGAGGTTGAAGCGCTGTCGGAAAGCTGGAGAAGCTCATTTTTAAAGCAGCTGAGCGCATAAAAACAAGCCGTGTCTGAAGAGGAACACGGCTTTCAGCGTGTCGACAAACCCTCGCATTCGTTGTCAGGCCTGCTAAGTCGGTGCTCACGAATAGAGGAAGGATCGGCGGCTAACCGCCAGGCGTCCTGCCTGAACGCCGCCGTAATCACCTCCTGTGAAAGTCTGCTTCGATGCTCGGCCTTCCTAGACTGCAAGGGTTGCGGGTCACGCTGAGCTTAAAGGATGTTTATTTTTTGACGCTTTCAAGCAGGTTGGCCAAAAAGTGTTTTTTATAGCTTTGAAGCTTTCTTCCTTCATACTTCGTCATTCCCAGCTTTTTCAGTTCTTCTACATACCAGCCTTTGCTTCCGTAATGCATGGCAGAAAACTCCCTTCTATATTTCGATGCAATTGGGATTCTAACATCTATAGAAAAACGCTGAAAAGGGATAGGCGGCAATTTTTAAAAACTGAGTCTTTCGACATAGTCTGGAAGTTTGAGGGCAGGCGTCAGCCGTGTGTCAAACTGGTGACGATCATCACAATGATCGCGATGCTGAGGACGATCCCAATATATTTTAAGAAGCCGTTCTTTTTTTTATGAGCATATACGATTAACAGGATGCTCTCGATAAAAAAGATCAGCCCGATGATGGCAAACAGCATGCGGTAAAGCTCCTTTCGGCACAGTTTGTCTTTTATTTTAGCATAAAAGCCCGCGCTTCTATGAGCCGGGCTTTTTTATGCGTAATCAGTCAAGCTGTGTTAAAATGATCGGTTCGTTTTTCGTGATGACGATCGTATGCTCGATCTGCGCCACAAAGCTGCCGTCAGGCGTTTTGAATGTCCAGCCGTCTCCGGCTTCGATGGTATGTTCTGCTTTTGTGGAAACAAACGGCTCAAGGGCGATGACGGTTCCGTTTTTAAAGAGCGCATTATCAAACGGGTCATAGTAATTTAAGATATGGTTGGGCGCTTCATGGAGGTTCCTTCCAATCCCGTGTCCCGTCAGGTTTTTAATGACGGTAAATCCGTTTGCTTTTGCTTCATTGTATACGGCTCTGCCGATTTGGTTTTGTTTCTTGCCGGCGCGCGCCTGCAAAAGCCCCTTTTGAAAAGCGCTTTCCGCACTTTGGCAAAGCTTGTGCAGCATTTCATCGCCTTTTCCGAGTACAAAAGAAATGCCCGTATCAGAATAGTAGCCGCCAAATTCAGCGGAGATGTCGATGTTGATCAAATCCCCTTCTTTTAAAATTCTGGATTCGCTTGGGATGCCGTGGGCGACTTCATCGTTCACACTGATGCACGTCGTTCCCGGGAAGTCGTATTCTTTTTCCGGAGCCGATGCGGCGCCATGGGCTTCAAGCACTTCTTTTCCGATGAGATCCAGCTCTTTTGTGCTCATGCCGGGAGCTGCTTTTGCCTTCATTTCCTCCCTGGCTAAAGCGACGATTCTGCCGATTTTCTTGAGCCCTTCCAGCTCTTGGTCATTCGTTACAATCACAATTCATTCCCGCTTTCTTTTTTTATATTCCATTTCAAGCTTACCATATTTGTTTGCGAAAAAGGAACAGAGCGGCTTCAAGACAAAAAAAGCACCCGCTTATTTAGAAGCGGGTGCTGTCTGTTTATTGTCCGGAATCCGATTTCGTTGTTTGCGCCGCATCAGATTCTGATGTTTTCGGATTGTGGTTGGTATAGTCGTAGTCGCTCGGATTGATCGCTTTAAAGCCCTTCGGTTTATAGAAGCGCAGCAAATCTCCGTCGACGATTTTATCCGACATTTCGAGTTCTTTTTTCACGGCCTCTTCGATGTTCGGATCGATGTCTTTTTCGTTCAGTAGCTCTCCTGTTTTCGTGTCATAGTAGTTTCCGTTCGTTTTCGTATATTCCGGAGAGACGAAATCGCCGTTGCGGAACGGAATAATTTCACGGTGTTCCGGTGACAGAAGGTCTGAACCGCTCATCAGGTAATCTTTCGTATTCACGCCCATCAAATGAAGCAGGGTAGGGGCTACATCGACTTCGCCGCCGTATTTATGGGATTTGATTCCCTTGACCCCAGGCGCGTGGATGAACAGCGGCACCCTTTGCAATTGGGCGTTTTCATATGGTGTGATGTCTTTGCCCAAAACTTTGGCCATCGCTTTGTTGTGATTTTCAGAAATACCGTAGTGGTCCCCGTACATGACGACAATCGTATTATCATACAGTCCGGCTTTTTTCAGGTCGTTGAAGAATTGTTCAAGCGCCTGGTCCATGTAGTTGGCCGACTGGAAATAATGGTCAACGACGCTGTCGCCGGTATCCCCGGCAGGGAAGTCTGTATCGCCTTCATCCATCTCGAACGGAAAATGGTTCGAAAGGGTGATAAACTTCGTATAGAACGGCTGTTTCAGGCTTTTCAACAGCGGCATTGATTCTTCAAAGAACGGTTTATCTTTCAACCCGTAGTTTTTCGTTTTATCTTCGCTCATATCGTAATACGTAGCGTCAAAGAATTTGTCATAACCGATGGCTTTATACATTTCATTGCGGTTCCAGAACGTTTTGTAGTTGCCGTGGAACGCCGCTGATGTATAGCCTTGAGACTTCAAAATGGCCGGAGCCGACTGCAGCGTGTTTTGCGCTTTATTAATGAACACTGACCCTTGCGATAAAGGATACAGCGAGTTGTCCATCATAAATTCGGCGTCGGACGTTTTACCTTGTCCGGTTTGGTGGAAAAAGTTATCGAAATAAAACGTTTCATTGTCGTGCGCCAGTGAATTTAAGAATGGCGTGACTTCTTTGCCGTCGAGCTTATAATCGATCAGGAAGGTCTGAAGTGATTCCAGTGAAATGTAAACCACGTTCATGCCTTTCGCTTTTCCGAAGTATTCGGCATTCGGCTTATCATGATTGGCTTTAATATAGTTCTCAACTTCCGTTACGTCGCTGGAACTTGCCAGTGCGCGCTGGCTGTTTGACTTGATATTTTGCACCGCATCATAGATTGTGAAGTTGTAGGTTCCCAAATATTTCACAAGGTAGTTGCGGTCAAAAGAACGGGTCAGAAGCTCCGGACGATCGATCTCGGCAACGGCCAGGTTGGCGAGGAAGACGAGGATGCTTGCTCCCATCACAATTTTAAACGGACGCTTCGTTGTTGTTTCAGATGGTCTGTTATAGAAAACAGCCAGCCCGATTAAAATAAAGGTGTCGATGAAATACAGAACATCAAGCGGGTGCATAAGCGAGAAGATGCTGTCCCCGAGCTGTCCTCCGTTTGTTTTTGCCTGCATGATTGCAGGCAGCGTGATAAAGTCGCTGAAAAATCTGTAGTATACAACGTTCGCATATAGCAAAAAAGACATTAAAAAATGAATCACTATAATCGCTGTCTGCTGTATTTTTTTCTTGAACAAGAGTCCCAATCCAAGAAAGAACAAGCTTGAGCTAATCGGATTCACAAAAAGCAAAATGTGTTGTACTGTGTTGGTTATTCCTAAATTAAATTCAATTACATACGCAGCATAAGTTTTTAGCCATAGCAATATAGCGGCTATCAGGAAGAAGGCAAGGCCTCTTTCCTTAATAAATCTTTTCAATTGTTACACTCCTTTTTTCCGGATCAGTAAAAACCATCGGAACGAAAGAAAAAAACGAATGTATAAAATATACCATGAAATACCGATTTAGAAAAGCGGAAACCGGCCTTGCGAAAAAAATCGCAAAACCCCTGTCAAATCAGGGTTTTACAGCTTTAAAAAAGATGTTTGGGAATATTTTACGCTTGTATTGCATTGGCGGGAACTGATCTTTATGGCAGACTGTTGTTAGTATATGAACGAAAAGGGAGGATTTAGACCATGGATTTTTCGAGCATCGTTTCTGAAGACAAGATTAAGCAGGCCATTAAGGACGGCGAATTCGAAGGGCTTCCGGGAATGGGGAAACCTTTGAAAAAAGACGATGCCGCCCATGTTCCAGAGCATCTCCGCATGGCTTACAGAGTGATGAAAAACGCCGGAATGGCGGGGGATGAAGGCGCTTTAAAGAAAGAACTGATGACGATTGACGACTTAATCGCAAAGTGCGCGGATGAAGACGAGCGCGAGCGTTTAATTGAGAGAAAAACAGAAACCCGGCTCAGGCTCGACAGGCTCGCCGACAAAAAAGGCATGTTTTCCAAGCCTGCCTCAGCGTTTTATAAAGAAAAAGTGTACCGAAGGCTGAGCGGAAATAAAAAGCGCTAAAAGCAGGTTTATTTCTCCCCTGTAGTGGTATTGACCCGTAAACGAACAAAAGGGTGATAGGATGGAACGATTATTGAATTGGGTTGAATACATATCAGATTGGCTGTGGGGGCCACCGCTGATCATACTGCTGACAGGGACAGGAGTCTACTTGACGATCCTGCTGAAATTTTTTCAATTTCGCTATCCTCTCTATATCTTTAAGCAGACGATCGGAAGTGTCGGCAAAAAGCCGAAAGGAGAAGGGACGGTTACACCGCTGCAGGCTTTGACATCGGCTCTCAGCTCAACAGTCGGCGCCGCCAATATCGTCGGTGTGCCTGCGGCCATCATGTTCGGCGGTCCGGGAGCCGTTTTTTGGATGTGGCTGGTCGCGCTGTTTGCCATGGCGATCAAGTTTTCGGAAAGCGTCCTCGCCGTCCACTACAGAGAAAAAAATGAAGAAGGCGAATATGTCGGTGGACCGATGTATTACATTACAAAAGGGCTCTCCATGAAATGGCTCGGCGTCTTTTTTTCAGTAGCGCTGATGATCGAACTTGTACCGAGCATCATGGTGCAGGGAAATTCGGTTTCCGCATCGCTGGCTGAGACGTTCTCGTTCAATCGTTTATACACCGGAATCGGGATTGCTTTTTTGATCGGTTTAGTGGTGATCGGAGGGATTAAACGGATTGGAAAAGTGACGGAGCTCGCAGTTCCGCTTATGGCAGGGGCGTACATCGGGGCCGGTTTCCTGATTGTCGTCACAAACCTTTCCTCTGTACCCGCTTTTTTCTCTCTCATCTTTTCGAATGCGTTTACATCTTCTTCGGCATTCGGCGGCTTTGCAGGTGCGGCAGTTGCCGAAACCGTTCGCTGGGGGTTTGCACGAGGCCTTTATTCCAACGAAGCCGGGATGGGGACGGCGCCGATTGCCCACGCAGCGGCGATGACCGACCACCCTGTGAGACAGGGGTTCTGGGCGGTGATCGGCATCGTGGTCGATACGCTGCTGATTTGCACGACCACCGCCTTCGTCGTGCTCGCATCAGGCGTCTGGACCGGCGAAAACGCATCAAGCGATCCGGGGGCGCTGGCCGCAGCCGCATTTCGCAGCTATTTTGGCCCTGTGGGCGGATACTTCGTCTCTGTCTCGCTCGTTTTCTTTGTCTTATCAACGATCACAGTGGTCATTTTTTACGGTGTAAAACAAGCTGAATTTCTGTTCGGACGGCTCGCGGGACATGTGATTAAATTCATCTACCTGGCCGCCGTCGTCATCGGTGCTGCCGGAGGAGCAAAGGCGATATGGGGATTCCTCGATCTCGCGCTCGTTTTCATTCTTCTTCCGAATATTTTGGCGGTGCTGCTCTTGAGCAGAAAAGTAAGGTCTTTATATGATGAGTTTTTTACATCAGAAAAGTATTATTTGAAAGACATCGGTCAGCAGGACGGCGTTTATGAAGGTGACGAAAAAGTGAACAATTTATGATCACAGCCGGTTTGTTCCCGGCTCATAAATCGGAGGAAGCCTTGCTCTCCTACGTTTTATGAAGGGAACATCCGGCTTTTTTAATTTTTGAAAGCGCTACAAAAATATATTGACTACTTGTATATACAGGAATACAATAAACCTATAACATGTATATACAGGTTATAAGAGGAGAAGGAGGGATTGGAATGACTGATTTGAATCAATCAGCGCGACGGATTGTCGATGCTGTCGGCGGTGCTGACAACATTGCAGCGGTAACCCATTGTGTAACGCGTTTGCGATTTGCATTGCTCGATGAAAGCAAAGTCAATCAAGAGGTGCTGGAGCAAATAGATGTTGTCAAAGGATCGTTTTCGACTAACGGCCAATTTCAAGTGGTGATCGGCCAAGGAACGGTCAACAATGTGTACGCGGAGCTGGTGAAGGCAACAGGAATCGGCGAATCGTCAAAGGATGATGTTAAGAAAGCCTCAGAGAAAAATATGAATCCTTTACAGCGTGCCGTGAAAACGCTTGCAGATATATTTATTCCAATATTGCCGGCGATTGTCACTGCCGGGCTGCTGATGGGGATCAACAATATCCTGACGGCTCAAGACATTTTCTTCAGCGGAAAATCAATCGTTGAAGTCTATCCGCAATGGGCGGATCTCGCTAATATGATTAACTTGATCGCGGGGACTGCTTTCGCATTTCTCCCTGCGCTAATCGGCTGGTCGGCCGTCAAGCGGTTTGGCGGAAATCCGCTGCTCGGCATCGTGCTCGGCGTCATGCTTGTGCACCCTGATTTGTTAAACGCCTGGGGATACGGGGCTGCGGAGCAAAGCGGAGAGATTCCTGTCTGGAATTTATTCGGTTTGGAAGTGCAGAAGGTCGGCTACCAGGGGCAGGTGCTTCCCATTTTGCTCGCTTCTTATTTGCTGGCAAAAATTGAGCGCTTTTTGACAAAGCGGACGCCTGAGAGCATTCAGCTCCTTGTTGTGGCACCGATTACGCTGCTTGTCACAGGTTTTGCTTCATTTATTGTCCTTGGACCGATTACATTTGCCATCGGAAATGTTTTAACATCAGGCCTTATTGCTGTCTTTGAACAATTCGCCGTACTGGGCGGACTGTTATACGGAGGGCTTTACGCCGCTCTCGTCATTACCGGAATGCATCATACATTCCTTGCCGTTGACCTTCAGCTGATCGGCTCAAAGCTCGGCGGAACATTTTTATGGCCGATGCTCGCGCTGTCCAATATTGCACAAGGTTCAGCCGCGCTTGCGATGATGTTTATTGTCAAAGATGAGAAGCAGAAAGGCCTGTCCCTGACATCCGGAATTTCAGCTTATCTCGGAATTACCGAACCGGCATTGTTCGGAGTGAATCTCAGATACAGATTTCCGTTCGTGATCGCGATGATCAGTTCGGGGATTGCCGGTATGTTCATTTCCTCGCAAGGGGTTTTGGCAAGCTCTGTCGGCGTCGGCGGCGTACCTGGAATTTTCTCTATTATGAGCCAATACTGGGGAGCGTTTGCGATCGGAATGGCGATCGTGTTGATCGCGCCGTTTGCCGGAACATATCTCTACGCAAAATTAAAAATGAAATAAGAGAGGGAGAGGGGCGCGCATATTTGTCTGCCCTTTTCCCATTTTCATAAAGAAGAAAGCGGTGGTGTTGAAAATGGAAACGAAAGAAAATCCATGGTGGAAAAAAGCAGTCGTCTACCAAATTTATCCGAAAAGCTTTAAAGATACAACAGGAAACGGTGTCGGCGACATACGCGGCATCATCGAAAAGCTCGACTACATCAAGGAGCTCGCCTGTGATGTCATTTGGCTGACGCCGATTTATCAATCGCCGCAAAACGACAACGGCTATGACATCAGCGACTATTACAGCATCCATGAAGAATATGGAACAATGGCCGACTTTGAAGAGCTTCTTGAAGAGGCCCACAAGCGCGGCATAAAGGTGATCATGGATCTTGTCGTCAACCATACATCAACAGAGCACAGATGGTTTAAAGAAGCGGCGTCCGGCAAAGAAAATCTGTACCGCGACTTTTATATTTGGAAAGACATGAAGCCGAACGGCGCTCCGCCGACAAATTGGGAATCGAAATTCGGCGGCTCGGCGTGGGAGTTTCATGCAGAGAGCGGACAGTATTATCTCCATCTCTATGATGTGACACAGGCGGATTTGAATTGGGAGAATGAAGCAGTCAGAAAAAAAGTGTACGAGATGATGCATTTCTGGTTTGAAAAAGGAATCGACGGCTTCAGACTTGATGTCATCAATGTCATCTCAAAAGACCAGCGTTTCCCTGATGATGACGAGGGGGACGGACGCAGATTTTATACGGACGGGCCGAGGGTTCACGAGTTTTTGAATGAAATGAACAGGGAGGTTTTTTCAAAATATGACAGCATGACGGTCGGAGAAATGTCATCGACTACAATCGCAGATTGCATCCGGTATACAAACCCCGAAAGCCGTGAGCTCGATATGGTGTTTAACTTTCATCATTTAAAGGCCGACTATCCAAACGGGGAAAAATGGGCGCTTGCGGATTTTGATTTTCTAAAGCTGAAGAAGATTCTTTCTGAATGGCAGACGGAAATGAATAAAGGGGGCGGATGGAACGCATTGTTCTGGTGCAACCACGACCAGCCGCGGATCGTCTCACGGTACGGGGACGACGGAAAATACCGCAAAAAGTCTGCGAAAATGCTGGCAACCGCGATTCATATGCTTCAGGGAACGCCATACATTTACCAGGGAGAAGAGCTTGGGATGACCAACCCGAAATTCGATGACATCTCCCTTTACAGGGATGTCGAATCTCTCAATATGTACCGTATCCTGAAAGAAGCAGGGAAGCCGGAAGCCGAAATCATCGAAATCTTGAAAGCGAAATCCCGTGATAATTCGCGGACGCCGGTGCAGTGGAACGGAGAAGAAAATGCCGGGTTTACGGCGGGCACACCGTGGATTCCGGTGCCTGACAACTACAAAGAAATCAACGCAGAAGAAGCGCTCAACGATCCTGATTCGATTTTCTACCATTATAAAAAGCTGAATGAGCTCCGCAAGGAATTCGATATCATTACAACCGGCGATTATCAGCTCATACTGGAAGACGATCAAGAGCTTTACGCGTATTTGAGAAACGGAGCGGATGAAAAACTGCTGGTGATCAATAATTTTTACGGGAAAGAGACCGAGTTTCAGCTGCCTGACGATATTGATATTGAAGGCTATGATGCCAAGGTTCTCATTTCCAATGACACCGATCTTCCCGAGTCATTTAAACGCTTCACAGTGAAACCATATCAATCGATTGTTTATCATCTTGCCAAACCATGCTAAACTAAGCGTGGTGGTAAAAAAATGAAGATCAACAAGTATATGATGATTTACAAACAAATCGCGGAACAAATCGATCAAAGCATACTGAATGCCGGAGATATCCTGCCGTCTGAAAACGACCTTGCCGAACAGCACGACACCTCGAGGGAAACCGTTCGGAAAGCGCTGAACGTGCTTGCTCAGAACGGATATATTCAGAAGATTAAAGGGAAGGGGTCAGTCGTGCTGCACAGGGAGAAAATGCAGTTCCCGGTTTCCGGTTTGGTCAGCTTTAAGGAGCTTTCAGAAACGCTCGGAAAAGAGACAAGCACGACGGTCCATGAGTTCGGCTTGACGCATCCGGACGCATATATTCAAAAGCAGCTCCGCACTTCCGGAGATGAAGAGGTATGGCGGGTTGTCAGGTCGCGGAACATCAACGGAGAGCGTATCATCCTGGATAAAGACTATTTTATCCGCAAACACGTGCCGCTTTTAACGAAAGAAATATGCGAGGACTCGATCTATCAATACCTTGAAGATGAATGCGGGCTCGTCATCAGCTATGCTCATAAGGAAATTGTAGTCGAGCCATGTACGGCAGAGGATCAAGAGTATTTGGATCTGAACGGATACGAGCACATTGTGGTCGTGAAAAATTTCGTTTTTCTTGATGATACGACCTTGTTTCAATATACGGAAAGCAGACACCGCCTTGATAAATTCCGGTTTGTCGATTTTGCAAGAAGAGAAAAGTAGCACGGTTCGCCTGACGGCGGCCGTGTTTTTTTATGAAGCCGTTTCTCATTACGTCCGCATTGAATATGCTACAGCAGGTGTAAATGAGAAATGGAGGATGTAAGCAATGATTCATGAAACTGCAAAGATCGGAAAGAACGTGGTATTGGGAGAGCATGCCGTTATTGAAGAAAATGTGGTCATCGGGGACAACGTAACAATCGGTCATCATGCCATTATTAAAAAGGACACTCATATCGGCAGCGGGGTGAAAATCGGCGATTTGGCCGTCCTTGGCAAAGCGGCTTCTTCAAATAAAAAAATGGCTCGCCAGCCGAAGCAGGCAGGAGCCCCTTTGCGGATAGAAGATGATGCCATAGTTGGAGCAAGCGCTGTGATTTACCGAGACGTGCTGTTGGAACAAGGCGTCTTCGTGGGGGATATGGCGAGCATTCGCGAAAATGTCGCGATCGGCAGAGAAAGCATTATAGGACGCAATGCGATGGTTGAAAACAATACCAGAATTGGAAGTAAAGCAACAATTCAAACGGGCTGCTATATCACTGCTGATATGACGATTGAGGATGAAGTGTTTATCGGTCCCTGCTGTTCCACGTCAAATGATAAATATATGGGAAAGGGAAACTACCCGTATCAAGGTCCAACTATTAAAAGAGGAGCGAAAATCGGGAATAACGCAACATTGCTGCCGGCGGTTGTCGTCGGGGAGGGGGCGGTCATTGGAGCGGGTGCCGTCATTACAAAAGATGTTCCCGCAGGCAAAACGGCTGTGGGCAATCCAGGCCGGTTGATGAAGTGACGGTTTTTCATCTCAGCCGTGTTATATAACGTGTCTGCATAAAAAGAGAGATCATAGGATATAGTGCTTCAATGTCTTTTAAAGATCATTGCAGGCGGAAAATGGAAAGAATGGGGGTGGAAAAAATGTCCATTCAAAACGCGGTGATGAACGGTGGTTTTGAGACAGGTGCTTTCTCGCCTTGGGTAGGCGTAAACACATCTGTTACAAGCCAGTTTTCGCATTCAGGATTTTTCTCTGCGAGATTTTTGGGCGGAACAGCCACATCATATATTGCTCAATTTGTTCCGGCCGGTGCGGGGGAAGGAAGCGAATTTCTTGTTTCTCTTGCGAAAGCGGGATTTCTCCCGGCACCTTCTGTAACGATACAGGTTACTTATTTTGACAGCCAGTTTAATTTTCTCGGATATGGTCTATTTGCCACTGTGACGTCAAGCAGAATACCGGCAGCCGAAAATGGGACATGGCTTGAAGTCTATCAAACAACTTCACCGGCTCCCCTTGGCACCACCCAGGCATTCATTTTGATTAACAATATTCCGCAGGCGGGAACTGCCAGCGTGTTTGTGGATGATGTTGCTCTATTGAGTGTTGAGGGTGGAGGAGCCCCAACGGGAGCGACCGGGCCAACAGGAGCCACCGGCCCGACAGGAGCGACGGGTCCGACAGGAGTAACAGGTCCAACGGGAGTCACCGGAGCGACGGGACCGACAGGAGTGACGGGTCCAACGGGAGCGATGGGTCCAACGGGAGCCACCGGAGCCACAGGACCGACAGGAGTGACGGGTTCGACCGGGGTGACGGGAGCCACCGGAGCGACGGGTCCGACAGGAGTGACGGGTCCAACGGGAGCGATGGGTCCAACGGGAGCCACCGGAGCCACAGGTGCAACAGGAGCGACAGGTGCAACAGGAGCGACAGGTCCGACAGGAGTGACGGGAGCAACAGGAGCGACGGGTCCGACAGGAGTGACGGGAGCCACCGGAGCGACGGGTCCGACAGGTGCAACCGGAGCCACCGGCCCGACAGGAGCGACGGGTCCGACCGGAGCAACGGGAGCCACCGGCCCGACGGGAGCAACAGGAGCGATGGGTCCAACGGGAGCCACCGGCCCAACGGGAGCGACCGGTCCAACAGGAGTAACAGGTTCAACGGGAGCAACGGGAGCCACCGGCCCGACGGGAGCAACAGGAGCGATGGGTCCAACGGGAGCCACCGGCCCAACGGGAGCGACGGGTCCAACAGGAGTAACAGGTTCAACGGGAGCAACGGGAGCCACCGGCCCGACGGGAGCAACAGGAGCGATGGGTCCAACGGGAGCCACCGGCCCAACGGGAGCGACCGGTCCAACAGGAGTAACAGGTCCAACGGGAGAAACGGGAGCCACCGGCCCAACGGGAGCGACGGGTCCAACAGGAGTAACAGGAGCGACGGGTCCGACAGGAGTGACGGGTCCAACGGGAGCCACCGGAGCCACAGGTCCGACAGGAGCGACAGGTGCAACCGGAGCCACAGGTCCGACAGGAGTGACGGGAGCAACAGGAGTAACAGGTTCAACGGGAGCCACCGGCCCGACAGGAGCGACGGGTCCAACTGGAGCGACAGGTGCAACAGGAGCGACAGGTCCGACCGGAGTGACGGGAGCAACCGGAGCGACGGGTCCGACAGGAGTGACGGGTCCAACGGGAGCCACCGGAGCAACGGGAGCCACCGGAGCAACGGGAGCCACCGGAGCGACGGGTCCGACAGGAGTGACGGGAGCAGCAGGAGCGACGGGTCCGACCGGAGCCACCGGAGCGACGGGTCCGACAGGAGTGACGGGAGCAGCAGGAGCGACAGGAGCCACAGGTCCAACGGGAGCCACCGGAGCCACAGGTCCGACAGGAGCGACGGGTCCAACAGGAGCAACAGGAGCGACGGGTCCAACAGGAGCGACAGGAGCGACGGGTCCAACAGGAGTAACAGGTCCAACTGGAGCGACAGGTGCAACAGGAGCGACAGGTCCGACAGGAGTGACGGGAGCAACAGGAGCGACGGGTCCGACAGGAGTGACGGGAGCGACAGGTCCGACCGGAGAAACGGGAGCCACCGGCCCGACAGGAGCGACGGGTCCGACCGGAGCAACGGGAGCCACCGGCCCGACGGGAGCAACAGGAGCGATGGGTCCAACGGGAGCCACCGGCCCAACGGGAGCGACGGGTCCAACAGGAGTAACAGGTCCAACGGGAGAAACGGGAGCCACCGGCCCGACGGGAACAACAGGAGCGATGGGTCCAACGGGAGCAACCGGCCCGACAGGAGCGACGGGTCCAACAGGAGTAACAGGTTCAACGGGAGCAACAGGAGCAACAGGAGCGACAGGAGCCACAGGTCCAACGGGAGCCACCGGCCCAACGGGAGCGACGGGTCCAACAGGAGTAACAGGAGCGACGGGTCCGACAGGAGTGACGGGTCCAACGGGAGCCACCGGAGCCACAGGTCCGACAGGAGCGACGGGTCCAACAGGAGTAACAGGTCCAACAGGAGCGACAGGTGCAACAGGAGCGACAGGTCCGACCGGAGCAACGGGAGCGACCGGCCCGACAGGAGCGACGGGTCCGACCGGAGCAACGGGAGCCACCGGCCCGACGGGAGCAACAGGAGCGATGGGTCCAACGGGAGCCACCGGCCCAACGGGAGCGACCGGTCCAACAGGAGTAACAGGTCCAACGGGAGAAACGGGAGCCACCGGCCCGACGGGAACAACAGGAGCGATGGGTCCAACGGGAGCCACCGGCCCGACGGGAACAACAGGAGCGATGGGTCCAACGGGAGCCACCGGCCCGACGGGAACAACAGGAGCGATGGGTCCAACGGGAGCCACCGGCCCGACGGGAACAACAGGAGCGATGGGTCCAACGGGAGCCACCGGCCCGACGGGAACAACAGGAGCGATGGGTCCAACGGGAGCCACCGGCCCGACGGGAACAACAGGAGCGATGGGTCCAACGGGAGCCACCGGCCCGACGGGAACAACAGGAGCGATGGGTCCAACGGGAGCCACCGGCCCGACAGGAGCGACGGGTCCAACAGGAGTAACAGGTTCAACGGGAGCCACCGGAGCAACGGGAGCCACTGGCCCGACGGGAGCAACAGGAGCGATGGGTCCAACGGGAGCCACCGGCCCAACGGGAGCGACGGGTCCAACAGGAGTAACAGGAGCGACGGGTCCGACAGGAGTGACGGGTCCAACGGGAGCCACCGGAGCCACAGGTCCGACAGGAGCGACAGGTGCAACCGGAGCGACCGGCCCGACGGGTCCGACAGGAGTGACTGGAGCCGCCGGAGCGACAGGTCCGACAGGAGTGACGGGAGCAACAGGAGTAACAGGTTCAACGGGAGCCACCGGAGCAACGGGAGCCACCGGAGCGACGGGTCCGACAGGAGTTACGGGAGCAGCAGGAGCGACGGGTCCGACCGGAGCCGCCGGAGCGACAGGTCCAGCTAGTCCACAAACTGCTATATTCTTTAACAATCTAT
This sequence comes from Bacillus licheniformis DSM 13 = ATCC 14580, assembly GCF_000011645.1. Taxonomy (GTDB): domain Bacteria; phylum Bacillota; class Bacilli; order Bacillales; family Bacillaceae; genus Bacillus; species Bacillus licheniformis. Next base: position 814,858 of record NC_006270.3, read on the forward strand.
TTGGGTCTACTTCAGTTTACAATCCACCGACTATTCCTTTAAATACCGAGGTAACTGTTGTAAACGTCCCTAATGTGCCGGTCACTAGCGGTCAGAATATTAAGGTGGATTATGCGTTGGCAGTAGAAGCGGTGAATACTGCTAACAGTAATATAGTTTTTGAAATAAGACTTTATAGAGGCGGAACTTTAGTTCAATCTAGAATCTTTAATAGAAGTCTTGCATCCGCAGGAACTCAAAGATTTCCATTGGCCAGTACAATTGTTGATACTGTTCCAGCCACCGCAACAATTGACTATTCAGTTAGAGTTGCGGTGACAACTGCTTCAAATGTTACTTCTGCGGCAGCATTCAATAGAGATTTAAATCTAATTCGTTTCCCTTAAAAAGGGTAGGGGAGGTTCTTTTAGAGCCTTCCTTTTTGTATAACAGTATCTATTCGAACATTTGTAAATGTGTTTTAACCGTATGGAAAATAACGTGACCTCATCATGAAAGAATACATAGTATATGTTAGCTTCGACCTTAAAAGGGGTGAAGCAAATCTAAAAAAAGGAGGTTTAAATCTTAGATGTCCATTCAAAATTCGGTAGTAAATGGAAGTTTTGAAGCGGGATCACTCTCTCCTTGGGCGGGGCAAAATGCTGCGGTCACCACTCAATTTTCCCATTCGGGCTTTTGGTCGGCAACATTATTGGGTGGAGCAACGGTATCTTTCATTGCCCAATTTGTTCCAGTAGATGAAGGGGAAGGGCTTGAGTTTCTTGTTTCGTTGGCTAAATCAGGAATCCTACCATCTCCCCAGGTGCAGATTCAAGTATCATATTTTGATAGTATGTTTAATTTCTTGGGTCAGGGACTTTTTATTAATATTCCGTTTAATAGATTACCTGTCGTGCAAAATAATGCATGGCTTGAAGTTTATCAAACGACATCTCCGGCTCCTTCAGGTTCTACAATGGCATTTATCTTAATAAATACACTGCCTCAAGCAGGAACAGCAAATGTCATAGTAGATGATGTAGCTTTGTTAGATATAGAAGTTGCAGATGTAATCGGCCCAACCGGCCCGACCGGAGCGACGGGTCCAACGGGAGCGACGGGTCCGACCGGAGCGACAGGCCCGACAGGAGCAACGGGAGCGACAGGCCCGACAGGAGCAACGGGAGCGACCGGCCCGACAGGAGCAACAGGAGCGACCGGCCCGACAGGAGCGACAGGCCCGACAGGAGCAACGGGAGCGACCGGCCCGACAGGAGCAACAGGAGCGACCGGCCCGACAGGAGCGACAGGCCCGACAGGAGCGACAGGCCCGACAGGAGCAACAGGAGCGACCGGAGCAACGGGAGCAACCGGCCCGACAGGCCCGACAGGAGCAACAGGGGCGACAGGCCCGACAGGAGCAACGGGAGCGACCGGCCCGACAGGAGCAACAGGAGCGACCGGCCCGACAGGAGCGACCGGAGCAACAGGAGCGACCGGAGCAACAGGAGCGACAGGAGCGACAGGAGCAACAGGAGCGACCGGAGCAACGGGAGCAACCGGCCCGACCGGCCCGACAGGAGCAACAGGAGCGACCGGCCCGACAGGAGCGACAGGCCCGACAGGAGCAACGGGAGCGACAGGCCCGACAGGTCCAACGGGAGCCACCGGCCCGACGGGAGCAACGGGAGCGACCGGCCCGACAGGAGCGACCGGAGCAACAGGTCCAACAGGAGCGACAGGAGCGACCGGAGCAACAGGTCCAACAGGAGCGACCGGAGCAACAGGAGCGACAGGTCCGACGGGAGCGACCGGCCCGACAGGTCCGACCGGAGCAACGGGAGCGACAGGTCCGACCGGAGCAACGGGAGCGACAGGAGCGACCGGAGCAACGGGAGCGACCGGCCCGACAGGAGCAACGGGAGCAACGGGAGCGACAGGTCCGACGGGAGCGACAGGAGCGACCGGAGCAACGGGAGCGACCGGCCCGACAGGAGCAACAGGTCCAACAGGAGCGACAGGAGCGACAGGAGCAACGGGAGCAACGGGAGCGACAGGTCCGACAGGAGCAACAGGAGCCACCGGCCCGACCGGAGCCACCGGAGCAACAGGAGCGACAGGAGCAACGGGAGCGACAGGTCCGACGGGAGCAACGGGAGCGACAGGAGCAACGGGAGCGACCGGCCCGACAGGAGCAACGGGAGCAACGGGAGCAACAGGTCCAACAGGAGCGACAGGAGCGACAGGAGCAACGGGAGCGACCGGCCCGACCGGAGCCACCGGAGCAACAGGAGCGACAGGAGCAACGGGAGCAACGGGAGCGACAGGTCCGACAGGAGCAACAGGAGCCACCGGCCCGACCGGAGCCACCGGAGCAACAGGAGCGACAGGAGCAACGGGAGCGACAGGTCCGACGGGAGCAACGGGAGCGACAGGAGCAACAGGAGCCACCGGCCCGACCGGAGCCACCGGAGCAACAGGAGCGACAGGAGCAACGGGAGCGACAGGTCCGACGGGAGCAACGGGAGCGACAGGTCCGACGGGAGCAACGGGAGCAACAGGTCCAACAGGAGCGACCGGAGCAACGGGAGCCACCGGCCCGACCGGAGCCACCGGAGCAACAGGTCCAACAGGAGCGACCGGAGCAACGGGAGCCACCGGCCCGACAGGAGCGACCGGAGCCACCGGAGCAACGGGAGCGACAGGTCCGACAGGAGCAACAGGAGTGACAGGAGCAACGGGAGCGACAGGTCCAACAGGAGCGACAGGAGCGACAGGAGCTACGGGAGCAACAGGAGCCACCGGCCCGACCGGAGCAACGGGAGCAACGGGAGCGACAGGTCCAACAGGAGCCACCGGAGCAACAGGTCCAACAGGAGCCACCGGTCCGACCGGTCCAACAGGAGCGACAGGAGCAACCGGAGCAACAGGAGCCATCGGCCCGACCGGAGCGACCGGCCCGACAGGAGCAACAGGAGCGACCGGCCCGACAGGAGCAACAGGAGCGACCGGCCCGACAGGTCCAACAGGAGCAACAGGTCCAACAGGTCCAACCGGTGCAGGATTAGTTTCTGCATTAAGTGCAAGAAACCAGGGAACGGTTACTGTAGGTGTAGGCGGTTTAGTTCCTTTTGCTACACCTGAAGAATCATTTGGAACTGATATTACTCAAACTGCTACCACAACATTCACAATTAGTTCTCCTGGATATTATTCTGTAAGATTTATTCTGTATACAGCAGCTCTATCTCTTCTGGGAGGAGCACAAATTGTAGTAAATGGAACGCCAGTATCAGGAGCATTCACTTTAATCAGCGTAGGTACTCCATTAGTGGGAGAAGCTATGATTGAAGTTACTGCTGTCCCTTCTACTATTCAGATTGCCGTCACTGGATTAGCGTTAACTCTTGCTACAGGAAACAGCGGTCATATCCAAATCGAAAAACTTTCTAATTAATATTCTCATTAGGAAGCTGTTCCGTAGGTTTTTCTTGCGGAGCAGTTTCTCTTTAAAGAAAACTAATTGTACAATTGAGAGTTACACATTGTCTGTCCAAATATTAAACGATGCTTGTAAAAACATCGAATATTCCACTAGCATTTTCATTCTAACAGATTTGCATATATTCTCGGTCCAACTGTCTCTTAATCTACAGGTGAATGTTTTTTTTCATGGAAGTTCGCTGTATTGTTATGTGAATGAATCAGGTGGTAAATCTATGGTTTACTACCTGTTTTTTTATTCTTGTATTAAGAATAAAAAATATCCCGTTCACTATTCTCTGTGAACGGGATATTTTGAACTAATCAACCTTAAATTTGATAAATGATTGTATGGCTGAAACCACATGATCTAAATCGACTTCATCATGGCAAGGGAGGGTAATCGTATGTTGTTCAAGAAAGAGAGAATTCGATTTTAGCTGTTGGTATTTCCGGCGGTAATAGGGAGTGCCGCTTAAACAATAAGTGCCGAAAGTCGACTCTATATGGCAGTCGCTCAAATATTGAATCAATTCGTCGCGAACGATGTTTTTTGGAACTTTGAAAACGGCGGATTGTATGTTGTGTACAACGGCTGGACCGATTTTTTGACTTTGGAATCCGAGGGGTTCAAGCTGTTCACTATATGCTTTCTGCTGAAGGTTTCTCCGATGAATGATGTCATCAAGTTTTTGGAGCTGTTTAATTCCAAGAGCGGCTTGGATATCGGATAATCTGTAGTTGTAGCCGAAATCTATAAAATCCAATTTTCCGTCAGAGATGGCAGCGCCATGGTTTAATTTGACCGAAAGCCAGTCTTTCAACTCTTCCCGGTCGGTTGTAATTGCCCCGCCTTCGCCTGTCGTAAGCAGCTTTCTTGGGTGAAAGCTGAAACAGGTGAGATCGGCAATTTTTCCGGATTTACAGCCGTATTCGCTGCTGCCGATCGCACAAGCGGCATCATCCACAAGGGGTAAGCCGTACTCCTTACAAATTTGCTTAATGTTGGTGATGCCTGTCGGGTTTCCAAGAGCATCTACAAAAAGAACGGCTTTTGTACGGGACGTGATTTGACTTTCCAGTTCTTCTGGAAGCATGTTAAATGTTTCAAGATCAACATCGGCAAAAACCGGCTTGGCTCCTAAATCTTCTATTACATTGACAGTGGCGGGGAACGAGAAGTCTGAGACGATTACTTCATCTCCGGGTTGCACGTTCAGGCTTTTAAGGCACATCGATAAAGCCGTTGTTGCCGATGTTGTTAAAAAAGCATGCTTTGCACTGACATACTGTCTCATATGATCAGCAAATGTTCTGACATAAGGGCCTTTTGTCAGCATGCCAGAGGAAAATATCTCCTTTAATTCTGCTTGCACTTCTTCAAATGTAATATACGGCTCGATCAATCTGATCATGAGAGATCCTCATCTTTCATTCTTCGGTTTTTAATCACCTTTGCCGGCACGCCTACTGCTATGCTGTACGGGGGAATATTGCGATTGACGACGGCATTTGCTCCGATTTTGGAGTGGGCGCCTATCGTAACGCCTGCTAGGATAGACGCACCGATCCCGATGTTGCAGTTTTCTTCAATATGAATAGGAGCGAATGTAAGCGGCGAAAACAAAATGGTACTGTCGGGTTTATCAGGATCGGTATGGTAAGCGGCATGTATCCGGACGTTCGGACCAATTCCTGCAAATTCTCCGATTGTAACCCCGCCGGCACCGTGTATAAAACATTGCTGCCCGATCCAGCTGTTTGAACCGATGATCAGGTCATGCTTATAATAGCCTTTTAAAATCGTGTCATGGCCGATATAAACGTTATCTCCGATATAGATGTTTTCCGGATGAAAAATGCGGACCCCGTCTTCGATAACGACATTTTCGCCACAGCCCCCAAGCTGGGAAAGAGTGAATTCACCTTTTCCTTCGCTTTTCCATTGTTTCAACAATAGCGCCTCCTTTCTTATTGATCCAAATTTTTTTTAATGCTTTCAGCTGTTCTTCTGATGCCTTCTTCCAGATCAACTTTAGCGCTGAAACCGAGCATCTCTTTTGCTTTATTGACCTGAGGGATGCGCAGTTCAATATCGGCTTCTTTTTTCTCCCCAAAGAAGATTTGTGATTTTGATCCGAGAACTCTGATAATCGTGCTTGCCAATCCGTATACGGTGATCACAGTGCGTTCATTGCCGATGTTGAAAGACTCTCCGATGGCTTCCTTCATCGTCAAACAACGCAAAATTCCGTCGATCATGTCATCTACGTAACACCAGGCCCGGATTTGCGTTCCATCGCCGTGAATATAGATCGGCTCATCTAACAGAGCTCTGTGAACCATCGTTTTGATGGCGCCTTCGCCGACTTGTTCCGGTCCATAAACATTAAAAGGGCGGACGGTGACGGTCGGAAGCCCAAGTTCTTTAAAATAGGCATATGCCATATGCTCCTCGGCGAGTTTGCTGACAGCATATGTCCAGCGGGCTTCTCCCACCGCTCCTAAAACAGTATGACTGGTCTCGCGCGCTCTGAAAGCGATTTGGCCGAACACTTCGCTTGTACTGAAACAGACAACCCTTTTGCATTCGGTTAAACCGGCAGCCGCTTCAAGCAGATTGGCTGAACCGATCATGTTGACCTGCATCGTTTTAACCGGGTTTTGAATGACCGTGTCAATCCCAGCGATGCCGGCGGCGTGGACAATGTGGCTGGCCCCCTGGATCGCCTTTTTAAGCGCGTTCAAATCCAAAATGTCTCCCTGCAGCACTTTCAAGTGAGGATGGTCCCGGTAAGGCTTATACCGGAGGGAGTCTCTTGAAAAATTGTCATATACGGTGACGCTGTTGCGCTCTATCAGCTTTCCTATTAAAGAGGATCCGATAAAGCCTGCTCCGCCAGTTATGAAAATATGCTGGCCGGATAACTCTGTCATATCGCTCATCAATTGTTCACCTGCTTGTTTCGTTTTTTTTTACATACAAATCCCGCGACGGGAAAGTTGTTCAACTTCATTCCGAAAGTAGCGACTGATAAACAGCCAATGTTTTTTTGCTGTTTTTCACCATATCATGATGAACTTCTGCATACTTTCTTCCTTTCTGGCCGATTTCCGGCAGCATATCCCGGTTTTTAAGCACATTTTCAATCACCTCTGTAATGTTGGCGGGATTTGCTCTTATAAGAGGCAGTTCGGAAGGATAGTGATCCTTCATAAAATCACTGATCCAGCAGATAACGGGTTTCCCCATTGCCATCGATTCGACGGCAAATAATCCGTAGCTGCCGATATGAAGCTGATCAATGATCAAATCAGCCTTTTGGTAGATTTTCTTTGCCTGTTCATGAGAAACTCCTTGTACTAGGTGAAAATGAAAATCGTATTTTTCTTTTAAAGATTCAACCGCCTTAAGGATGTGGCGGGTTCCTTTTATTCCGGGAGAGGTGGGGGCATGAACGATGAGCGGCTTTTCATTTGACCTGTAGTCGGGAGTATAGCGGTCAAGCTGGATCATGGTCGGAATCATGTGGACATGCTCATAATAGTCTTTTACATACTCGTAAAGCTCCATATCGGCGACGATGCAGTGCTGGACATATTGGGAAATTCGTTTGAGGTGGTATCGAATTCGAGCTTCGTTTTTCGTTTTGACAACGGCGTATGGATTTGTTTTAGCCAATGTTGAATAAAGCCTCACATCGCTGCCCCAATGATGCATGACCATTGGTTTCTCAGCCTGTTTTAAAATGGGATAATCCGACATGTCCAGCGTGAAGCTTGTGCCGAAATGAAAATGGAACAAATCATAGGATGGCAGGAGATCATTGGCAAGCCTTCTCAGCTTCGCATTCATGGCGGGCGTATTGCGTTCTTTCAGCAATGACCAGGTGTAGTCGGCAGCGTAATTTAAATAATACGGATAGTAATTTAAAGTGTGGGCAAGCGCGCCATGCTGTGAGAGCCCTTTAGCCAAGGTATTCATTTGATTGGCGATTTCCATTGTGCCTTGCAAAATGCGGATTTGCCCAGCCGGAGGTTCGGTTTTTTCGTCAACAGGAAGATCCAGCTTCGGCCAGCTTGCGGTTTCTGCTCCATCTCCTTTTTGAAGATAGGCCGCGCTTTCTTTTTCCCTTCCGGTGCGCAGGCACACTTTTCCCATCAGCAGATTTAAAGATCTGTTTTCAGGAAAAAGATCAAGCCCTCTCCAGAGCCACAGCCAAGCGTTATAGTCATGGCCGAGATAGACAGAAAGAGAGGCTTGAAGAAAATAAAAGTCAGGCTCGTTATGCGATCCCTGGGCTTCCCACTCCTTTAGGCGCTTCATGGCTTTGTTCCACTCTTTTTGTTCCAGACAATGAATGATATCTGATTTGAAATCTTTCATGATGACCTCCCATCGATCATGCTGATTCAATTTCTCCTTTTAAATAACAGAATACAAAAACACTTTGTGCGCTCTATCATACGTATAAATGAATCTATATGACTGTGTATTTGTGCGAGAGTATAAGAGAAAAACCTTCCACAGAGCGGAAGGCCTTATATCAGCTGGATTTTTTTAATATTTTTCATATATCGTTCATACTGATTGTCTGAAGCGAGGCTTAATTGGAAGTATTCATCCATTTTATCCAGGAGCGGCTGAATGCATTCTTTTTTGGCGTCTTGATCTAAATGCCGGGTATATCCGTTTTGTGCGTATCTCCGGGCCATTCTCCAAAAGGTTTTTCCGATGCTGAAATATTTCAAGGACTGTCTTTGATTTTCCTCAAGCTCCTTCCATTTGATATGAGGAAAATAGACGCTTTCGTCAAATTCTTTCACAATATAATCCATGACGTACACAAGCGATTGAATTCTTTTATGCAATTGGTAGGAAATGTTTTTTTGGTGGCGGCGGTAGCATAATACAGGTTTTTTTAAATAGCGCCGCTTCCAGCCGCGCTTCGTGTTGGCCAAACAATTCAGCACATCCCCTGCAAGCGGCTTTTGCGGATCAACCAGCCAAGTGAAGCCTTTTTGCTGATAATAAGATGCTTTAAACATGCCCACCATCGGGACAATGCCTGAGCCGCCCCTTTGAAAAATAGTCCTCACCAGCTCCTCATCGCCATACTCTTGATATGTCCACAGACCCGCATTTTTCCCGTGTTGATCAACGAGCAAAAGGTCGCCGTAAACATAATCCAATCCCTCTTCTTCAAAAAAGCATTGCATAAAGTCATGGATCACCAAATTGTGCGGGAGGAAATCATCTGCGCTTAAAAGCAAAACATATTCTCCCTTTGCCTCTTGGAAGATTTCCTTAAAAGCGAGATCAGGAAGTTTTGTATTTTCGCTGTGGCATATCGTTCGAATGTGCGGATGCGTTTTTTGATAGCTGCTGATTTTTTGCATGGAGTCGTCAGTTGAATGGTCGTCAACGATCAGAATGTCGATATTAGGGTAGAGTTGATTTAAAACGGATTGAAGGCATTCATCAATAAAATTACTGTAATTATAGTTGATGATGCCTACCGTAATCAGCGGCGGATTTGGCATAACCGTCAACTCTGACTGCTTTGCAAAGCCTGAAATCATCTCTTCAATTTTGCGCATGCTCAGGTCATATGAATAATGCTCTTCAATAAACGACCGATAATGGAGAGATGTATAATCACCGCTTGTGATCATGGCCACGAATTCATCTATTGTATTCCAAACAACTGATTCATCGTATATCGTCTTTGCGCCGTAAAAATTGTGAATCAGCGGTTTTATGCCTTTAGCCATCGCTTCCATGGCCGACATATGCTGACTTTCAAGAAGGCTCGTGCAAATCAGGTAATGCTTATCTTCCAAGTATTGATTCATATCATCCTGCCATCCGTCAAATTGGACGCTGTCAGTCAGCCGCAGTTCATCAATCATTTGCTTGAAGTACAACTGATAGCGGGCGTCCTGAAACGTCCCGGCGATAAACAGTTTGTATCTTGGGTCTTTGTCAATCAGTGCTTTGAAAGCCTGCAGCAAAAGCATCGGCCCTTTTTTATAGTTGATATAGCCGACATAAGCGATGTGAAAGCCTTTTTGCCTTTGTTTAAAAGTGTATTGATCTAGCTTGATTCCATTTGGAACGACGGCCGTTTTCTCTTTTTTCAACGCCTTGACTTGATCCAATACGTATTCCCGCAAATGCTCTCCGTCAAAAATCACTTGGTCCACCGCTTGCCAATATACCTTTTTAATATAAAAAGTAAATGCTTCATAGCTGTGGAGTCTGCATATTAATGTTTTAGCCGCTGCAGAAGGGACTTTGCTCCCGTGGATCAATAAATCATCGCACCATTCAAACCAGCAAATATCCGCCCATTGCATGCCAGCGTCGATTTGATTCAGGTCATGAACCACGATTTTTTTTGTCCGGTAAGTTCCGGAAAGGTGCTCAACGACAGAATTCAAAAACCGGTCCAAATCCGGTTTGACGAAAAAAATGATTTTTGGACGCCTGACCATTTTTTTGAAAAGGTCTTCTTTCTCCTTCATGAGGCGAGGTCGATGTTCGCGCCTGACAAATAGGAGGGCATCATCATATAATTCAGACGCTCTCTGAGCCTGCTGCTTTTTTTCACAGACAAAAGCAGCGCTTATCAGCAAGCCGGGATCGAAGGGAGCGGCTTTCAGCTTCTCTTCAAGCTTCTGCGCAGCATCGTGCCATTTGTGATGAAAAATCAGTTGGGATATTTCAGTTTCTCTCCAGCTAAGCCCAACAGAGTCTAGCAGATATTCCAATTCATTATCCATCTGAAACCTCCTGGTTAAACACATTTTCGCTAGTAGTATCTATATTCAAACGAAAAAAGAAAGTTCTATGAAAAATACTTTGGAAATGGCGCAGCCTTGAAAATATAAAACAGTGATAGTGGCACAAACGCGATCAGCTGCTGTTTCATATTTTATGGGTAGATTTTAAAAAAGAGTCTCAGGGAGTGAAGGCTTTGGTTACAATCAGTCTATGTATGATTGTCAAAAATGAAGAAGAAGTATTAGCGAGATGCCTTGATACAGTGAAAGACATTGTAGATGAGATTAATATTGTTGATACGGGGTCGACAGATAAAACTGTAGAGATTGCGAAGCGATACACAGACCGCGTCTTTTTCTTTGAATGGATCGGCGATTTTGCGGCTGCCCGCAATGAATCGTTCAAACACGCCACTAAGGATTATATTCTCTATCTGGATGCGGATGATGTTTTGCTTGAAGAAGATCAGAAAAAACTGAAAGAGTTGAAGGAAACGCTTGATCCTTCCGTTGATTCCGTGTCTATGTACTATGATGCTGGAACCGACGAATTCGGAAATGTGACATTAAGGTACCGCCGCAACCGTCTGGTGAAAAGGGAGAAGAACTTTAAATGGAAAGGCGACTGCCATCAATATTTGGAGGTATTCGGGAACATCATCAATGCCGATATTTCAGTGACGCATAAAAAAATCCGCCACTCTGTCGGACGAAACCTCAATATTTACCAAAAGAAGATTGATCGCGGCGACACGTTTACCCCGCGCGACTATTTTTACTACGGTAATGAATTAAGAGAAAACAGACACTACGAAAAAGCGATTGAAAGCTACAATAAAAACATTGAAATGAAAGAAGGATGGATTGAAGACAAAGTATACGCCTGCATCAACAAAGCCGACTGCCACCGCTTTCTCGGCGACATGGACAATGAGCTGAGATCTCTGTTCCAGTCATTTGAATTTTCTAAAACGCCTCGTGCCGAAACATGCTCAAGAATCGGCTATAACTTTCAGCGGAGGCGGGAATACAAGGCCGCTATCTACTGGTATGAGCTGGCCACAACATTGGTGCCTGATTCAAATAAATGGAGCTTCACCTATCCGGCATACTATACTTGGTACCCTCATTTGCAAATGTGTGTGTGCTATTACAATTTAGGAGACTTTGAAAAGTCGTATCATCATAATGAAGAGGCGAGGAAATACCGTCCCGAAGACAAATCCGTCCTTCATAACAAACAGCTGCTGGAAGGGAAATTAGGCATTAACAATTAGCATTGTAAAGACTTACTGAACAAGTAGGTCTTTTTTTTATGAATAAAATCAAGCCGTGCCAATTTAGCGGCAGGCATCATAACTTATTTTGGAACTTTTTGAATTTAGAGGAGGAACAAAGGATGATCCCGTTAGTCAATTTAAAACGTCAATTTCAAACAGTAAAACAGGATATTTTAAAAGAGTTTGAACATGTGCTGGACAGCGGCCAATATATATTGGGGCCAAAGGTTGAAGAATTAGAGAAAAGAATAGCTGAAAAGCTTGGTGTAAAAGAAGCGGTCGCGGTCGCCAACGGAACGGATGCATTGGTGCTGACGCTTGAAGCTTTCGGCATCGGCAAAGGGGATGAAGTGATTACGACCCCGTTCACTTTTTTCGCCACCGCCGAAGCCGTCTCAAGGGTGGGGGCTGAACCTGTGTTTGCTGATGTCGATCCTGAAACATACAATCTTGATCCGAAAAAAATAGAAGAAAAGATCACCCCTGCTACTAAAGCGATCATTCCCGTCCATATCTTCGGACAGCCGGCTGATATGGACGAGATCATGGAGCTTGCCAAAAAACACGGACTGCTTGTGATTGAGGATGCCTGCCAAGCGTTCGGCGCATCGTATAAAGAGCGGCCTGTCGGCAGCATCGGGGATGCCGCCTGTTTTTCATTTTTCCCTACAAAAAACTTGGGAACATTGGGAGACGGGGGAATGGTGACGATTTCAGACCCGGATGCAGCCCGGCAATTAAGAACACTCAGAACCCATGGCACTAGCAAAAAATACTTCCATGACAAAATCGGTTTCAACAGCCGTCTTGATGAATTACACGCCGCAGCTTTACTCATTCTTCTTGAGAAAATCGACGGCTGGAATGAACAAAGAAGAAGAGTGGCCAGCCGCTACAGAGAAGGTTTGAAAACGGCGGAGCACCTCACACTGCCGGCAGAGAAAGAGGACCGCACACATATCTATCATCTCTATTGTATCGGCGCGAAAAACCGCGACTACATCATACAATCGCTGAAAGAGCAGGACATTCATTCAGGTGTGTATTATCCTTGCTGCCTTCATCTGCAATCGGTCTATTCTTCACTGCAGTACAAAAAAGGCGATTTTCCTATAGCCGAGTCCTTGTCCGAAACCCTTTTCGCCATTCCGATGGATCCTTTTCTAGCCGCCGAGGAACAAGATCAGATTATTTCTGCGCTGCTGAAAAAAGGAGGAGGGGAAAAGTGACGGTTCATTTTGGTTTAATCGGCTGCGGCTATATGTCAAGAAAACATCTTCAAGCACTGGCCGAGTGCGATGATGCAAAGTTGTCGGCCGTCAGTGATTTGCAGGAAGAAAGAATGAAGGAAGCGGAAGAATACTATGCTTCCCTCGCCGGTGAGGAAAGCCGAATGACCCGCTATCCGCAGTATCAAGCGCTGCTTTCAGATCCTAAAATTGAAGCGGTCATTATTGCGGCGGTTTCGGGACTGCACGCCGAAATGGCCAAACATGCGCTGCTGGCAGGCAAGCACGTCATCGTCGAAAAACCGATGACCTTGTCATTACGGGATGCCGATGAGCTTATAGAACTGGCGGAGCAGAACGGGCTGAAGCTCATGGTCTGCCACCAGATGCGCCACCGGCCGATCATGAAAAAACTGAAGGAAACGATTGAGGAAGGAAAGCTGGGAAAGATCTACTTGGGCACGGTATCGCTCCGCTTAAACAGGTCCCCCGCTTATTATGAAGCGGCATCCTGGCGGGGAAGCTGGGAAAAAGACGGCGGGATGCTGGTCAATCAAGGGATACATCTGATCGATCTGCTGCAATGGTTTTTAGGTGATGTAAAAGGCGTTTACGGAGATATGCTGGGCGGCTCCGGAGCTAAAGAAACGGAAGATGTTGCTGTCGGTATTCTGACGTTTGCCAGTCAGGCGAAAGGTGTAGTAGAAGCGAATATCGTCACACAGCCAAACAATATCGGAAGCTCTCTCTCGATTTTTGGAGAAAATGGAACGATTTCATTGGAAGGTCCGGCATTAAACCGGATCAGCCGCTGGTACATCCACGGGGAGAAGGCGGATGCTGAAGAAGCGGCAAAGCTGATTGACATCGGCGGCGAACAAACCGCAATGTATCAAAACTTTATAAGCGCCCTCAAGCGCCAAGACACGCTATTGGTTGACGGCTATGAAGGAAAAAAGGCGATTGAAACCATCTTTGGAATCTATCAATCTGTGCTGCAGAAGCAACCGGTGCAGCTGCCTCTTTCTTCATTTCAAACAACTGATATGAAAAATAAATAGGTTTTGTTTTGGTAGATCGTCCCTTTCAAAAAAAGATTTGAAACATAGTTTATTAAAGGAATGTACAGAAGGGGCGAGTTGATAAATGAGCAAACAGGAAATTCATAACGAAACGATAGCGGTCATCGGCTTGGGGTTTGTCGGTCTGCCCTTGGCCATGTTGTTGATATCAAAAGGAATGCGGGTTATCGGTGTTGATTTGGACAAAAAGAAAGTCGAGGCATTGCGGAAAGGAACCAGCTATATTTCGGATATAAACGATCAAGCGGTGCAGGACGGAATAGGCACCGGTTTCTTTCGTCCTGTTTCGGACTACAGTTTAATCGGTGAAGCGGATGCCGTCATCATCTGCGTGCCGACGCCTTTGAATGATGATGCGGGTCCTGATTTGAATTATGTGAAAAGAGCGGCGCAATTGATTGGAGCGCACTTGAAAAAAGGGCAGCTCGTCGTGTTGGAAAGCTCGACATATCCGGGTACGACAAGAGACATCGTCAAACCGATCCTGGAAAAAAGCGGCCTTGTATGCGGGAAGGATTTTTACTTGGCTTATTCTCCAGAACGCGTTGATCCGGGCAATCAGTTCCCGATTGAGGTCGTGCCGAAGGTAGTGGGAGGAGCGACGGATGCATGCCTTGAAAAGGTGCATCAATTATACAGCGGCATTTATGAAGAGGTTGTGCCTGTTACATCGCCAGAAACAGCGGAGCTGACAAAGCTGCTCGAAAATACGTACCGGTTTATTAATATTTCATTCATTAATGAATTCGCGATGATATGCGACAGGCTCGGGGTGAATGTGTGGGAAGTCATCGAGGCGGCAAGCACGAAGCCGTATGGGTTTGCGGCTTTTTATCCAGGCCCCGGCATCGGCGGCCATTGCATCCCCGTCGACCCGCTGTATTTGCAGTTTGTCATGAAACAAAGCGGATTATCGAGCGACTTTATCGAGCTGTCGGAAGCGACAAATGATAGAATCGTCCGCTATATTTCAGAGCGCTCCTTGCAGCTGGCAGGGAAAGACAAGGCGACAGACGCCCGCATCTTAATCTACGGCGTCACCTATAAACGAAATATCGCGGATGTCCGCGAATCAAAATCGCTTGATATTATAGAGAAGCTGATCGGCATGGGAGCAGATGTTTCCTACCATGATCCGCACGTTCCGGACCTCGACCTCAGCGGCAAAAAGCTAGCAAGCGTGCCGATAGATTCAAAGATGCTGAAAGAGTATGACTGTGTTGTCATTTTAACTGATCATGACGCACTCCCGAAAGAGCTGTTATTAAACCATGCAAACGTGATATTTGATACGAGAGGAGTGCTGAGGGAAGCAGCCGGAAAAGCAAAAGTCATCCAGCTCGGAAACGGGCGCTCCTGAATCAATTTTTCTGCAGCGACTCACGCCCAGATCCGTTCGGAATACAATAAGTTAAAACAAGAACGAAAAGGGTGAGGGCCGTGTGGATCGGAATTCTGTTGATGGTCTCTGGGATTGGGATCAGTATTTTCGCCGTCAGTCTGATTGTCAGCTATTTGTTTGTTTTGCCGAACCGGAGCACATATGAAGAAACTTTTTTCAGCGGACTCAAACACGGCGAGATCATCGATGACGTGTTTGAGTCCCACGACAAAGAAGAGCTGTTTTTGACAGCAGGGGATGGATGCCGGCTGCATGCGCTGCTATTTCCCGTTCAAAAGAGCAGGAAAGCCGTCATCATCTCCCACGGCATCAAGTGGTCGCTGTTTGGCGGGTATAAATACGTCGAGCTGTTTCAGTCCATCGGCTACAATGTCCTGCTTTGCGACAGCAGGTGCCACGGGTTGAGCGGCGGTTCACACGTTTCCTACGGGTTTTACGAAAAGGATGATTTGGCGAGGTGGGCTGACGAGCTTGAGAACAGGTTCGGCAAAGATCTTTGGATCGGGGTGCTTGGCGAATCGCTCGGAGCGGCGGCTGCCATCGAGCTGATGAAACAGGATCGGAGAATCAAGTTTTGTATTGCCGATTCCTGCTTCAGCGATTTAACAGAGCTATGCCGCTTTCAGCTGAAAGCCGCCGTCAAATTGTCCGTGCCGTTTCTCATCCCGTTGGCAAGCGGGCTGATCAAGCGGCGCCACGGCTGGAGCCTTGCTGATATATCGCCGGTCAGCAACCTTGAGCAGTCAGACACGCCGCTGTTGATCATCCACGGCACAAAGGATCAGCTTGTTCCGCCGGAAATGGCCAAAAGCCTGTATGAGAGGAAAAAGGGATTCAAGAAACTGTACTGGATTGAAGGCGCCGGACATGTCGGCGGATTTCGCCACAATCCTGAGGAATACTTAAATAAAATCAAAGACTTTATCTTGAAAATCGAGCCGGCCAATTAGCCTTGCGATTCCAGTTTTTCAGCGGCTGCCGATCTTTGGCGCGCTTCCTTGATTTTGCCGGCGTAGGACGTTCCCCAATTCATCATTTGCCGGATGATCGGGATCAGCGTCTTGCCGAACTCGGTTAAACTGTACTCGACTTTCGGAGGAACCTGTTTGTAAATTGTACGGCAGACGATGCCGTCGCGCTCAAGCTCTCGAAGCTGGAGGGTCAGCATCCGCTGAGTCACGCCGGGAATTAAGCGCCGCAGTTCATTAAAGCGTTTTTTATCATCGATCAAGTGATACAGAATGACGCTTTTCCATTTGCCGCCGATGATATCGATCGTTGCTTCCACCGGACATGAATAACCGTCCGGTGCTTCGCATGCTGCCGGATGTTTTTTCATTTTCTTCTCTCCTTAGTATAAAAAATGATACTATGCCACAAAAATGTGCGTACTTTCTTATTGCTATTATAATGATTAGAATGAAATTGAGAAAGGAATATAAACTATAGAGAAAAGGAGAGAACATAATATGACAGAGCAATCCAAGAAGCAAGAGATTCTTGACGCATTCCAATTTAGACATGCGACAAAAGAATTTGATCCGGACAGAAAGATATCAGATGAGGATTTTCAGTTCATTTTAGAAGCGGGCAGACTGTCGCCAAGCTCGGTCGGCCTCGAACCGTGGCAATTTGTCGTCGTCCAAAATAAAGAGCTGCGTGAAAAACTGCGTCAAGTCTCATGGGGTGCACAGGGGCAGCTTCCGACAGCCAGCCATTTCGTTTTGCTGCTCGGACGCACGGCTAAGGAAATGCGACGTGATTCCGGCTATGTTGCAGATCAATTAAAGCATGTGAAAAAAATGCCGGAGGACATCATTGAAAATATGCTGAAAGAAGACGGCGTTCTGGAAAGTTTCCAAGACGGCGATTTTCATTTGTACGAAAGCGACAGGGCGATGTTTGACTGGGTATCAAAGCAAACGTACATCGCGCTCGCCAACATGATGACGGCTGCCGCTTTGATCGGCATTGACTCCTGCCCGATTGAAGGCTTTAACTACGACAAAGTCCACGACATCCTTGAAAAAGAAGGGGTGTTGGAGGATGGCCGCTTTGACATCTCGGTCATGGCCGCTTTCGGATACCGTGTGAAAGAGCCGCGTCCGAAGACGAGACGGGCGCTTGATCAAATCGTGAAATGGGTCGAATAAGAAAAGTGCGGTTCTGCATAAGCAGACCGCACTTTTTATATTTAGATCTGGAGCTTGCGCCGCTTCCTTTGGTAAAGGTACAGGCCGCTTCCGGATATAAGCAACAGCAGGCCGAGCATCAGCCAATGATAGGCGTTTGAAGCGGTGTCAGGCAAAAAACCGCCGTTTGAACCATCGGAAGGTTCATTTCCGTCATCTGCTCCGCCGCTGTCATGACCGCCTGATCCGTCTCCGCCGCTGCCGGCGCCGGGCGAAGCAGGGGGTTCACCGCCGCTGCCGCCATCCGGAGTGTCATCATCGCCGGAACCCGTCGGAAGGGAAGGCGACCCGGCATCATTGTCATTCATCACGGTATACTCGCTGAAATGGTCGACATAGCCTGCAACGGTACGGCCTTTCGTATAGCCGTTTGTTACTTTTGTGAAGCTGTTGTTTTTGCGGTCGACATAATAGACGCTCAAATGTTTATCAGGAGCATCGACTTGGAACAACAGTCCGACAGGCTCTTTAAATGTGCTGACCGTTTTACCATTCTGCTGAATGTTGAAATCATATACCTTTGTGACCGCCTGTTTGATATCCTTGGCGATTTTAATGCTGATTTTTGTCTTTTCGCTTGCCAGATTAACGG
Organism: Bacillus licheniformis DSM 13 = ATCC 14580; assembly: GCF_000011645.1. GTDB lineage: Bacteria > Bacillota > Bacilli > Bacillales > Bacillaceae > Bacillus > Bacillus licheniformis. The sequence continues at coordinate 832,886 of NC_006270.3, forward strand.
CTGGAAGCTGCATCGCAATGCGATCGTTTTTCAGGGTGATGCTTGGATCACCGGTTCTTTCTTTGACAAGGTCAGTCTGTGCTTTTGTCATATTCAGCATGATGTGTTCCTTTTCTGTGTCAGGGAAATAGGCAATCGCCTGATTTGCGTTTTTCGCGTATGTTTCGAACGGCTTTTCCGCAAGCGTCCAAGAGCCGTCTGCCTGACGGTCGGGAAGGAACACTTCTGTGATTCTGTTCTCGATGTTCGGTGAAACAGAATCGTATAAGGCAAGCTGCTCTGTAAAAATGTCGTAATCGGTAAAGCCGAGATCGACACCGTTTTTCGCTTCTTTAAAAACGGAATAGCCGTCTCCGCCGCCGCCCATGAAGTTATTTGTAGCGACACGGTAGGTTTTGTCCAAATCGAGCGGAACAGCGTCCCCTTTGTCATTGACTAGGTTCACATCAAGGATTCGCTCACCTTTTGGCTTGCTCAGTGTAAAGGTGAAGGATAGACCCGAAACATGCGGAAACGCGCCTCCGCCTTCTTCGACTTGGCTCACCCCGTGCTCAAGCGCTTCTTTGATTTGCGCCCCCGTCAAATCAGCGGCATAAAGGGTGTTGCCGAACGGCATGACCGTCAGCACATCGCCGAGTGTGATTTCGCCTTTGGCAATACCGCTTCTGATTCCGCCGCCGTTTGTGATGGCGATGTCAGCTCCGCCGGCTTGTTTTGCTTTCTTCAGCATGCCGTCCGCGATAAAATTGCCGAGGTTGGTTTCTTTTGAGCGGACATGCTCGCGTTTTCCGTCCAGCGGGACATCGGCATAGCCTACTTTTTTCTTTTTCAGTTCGTCAATATCTTCTTTAAAGCCGTCAAGCACTTCTTTCCCAGGAGGGTCTTCGTCCACTTTGTCGTCGATCGCGATCAAATTGAACCTTGATTGGTCCGTTTGAACGACGCCGTTCTCATCAAACACCACATCGACCCTTCCCAAAAACTGTCCGTAGTCTTTCACTTGAGCGACGATTGTCGGTTCTTCGTTCTCCACCACTTTCAAGTGATCGACAAGTGTATGCGTATGCCCGCCGATAATCAAATCGATGCCCTTCACTTTCTTGGCAAGCTCCAGATCCCGGTTGTAGCCGAGGTGGGTGAGGGCGATGATTTTGTTGACCTTTTCTTTTTCTTTCAGTTCCTTCACCGTTTTCTCTGCTGACTGATAAGCGTCATGAAACGCAATGTTCGGACCGGGGCTTGATGTATATGACGTATCTTCCGTCGTCAAGCCGAATACGCCGACTTGTTCGCCGTTTACATCAAGCAGAATATAAGGATAGATGCCGCTTTCTTTCTTTTTTCCCGCTGCTAAGACTGCAGGCTCTTTCTGAAAGCTTCGCAGCTTCGGCTCTTTTGATACATCCACATTGGAGCTGACGATCGGAAAATCGGGCTTTTCCAGCTGGTGTCTGTTTAACGGGTCGACGGCTGTATAGTTTCCGCTGAGAAAGTCTGCGAGCACTTTAGGCCCTTTATCAAATTCATGGTTGCCGAAGGTCATGGCGTCATAGCCCATCATGTTCATCAGTTTCAAATCGGCGAGTCCGTTCCATTTTGTAAAATACAGATCGCCGGAAAAGACGTCGCCGGCATCGAGCAGCACATTGTTTTCTGTTTCACTGCGGATTTCTTTCACTTTGGCAGCGCGCCTTGCCGCTCCATCAAGGTGGGCATGCGTGTCGTTCGTGTGCATGACGGTTAATGTCCAGTTTTCATCATCAACTGGAGGCTCTGAACCGTCAAAGTTCAGCTTATAGACGCCATATCCTTTGTTTTCGGATTCCCTGACAAAATCGATGTCATTCGCTTTTTCAGCAAACGGTTTGGCAAGGAGGGAAGACTCGAATGTCACGTCGGCTCCTTTAATCGGAGCGATCGACCAGTTGTTGTCGGCGGCGGGATTGACCGTTTTCTTCTCCATAATGTAGTTCATGAGCACCTGCCTGTTTTCATCAGCCGCCGCATAAACGACTTTGTCCTGAGTCAGATGCGGGAATCCGCCGCCCCCGGAGGCGCGGTAATTATTTGTGACGACAAGGAATTCCTGGTCGTCGCGGACGGGTTTTCCGTTGTAAGACAACTGTTTGACGCGGTTCGCCTGCGGATTTTTCACCCCGCCTGAGGCATTGTATTTTGCAGGCTGTGTGACATCGATCTGGTAGGTCACACCGTCAATGACATCGAAATTATACGACCTGAAATCGGGGTTGAGGAGCGCCTGTTCACCCGATTTTGAAGGATCGATCTGATTGAACTGCCCGGCCGACATTTCGATCCAGTCCTTCACTTCGCTTCCCGTCAGTTTGACGATATAGAGCGTATTGTCGTACAAATACAAATCGCCGATGTTTTTGATCGCAAGGTTTCCTGCTTTAATGTTTGTATAATAATCAGCACCGTTGCGTCCTCCTGCTTTGAACGGCGCGCCCGCTGATAAAATCGGCAGGTTTTCGTATTCCGTTCCCTTCATGACATCTTCCGCATACCATTTTTGTGCATCTGTGACAATCTGGATTGAAGGATCGTCTTTTACCTGCGCGAAAAAGCTGTTAATATCAGCTTCTGTTTGGCCAACCGGCGCGCGGACGTATTCGAGCGTTTTTTCGTGCGTATCTTTAATCGCGGAAACGACGGTTTCGTTTCGCGACGTCACATTTCCGGCAATCGCTTCCGTTTTTGCGCTGGCATCTTTCACTTTCCATTTGCCGCCGTCCAGTTCAAGCTGCATATCGATAATTCCTAAATGGCTGCCCCAGTTCTTCGGCATGACGACAGGAATGCCGTTGATCGTTCCTTTTTGGTTGTCGATCACGCCGTTACCGGGATAGTCGGTGCCGGGGAACAGACCGTGCTGATGTCCGGAGATGATCGCATCTATTCCTTCCGTCTTGAGAGCCAGGTCGTATACGGCGTTTTCGGCTCCCGCCGCCTGTTCGCCATTTTCAATTCCGGAGTGGGCGATCGCGATGATCACGTCGGCGCCTTCCTGTTTCATTTTTGGAATCGTTTCTTTTGCTGATTCGGTGATGTCCTGCACTGTGATTTTGCCGTCCAGGTGCTTTTTATCCCATGTTAAAATCTGAGGCGGAACGAAGCCGATATAGCCGACTTTAAGCTGGTGCTTTCGGCCGCTTTCATCCGTCAGCGTCCGGTCTTCAATATGATATGGCGTATATTTGTTCTTTCCGTCCGGTGTTTTAATATTGGCATTGACGATGGGAAATTCGGCCCCTTTTATCGTGCCGTCAAGGAATTCAAGGCCGTAGTTGAATTCGTGGTTTCCGAGCGTGCCGGCGTCATATTGCAGTTTGTTCATGACATCAATGATCGGGTGTGTTTTCGTTCCGGAGATAATCGATTCACGTTCATGTTTGAAGATGTATTCCCCTAGAGGGTTTCCTTGAATTAAGTCGCCGTTGTCGACAAGAATCGTGTTAGGATTCCGGCTCCGGTACTTTTCGATCAGCTGAGCCGTTCGTGCCAGTCCGAATTCAGCCGTTTCTTTGTCGGCATAGTAGTCATAATCCATCATATGGGCGTGGATATCTGTCGTACCCAAGATGCTGAGGCTGATCAGCGGGTGTTCGTTTTGTTCTTCTGCATATGTCTGGGTGTTTGGCATGAGTAAACTGAGTATCATCACTGAGGTTAGCAGAATACGGAGAATGTTTTTCCTTGAAAACCGTCTTTTCTGTATTCCCACCATTTCTCCACCTTTCAGATTAGAGTAACAATTTCTATTGTAAGAACTTTTTGTAAAGTTTTGTAGAACTTTCGTTGCGAATATTGTAAACACTCAGAAAATGATTCCAAAGTCTGTCTCTGTCTGCCGGGTGACTTAGGTACTTTGTCGCGAGGGCGTGGGGATGTTTTATTTAGTGTGGCAGGGGTAAATAGATTTATGTAGACAGAAGCTTCTGGGAGGGTGATCAATATGAGCAAAAAAATTGCAGTTGTTCTGACAGATTACTTTGAGGATTCGGAGTATACCGAGCCTGCGAAAGCGTTCAAAGACGCCGGACACCAGCTTACGGTTATTGAAAAAGAAAAAGGCAAAACGCTGAAAGGCAAACAAGGCGAGGCGCAAGTGGAAACAGATGCGTCCATTGACGAAGTCAGCCCGGCTGATTTTGACGCATTGTTGATTCCGGGCGGATTTTCGCCGGATATTCTTAGAGCCGACCAGCGTTTCGTATCGTTTGCAAAATCCTTTATGGATGACAAAAAACCGGTGTTTGCGATCTGCCACGGCCCGCAGCTTTTAATCACCGCCAAGGCTCTGGACGGTCGCGGTGCGACAGGCTACACATCGATTCAAGTCGATTTGGAAAACGCCGGGGTCAAATTTAAGGACGAGGAAGTTGTCGTCTGCCAGAACCAGCTTGTCACAAGCCGGACGCCTGACGACATCCCTGCGTTTACACGAGAATCTTTGAAGCTGCTCGGCTGATGAAAAAAGACCGGAATAGATTTCCGGTCTTTTTTTATGTTTATTTTCGGAGTGCGGCCAGTTCCTCTGCGATTGCCTGCATTTCGCTCGGACTGAAAGATTTCTTTTTCATCACCATTTGGTGCAGGTATTCAAGGTCTTCAAGCTTTTCATTGCTGAAGTCTTCAGCTTTAATGACGCCGATGTTCAGCATGTTTAATTTCTGTGAGATCTCTTCGATCATTTTGTTCAGCTCGGCTGTTTTTTGATCTGACAAGAAGGCACATCCTTTCTCACTGATTTCGTAGTCTTTATTGTAACAGAATTAAGCGAGAAGAAAAGGACGGCTGTCAAAAAGCATTTGGCTTAAACAGATACGCTGTTTTGCTTTTCTTCTTTTTCGGCTTTGATTTTGGCGAGGATCTGTTTGGATTCATAGACGACAATGCCTGTCAAACCGAGCAGGCCGATCAGGTTCGGAATTGCCATCAGGCCGTTCAGCATATCGGCAAGCGCCCAGACGAAGTCATTTTTAAAGACCGCTCCGAAAAAGACGGCGATCACAAAGATGATACGATAGACGATCGCATATTTTTCATTCAGCAGGTAGGTGAAGCATTTTTCTCCGTAGTACGACCAGCCCAAAATCGTCGAGTAGGCGAACAGCAGCAGTCCGATCGCGACGATTGTCGATCCCGCAGGACCAAGAAAGTGTGCGAATGTCATCGATGTCAGGGCATCGGTTTTTTCTGTCAGATACATATTTCCCATGACAATTGATATCCCCGTAATCGAACAGACAATCAATGTGTCGATGAAAACCTGGGTCATAGAGACAAGCGCCTGGCGGGCCGGCATATCGGTTTTTGCCGCGGCTGCGGCGATCGGCGCCGAGCCGAGACCTGCTTCATTTGAAAATACGCCCCGCGCTACGCCCCAGCGGATCACGGTTCCGATCGCGCCTCCTGCCACGGCTTGCCCGGTAAACGCGTCAGAGAAAATTAAACCGACAGCGCCGGGGACAAGTTCAAAGTTTGTGACAAGAATGATCAATCCGGCGATGACATAAAATAAAGCCATGACCGGCACGAACAGCGAGGTGACTCTGCCGATGCTTTTAATTCCCCCGAGAATGACAAGGGCGGTAAAAGTCGTGACAATAATGCCGGTTACCCAGGCAGGAACGGAAAAAGTGGAGCTCATGACTCCGGATACAGAATTTGACTGAACCATATTGCCTATTCCAAAAGCGGCAAGCGCCCCGAATATGGCAAATAACACGCCAAGCCACTTTTGCTTGAGGCCGTGTTCCAAATAATACATCGGACCGCCTGACATTTCGCCGTTTTTATCTTTCACGCGGAATCTGACAGCAAGCACCGCTTCAGCATATTTCGTCGCCATTCCGAAGAAGGCGGCGAGCCACATCCAAAATACGGCGCCCGGCCCGCCGGCAATAACAGCTGAGGCGACGCCGACGATATTCCCTGTGCCGACCGTAGCGGCAAGGGCGGTCATCAGCGCCTGAAAGTGGGAAATATCGCCTTCGGAGGATTTATCCTGATGCCTTGAAAAGGCGAGCTTTAAAGAGTAAGGCAAAAGTCTGACCTGCAAAAAAGCCAGCCTGAAAGTCAAATAAATCCCTGTTCCAACAATGAGAATCAAAAGCGGAGGCCCCCATAAAAAACCGTTCATTGTATCTACAATATGTGAAATAAATTCCATAGGCGAAATATCCCCCTTTAATTTTGTGTCTAACTAGAATATTCTGAAAGTTTGTTAGATTTGTCAATAGCATTGTCATCTTTTCTTCCCAAAGTTGAAAAAAACAGAAAAATCTTTAGTATAAAAGCAAAAGTGTTTTTTCTTTCTGAAAAGTGGGGAAAGAATAGAGGAGGCTCCTGAGTGATGATCAAAGTGTTATTTGTCTGCCTCGGCAATATTTGCCGATCTCCGATGGCAGAAGCTGTATTTAACGATATGCTCAAAAAAAGCGGACTGGAGGACCGGATCGAAGCCGATTCGGCTGGCACAGGAAGCTGGCATGTCGGCAAACCGCCTCATGAAGGCACAAGGTCGCTGCTGTCTGAAAAAAAGATAAGCTGCGAAGGCCTGTATGCAAGGCAGATTACTGACAAGGACCCGGAAGCGTTCGATTATATCATCGCAATGGATGCCGAAAATGCAGGCCATGTGAGAAGCCTTGCCGGCTACGGGAGCAAAGCCGTCATCCGGAGGCTGCTCGACTATGTCGAAGACTGTGAGACGGCAGATGTTCCTGATCCATACTACACCGGGAACTTTGAAGAGGTGTACGAACTCGTCGCGAAAGGGTGCCGCGAATTGCTGAAGGACATTCGAAAAGAACACAATCTATAAAAACGAAGGGAGAGATTTTTTATGAAAAACGACCGCGTTTTCATCAGAAATATCCTCCTCGGCGCTTCGGTCGGGGCGGTTATGTCACTGCTGCACAAACCGACTAGGGAAGCGTGCGGTGCAAAGCTTACCGCGTGCAAAAACAAAGTCCGCCTTTACCGTGCAAATCCCGGCATGCTCACCGAATGCGTGAAAGAAAAAATGGACGAAGCCAAAAAGCTGACGGCTTCCATATCGGATGATTTGAGCTTCTTAAATCAACAGATAAAAGAGCTGAAGGAAACGACGCCAAAAGTGATCGGCCTGATTGAGGAAACGAGGGATCACTTCACAGCCAAATCCAAAGGACGTACGGAGCCGGAAAAAGAATGAGTTTTTTGAAAGAGCTGGGCTGGCGTTTTTTCCTTCATGAAGGACCGAGCAAATCGGCGGAACTTGCCTACTTTTTTCTATTGTCTCTGTTTCCGTTTATGATTTTCCTATTGACATTGATCGGCTACCTGCCTGTCAAAACGGGCGATGTCATCGGGCTGATCGAACAGTATGCCCCAGAAGACACGATGTCCGTCATTGAAGAGACCCTGAATACCGGAAACAGGGGCCTGCTTTCTTTCGGGATCATTGCGGCGCTCTGGTCTGCATCAAACGGATTGAACGCGATTGTCAGGGCCTTTAACCATGCTTATGAAGTAGAGGAAAACCGCTCTTTTATCATGGTTCGGCTGACATCGCTCCTTTTGACCGCCGCGATGGTTTTCACAATATTGGTCGCGCTTCTTCTGCCTGTATTCGGGAGGGCCATCGGCCATTTTATCGCCAATCTGGACGGTACGCCGGAGATGTTTCTGACGGCATGGTCAGCGCTTCGCTGGGGAATCAGCCCGCTTGTGCTGCTGATCGTCTTTACGGCTTTGTACTTTTTTGCTCCGAATAAACGGCTGTCATTTAAATTCGTGCTTCCGGGAGCTGTTGCAGCGACCGCCGGCTGGATCCTCGTCAGCGTCCTGTTCTCATACTATGTCAGCGAATTTGCAAACTACAGTGCGACATACGGAAGCCTCGGCGGCATCATCGTCCTGATGATCTGGTTTTATTTAAGCGGAATGATGATTATTCTTGGAGGGGAAATCAATGCCCTTTTACATAAGCGTAAAATCATTCCTGAAGAAAATCCGCGGAATTGAGCAATCTATAATAGAACAATTCATGAGTTCAAAAGCGGAGGGATCATCATGGCAAAACACACGAAAAAAGGCGGCAGCCATAATAAACAAAATTCAAAGCAAAGTCCGAAGAACAAAACGAGCGGAAGCGCCAACGGACAAAACGGATATCATTAAAAATTGCCTTAAAAGGCCGGCTCCAGCAGCCGGCCTTTTTTACATTGGCGCCGCCTCAGATTGTTCGAGAGCGCCGTTTTTCTTCGTTTTGCCAAAGAGCACCCCGATCCAGATCAACACCATCACGCATGTAATCAAATAAAACAGGTTGCTGTTATGGAATATCTGCATATACCACCCGCCTGCAACCGGACCGAAAATGCTTCCGAAGCTGAATGTAATTCCGCACATCAAGTTCCCGGCCGGGAGAAGGCGTTTTGGAAGCAGGTCGGCCATAAAACTGATGCCGAGTGAAAAAGTTGATCCCACAGCCATTCCGGCTATGAAAAAACATGCCGCAAGCAGAAGAACGGATTCGGAAAAGCCCGCAGCAAAGAAGCAGCCTGCCCCGACAGCCAATATGACAAGGAGTACATTTCGCCTTCCGTACTTGTCGCTCAACACGCCGAGCGGATACTGAAAGACGATGCTTCCGATCGCAAAAGCCGGAAGAATGATCGATACGCCTTCGACGGAAATGCCCGACCGGAGCGCATAGACGGGAAAATTGCCGTTCAGGGCGGTTTCCAAAAAGCCGTAGCCGAATGTCGGCAAAAACGCGACCCACCCAAGCAGGAAGGCTTGAGCGAAACGCTTCAAGCTGTTATCGCTGCGGCTTTCAGAGCCGCTTTTCTCAGGGAAATCGTTTTGCAGGCAAAAAATAAACAGCCATGCCAGCAGGCTGAACGCACCTGAGACGATAAACGGCAATGATGGGGCGATGTTGACAAGCGGCGTTAAAAAAGGCCCGGCTGCAAATCCCAAACCAAACGAAAGGCCGTACAAAGAGATATTGCGGCCGCGTTTTTTTTCAGACGATAATGTGGTCACCCAAGTTTGCGTTGAAAAGTGCAGCATATGATCCCCGATTCCGATCAAGAGCCGCAAAAAGAACCAAACGATAAACGACTGAATAAAAACAAAGGCGAACAAACTCGCGCACACCATCACCCCGCCGATGACAATCAGCGGTTTAAAACCGAGCCTGCGAAGCGGTGCTTCCATGAAAGGCGAAGCGATCAGGACGCCGATGTAGAGGCCTGTCGCATGAAGCCCGTTCAGTGCAGCCGAATGGCCTTCCTGTTCGAAAATAACAGAGATGACCGGAAGGAGCATCCCTTGCGAAAAACCTGATATACTGACAATCAAAACGAGAATGAAAAAGTGAAATCTAGTCATCGGCCGATTCTCCTTATCCGTAATCCTTCTTTGATCGTACAACTTTCAGAAGTTTTCAGGCAAGGCGATTTTTCTTTTTCTTTCATAAGAGGTGTGATTCATGGAAATCGTGTGGAATCAGAACGGCTTTGAGGCTGATCTGGAATATGGGAAGCTTAAAATATCAAGCAATGAAGAAGCGGGATTCAGGCCTTATCAATTGCTGGCCGCTTCGATTGCGGCATGCAGCGGAACCGTTCTTCGTAAAATTTTGGAAAAGAAAAGGATACAGCTGAAAGATATGATCATCGAAACAAAAGAAGAACGCATTTCCGAAGAGGCTGGCCGCATCAAAAGCATCCATCTTCACTTCATATTGAAGGGAGAAAACCTCGGTGCAGAACAAATCAAAAAGGCGCTGAGAATAGCGCTGAAAAACTGCGCCATGGTGAGGTCTGTTGAAAACAGTATTGACATCATCGAAACATTTGAGATTCGCTGATGTTTAAAAACATGCGCCGCTGCGGAATAGATCAGTATGCCGTATATAAAGCGAAAAGTTCGCACAAAAATAACCTACACCAAAAAAGAAAAGAGGAATGAAAAATGAGCCGTTTTTTCTTTTGGATGATGGCTGCGGGTGTTCCACTTTCTGTCGCAGGGAGCCTTCTGCATTGGCCGCAGGTTTTATTGTTCATCATATACTGCCTGACGATCATCGCGCTTGCAAGCTATATGGGAAGAGCCACCGAAAGCCTTGCGATCATTGCGGGACCGAGGATCGGAGGCCTTTTAAATGCGACGTTCGGAAACGCCGTTGAGCTGATCATTTCGATTTTCGCGTTGCGGGAAGGACTGATCGGAATTGTGCTCGCATCGCTGACAGGATCTGTCTTGGGCAACCTTCTCCTGGTCGCCGGGCTTTCGTTTTTCATCGGGGGCCTGAAATATAAGCGCCAGGAATTCAACGTGTATGATGCGAGACACAATTCAGGTCTGCTCATGTTCGCGGTGATTGTCGCTTTCGTTATCCCTGAAGTGTTTTCAGCTGAAATGACAGAGCCGAGGAAGCTGTCGATGAGCGTCGGCATCAGCATCATCATGATTTTGCTTTACCTGGCTGCACTTTATTTCAAGCTTGTCAGCCACCGCGGGGTTTACCAGACGAATCAAAATGAGCAGGAAGAATCGCATGAAGAGCCGGAATGGTCGGGAAAGCGCGCAACATTGATCTTATTTTTGGCAACTGTTGCCGTCGCCTACATTTCCGAGCACCTCGTCCATACGTTTGATACGGTGGCCGAACAATTCGGCTGGTCGGAGCTTTTCATCGGGGTCATCATTGTCGCGATCGTCGGAAACGCGGCAGAGCATGCTTCCGCCGTCATTATGGCCTATAAGGACAAAATGGATGTCGCGGTTGAAATTGCGATCGGATCAACGCTTCAGATCGCGATGTTTGTCGCCCCTGTTCTTGTCATCAGCTCTTTGTTTTTTCCAACGAGCATGCCGCTCGTCTTTACCTTGCCGGAGCTGGTCGCCATGGCTTCCGCCGTCCTTTTGATGATCATCATTTCCAACGACGGGGACACGAACTGGTTTGAAGGCGCGACATTGCTGGCCGCTTATATCATCATGGGAATCGGTTTTTTCCTTCTTTAAAAAAATCGGGATAAACAGAGAGCATCCGGAAAACAATAAGGAAAAAGAAACAGAAAGAGTGATAGTATGAAAAAGCTTTTGTGTTTTACGCTGACTGCGTTTTTATCCTTTAGTTTTTTCGCTGTACAGGAAGCTGACGCAGCCAAGCCGATCAAGATTCCAAGCTCTGTCACGAATATTTCCAAAGAGAACACATACCCTAACGCCTCTCAGGATCAGCCGAGGCTGCAGCCGAGCGAATTAGCCGAAGAGCTGCTGAAAACAACCGATATTGCGATTGAAAATCCGCATCTGATTAAAATGCTGAATGAGTCAAGCATTTCCGGCACACCGCTGGCAATCGGCTATCGGGCGACGATTTATTTGGGCAGATGGGCGCTAGGTTACACCTCGAATGAAACCGTTGCGAACTGGGAATACCGCAAAATCAACACAAACCGCTTTGACAACCGGGGCGGGAAAGCACCTGCAGAACTCACGTATTCCCAGGAACAGACGAGCAAAATCAAAGGCGGCTTAACAGCGAAAGTTCCAAAGGCGGAAGATGTCAAAAATATGATGATGCTCAAAGCCATGGAAAAAACAAAGCTGCCGCTCGCCTTTGAAACAGTGGTCGGCTCCGGTACAAAACGCGATCAGATTTATAAAGTGCAGCCGAAAAAACTGGGAAATTTACACGCCTATGCACCTGCCGTCAATGAAAAAGGAAAAGTCACCTACGGCGAAGTGTACATCGTATTAAAAGGCAACAAAAGAAAGCTAGTCGTCAAAAATATCACCTCGCAAGGAATCGGCGCTTGGATTCCTGTACAGGATCACCTGACATTCGGCTTTCAGCTCAGCCATCAGCCGAAATAAAAAAGCAAGCCTTTGCGGCTTGCTTTTTTCATACTCTTGCTGTTCTGGAAGTAAAATCAACATCTTGATAATAGCTGTTTTTGACGAGCACATTCGGTCCGAGGCACCGGACGTGCGGGCAGTGGCAGTTGAGTTCTTTGGCAAGCTCTGTTTTTCTCCACTTCGCGTAGGCGCTTGGCAGGCTGTCTGTCTGAATGTTGCCGAGCGGCGGAGTATCTCCGAAATCGGTCACGATGATATTGCCGTCAAAAATATTGACGTTCAGGCGCGATCTGCCGTCAGGGTCGTTTCTGACGGTGACGTTTTTCGCTTCGCGCAGCCGCTGTAAGAGGGCGTGATCTTCAGGATCAGGGCTGCACGCGTAAAACGGCAGAGTGCCGAACAGCATCCACGTATTTTCGTCGCGAATGTCAAGAAGGCGGTGGATCGCTTTTCTCATGTCTTTTAAGCTTAAAGATTCAAGTGCGCTTGCAAAGTCGCTCGGATACATCGGATGGACCTCATGGCGCTGGCATTTCATGTCTTCGACAATTTGCCGGTGAATATGCTCGATATGAGGAAGCGTCCGTTTGTTGAGCATCGTCTCGGCGGAGACCATGACCCCTTCATCAACAAGCGTCCGGCTGTTTTCGATCATTTTTTCGAAATAGCGCGCCCGCTGTGCAAACGTCGGCTTTTTATCCATCATAGCGAAGCCGATTTCTGCAAAGTCTTCGACCGTTCCCCAGTTGTGGGAAATATGAAGCACATCCAGGTAGGGGATGATCAGCTCGTAGCGGCCGATATCGAGCGTCAAGTTTGAGTTGATCTGCGTCCGCACGCCGCGTTCATGAGCGTATTTTAATAAAGGAACGACATATTCCTTTACAGATTTTAATGAGAGCATCGGCTCGCCGCCCGTAATGCTTAAAGAACGAAGGCGGGGAATCTCATCAAGCCGTTTCAACAGAAGGCTGACTGGCAGCGCGTCCGGGTCCTTCGTCTGGAGCGTATACCCGACGGCGCAGTGCTCGCAGCGCATATTGCAAAGAGTCGTCGTCGTAAATTCAACGTTCGTCAGCTGTATATCTCCAAATTGGTCAACGTCCATGTAGGCTTCCCACGGATCATATTCCGGGGTGATCGGACGAGCCTGCATTTTTTCTGTCATGACATATCTAACTCCTTTATGATAGGACATACTAATATAGCCCAACTATTCATTTTAGACCTGATCCTTGAGGCATGCAAGTCATGGATGATTGAAAAAAGGCCGTTTATAGGCTACGATAAAGGAACAAAAGGAGGAGAATCATGGGTAACGCAGTACATGACAAAGAACAGCAAGTCAATTATTTGAAAAACAGATTGGATATGTTTATGTCAGTCATCGATTCTTTAGACCCGGAATCGACCGACCTTGAAGATATTGACAGACTGATCAGCATGCTCGACGATTTGGAAGCCAAATACGAGCGCTTTAAAAAAGACTGGAAATAAAACCGCGCATTCTCTGCCGCGGTTTTTTTTGTTTTCCAAGTGTTGCTTGGTATGAAATGCTCAGCCCTTCTGCACAATAAGAAAAAATAAAACTGGGAGCGAGAAGATGATGAAACGAATCTGTGCCATATGCTGCGGATTCCTGCTGACGCTGGCGTTCAGCGGCAATGCTGAAGCGATTTCCAACAAGGCGATCCATTGGGGTTTTTCAAAAAGCAAAAACCATCAGCCGGCAGATGCGGGTCAAGAGCTGACCAACCTTTTACAGCAGTACGACGCCTTTTATTTGGGCAACACAAAGGAAAAAACGATCTATCTGACCTTTGATAACGGCTATGAAAACGGCTACACCCCTCAGGTGCTCGATGTTCTGAAAAAACAAAACGTCAAAGCGGCCTTTTTTGTGACGGGCCATTTTGTCAAAGATCAGCCGGAGCTGATCAAGCGAATGGCCGAGGAGGGGCATATCATCGGGAATCATTCATATCACCATCCGGATCTGACGACGAAAACAAGCCGCGTCATTCAAGAGGAATTGGAATCGGTCGATGAGGAGGTTTACAAAATCACAGGCGAAAAAAACAACCTCTACCTGAGACCGCCTCGGGGCATTTTCAGCGAGCGGGTGCTCGAAGAAACGAAAAAGCTCGGCTATCAAACGGTATTCTGGTCTGTTGCTTTTGTCGATTGGAAAATCAATGCCCAAAAAGGGTGGCGCTATGCGTACGACAATATGATGAAACAGGCTCACCCCGGCGCCATCTATCTGCTTCACACCGTCTCGAGAGACAATGCCGAAGCGCTTGATCAGGCGATCACCGACTTGAAAAAAGAAGGTTATACATTTAAAAGCCTCGATGACCTGATGTTTGAAAAATCTATGATGCTTGAGACCCTTTGAAAGAACAATGCCCCGGCCGCTTTGCCGGGGTTTTGCTTTGGCTGAAAAAATTGATGCTTCAGGCTCTTTTTATTTCCCCTAGTCAATTCTATAGAATAAAAATCCATTTTATATACATATATTACTAGATTTAAAAAGAAAATAGGTATATCATTGATAGTGAAGGGGGAATTACCATGTCAAAATCAGTAAAATCAGTCACATCACCTAAAAAATTTATTACAGGAAAACGACTGCTGGAGAACTTGAACGACTACATTGAAGATTTTGGCGACAACGCATATATCATTTGCGATGAATTCATTTTGGAACGCGCTCAAAAAGAAGCGGGGAATTCGATTCAGAAAGCCGGCAATCAAGCCGTTTTTGAAAAATTCAATTACGAATGCACACAGGAAGAAATCGATCGCAACCGGGAGCTTGCACGCAATGCAGGCGCTAATATCATCGTTGGGATCGGAGGCGGTAAAACGCTTGATACCGCAAAAGCCACCGCTTATTACGAGAAGCTGCCGGTTGTGATTTTCCCGACAATTGCTTCTACGGATGCTCCATGTACGGCCCTTGCCGTCATTTATAAACACGACGGATCGTTTGACCGCTATCTGTTTTTGCCGACGAACCCAGATGTCGTTCTTGCGGACTCTGAGATTTTGGCATCCGCGCCGCCGCGCTTTTTCGCAGCCGGTATCGGTGACGCCTTGGCGACGTATTTTGAAGCGCGTGCCTGCTTTAAAGCAAACGGCGATAACCTCGTGCTGATGAAGCCTTCAACAACTGGATTGGGACTTGCCCGTCTTTGCTATGATACGCTGTTGGAAAACGGTGTGAAAGCGATGCAGGCGGTTAAGCACGGCGTTTCCACACGAGCGGTCGAAGATACAATCGAGGCGACCATCTATTTAAGCGGCGTCGGTGCCGAATCAGGCGGTCTTGCCGCCGCACACGCGATCCACAACGGAATGACAGCCGTTCCTTCTCTGCACAGGGCTCAGCACGGCGAAAAAGTCACGTTCGGCCTTTTGGCGCAGCTTGTTCTTGAAAACGCGCCGGCCGAAGAATTGGAGACCGTTATTGACTTTATCAAAGGCGTCGGTCTTCCGTTGACATTAAAAGACCTCGGAGTCGACGAATTTGTCGAAGAAGAATGGCGCCAAGTCGCTCAAAGCGCTTGCGCGGAAGGCGACACAATGGGCAACATGCCGTTCCCAGTCACCCCTGACGACGTCTACAATGCGATCGTCGCCGCCAACGCGATTGCAGAATCTTATCACGATTAATAGACGAAAAGCCGTTTCCGTGAAGGAGCGGCTTTCTGCTTTGGGTTAGTATATTAGTTTGTGAATCGGCGGTCTGTCCGTGCTTTTGAATATGAATTGTGTGGTACGTTTCCCAGAGTAAAATTATGAATTTCTTTTATAGCAGTTTCCCAAAAACGAGCTGTTTGACTCGTGTGACAGCCGTTCATTTCACCACTTTAATCTTCAACCTCGGCTCTTCTTCAATTCCGGATGCAAATGCATCCTCATTTCCCGGAGCCGTAAAGGTGACGCTGTACGTTTCCTGTGAATGCGGCGACAGTTCCAGCTCTTCCGGCTGAAAGTCAAATTCATTTATTATATCAGGGGTGAGCTGGACGCGTGCGGTCTTTTTCCCGTAGTTGTTGACTTTCACCTCACAGTCCATGCTTCCTGCTTCCATATCGCCCTGATAGCTGCAAGCGCTTCCCCTTTTCATATATTCCACGGCGCTATCGCCTTGTGCATTCCATTTTTGAAAGAACATCAGCTGTTCTGTGACCAGCGGGTAAAATACTGAAATACCGATGATAAACAAAAACAGCTTAAAGCGGATCCACGGTACTCCATAATAATGGCGCCACGCCATAATGAAGCCGGCGATGATCATAAACATGCAGATCAGAACCACTAAATTCCGGATGGGCAGTTTTAAAAAGCCCGAAAGCGCGTCTGCTACAGACGCGCCTTGATGATTCTCGGCGCTGATCAACAGGCCGATAACAATCATGATGATGCCGGCAAGCCCTGTATGTACCTTCATTTCTTTCCCTCCTCAGTTGTAGAAATAGTCGAACAGAGAGGAAAAAGGTTTCCGGTTTTACTTGAAAATGTCAAACCATCCTTTATGCCGGAACCAGAAGATCATGCCGGCGACAACGGCTGCCATTATTCCGAGGATGAAAAAATAGCCGTAGCGCCAATGCAGTTCAGGCATGTTGTCAAAGTTCATGCCGTACACTCCGGCAATGAAGGTGAGCGGAATAAAAATCGTTGAGACGATCGTCAGCGTCATCATAATGGCGTTCATCCGGTTGGAGTTGAGCGTCTGGTAGCTGTCCCTCAAATCGGCTGTCATGTCACGGTTGTTTTCGACGATTTCGGCCAGCTTCAAGAGATGGTCGTAAATGTCGCTGTAATACGCTTTTCGTTCGCGGTTTTCTTTTGAAATTTCAATGTTTAAAATCCGGTAAAGCAAATCCCGCATCGGAATGATTG
This sequence comes from Bacillus licheniformis DSM 13 = ATCC 14580, assembly GCF_000011645.1. Lineage (GTDB taxonomy): Bacteria > Bacillota > Bacilli > Bacillales > Bacillaceae > Bacillus > Bacillus licheniformis. Next base: position 849,689 of record NC_006270.3, read on the forward strand.
TTTTCCTCAGCTTTAAAAGGTCGCCACGGATATCAAACACCTCGTTCATCAGCGTTCCATACGTTTTCCTGCTGTCGCTTTCGGCAATTTCATTGAGGCGGTCTTCTATTTTGTAAAGAATCGGGAAATATTCGTCCACAAGCGTATCCATGACCATATAGGCGATGTGGCCCGGTCCGTTTTTCCACAACTCGCTGTTTTCCGAAAGCTGTCTTCTTACTTTTTCAATGCCGTCTGAGTGATGAAAATGAAATGTAACGATGAAATCCTTTCCAACGAATAAATCAACTTCTTCAGACGCCAAAGTCTTTTGATTCAACGCATGTATGACGAAAAAAAGATAATCTTCGTATTGATCGAGCTTGGGACGCTGCAAGCGATGTACGCAGTCTTCGACCGATAAAGGGTGAAAGTGAAAATGGCTTTTGAGCAAGGAGACTTCTTCTTCCGAAGGCTGATCGAAATCGGTCCAAAACCACTCAATATCTTGATCTGTCAGCCTTTCTGCTTTGTTGTCGGATAAAAGCCGTCCGTCCTTTGTCATCGCAAAATGTTTAATCATCGATACCCCTCCGCTTACATAGGATGCTGCGCTGTGCTGTGATTCATTCGATGAAAAATAAAATGTTGTTCTTTTTTAAGAGAATTTGAAACATGGTATACTGTGGACAAAGAAGAAAAAGGGATGGGAAGCGATGTGGAAGGAAACTGTAAGCGTAACACCGCCTTATCATTTTGACCGCGTGTTGGACAGGCTTTCGCTTGATCCGCTCAATGCGGTCAACCTCGACAAAAGGGAGGTCAAGCTGCCGCTCCGCAATCAAAACAAAGAGCCTCGGGTTGTCGCTGTGCAGGCGACGGGAACTGCTGAAGCCCCGGCGTTTGCCGTCAGCGGAATAGACGATCGAGATGACATGATAAAAGAAGTGAAACGGATCTTCAGATGGGAAGAAAGTCTTCAGCCTGTACTGGATCACTTTTCACAATCAAGCCTATCATCGATTTTTGAGGAGCATGCCGGAACGCCGCTGGTGCTCGATTTTCATTTGTATCATTGCCTGATGAAATGCATTATCCACCAGCAGCTGAACCTGTCTTTTGCTTATACGCTCACGGAGCGGTTCGTTCACACTTTTGGAGAGCAAAAGGACGGGGTCTGGTTTTATCCGCTTCCCGAAACGATTGCACAGCTTGACTACAACGATCTGCGCGAACTTCAATTCAGCATGCGAAAGGCTGAATATGTCATCGATACATCAAGGATGATCGCAGACGGCCGTTTAGATCTTGATGAGCTTGATCAATTATCAGATGAAGATATTATGGAAAAGCTGGTGAAAATCAGAGGAATCGGCCCGTGGACCGTCCAAAACGTTCTGCTGTTCGGACTCGGCCGTCCCAATCTGTTTCCGGCAGCCGATATCGGCATCCAAAATGCCATCAAACGCCATTTTGGCTTAAACGATAAACCGACAAAAGAACAAATGCTTGAAATGAGCAAAGAATGGCACCCTTATTTAAGCTATGCTTCCTTGTATTTATGGAGGAGCATCGAGTAGAAATGGAGAGAACACCAGTGAAACGTGACAAAAAAGGATCATCAGCAGAATTAAAAGTCGGACAGCAATTTCCGCTGACGATCAAGCGCCTCGGCATCAATGGCGAAGGCGTCGGCTACTTCAAGAAAAAAGTCGTCTTCGTCCCCGGCGCGCTGCCGGGAGAAGAAGTCGTCGTCGAGGCGACAAAGGTTCATCCGAAATTTTCCGAAGGGCGGGTCAAAAAGGTGCGCAAACGTTCAGAGCACCGCGTCAAGCCGCCCTGCATCATCTATGAGCAATGCGGGGGCTGCCAGCTCCAGCATCTGGCTTATGAAGAGCAGCTGAAAGGAAAACGGGACATCGTCATTCAATCGCTCGAACGGCACACCCGTTTTGACATCGGCAAAATGGACATCAGGCCGACGATCGGCATGGAAAACCCGTGGCACTATCGGAATAAAAGCCAGTTTCAGCTCGGGCTTTCGAAAAACGGAAAGATGGTGGCCGGGCTGTACGGCCTTGACTCGCACCGTCTTGTCCCGATTACGGAATGCATTGTTCAGCATCCGGCGACGAACAAAACGACGCAAACCGTCAAGCAGGTTCTTGAAGACTTCGGCATTTCCGTCTACAACGAACGGAAGCGCACGGGCGATGTCCGCACGATCGTGACGAGGGTCGGCTTCGAGACGGGGGAAGTGCAGGTTGTCCTTGTCACGTCAAAAGAAGACCTGCCGCGCAAGGAGCTCATTGCAGAAGAAATCAAGAAGCGTCTGCCTGAAGTGACATCTGTGATTCAAAACGTCAACAAAGCCAAAACATCGGTTGTCTTCGGCGATGATACAAGGCTCTTAGCCGGCAATATGGTCATTCAGGAATTTCTCGGAGAGGTTTCATTTGAGCTGAGCGCCCGCGCTTTTTTTCAGCTCAATCCGATCCAGACAGTCAAGCTGTATGACGAAGTGAAAAAAGCGGCAAAACTGACCGGGCGCGAAAAAGTCGTCGACGCATATTGCGGCGTCGGCACGATCGGAATGTGGATCGCCGACGGGGCAAAAGAAATCCGCGGCATGGACGTCATCAAAGAATCGATTGATGACGCCAACCAAAACGCCAAAAAGCACGGAATCGAAAATGCGCGCTATGTAACAGGAACGGCCGAGCACTGGCTGCCGAAATGGACAAAAGAAGGCTTCAGGCCCGACGTCGTCATCGTCGATCCGCCAAGAACAGGCTGTGACCGCACGTTCCTTGATACGATCAGGCAGGTTAAGCCGAAGCGGTTCGTTTATGTCTCATGCAATCCGTCAACACTTGCGAAAGATTTGCAGTACTTGGCGAAGGATTACCATGTAGAATACATTCAGCCTGTCGATATGTTTCCGCAGACGGCGCACGTCGAATCGGTCGTATCGCTGAAGCTGAAATAAAACGCCTTTTTAAAGGCGTTTTTTAGCGGAAACAAAAGGGGGATACATGATGAAAAGACTTTGCATCATCCCGTGCGGGGCGAAAAAAATCTGGGATGTTGATCCGGACATCGGCCCGTCCGCCGCAAAGGATGTCTATCTAAGCCCATTTCACCGGGCGTGCCGCGCATATGCGCAGACATTTTTTACGGATTGGGTGATTCTTTCAGCAAAACACGGTTTTTTAAAACCTGAAGATATCGTTCCTGAAAACTATGACGTCACATTTGGGATGCGCCACCCAGAGATTATGCCGGATGGCGGGCTGAAGGCTCAAGGTGAACGGAAAAACCTGATGGATTGCGATGAAATCGTCATGCTCGGCGGAAAAAAATACAGGCCTGTACTGAGGAACGTGTTTGGCAGCGGACAGCAGATCATATACCCGCTGGCGGGATACCGGGGAATCGGCTATATGCTGCAGGCGCTGAAGCGGGCTGTCGATGAAGGCCGGGAACTTGGTGAACATGAAAAAAATGAGTTTTTTTAAAATCGCTGGCAGGGCCCTCAAAATAAAGGACAGGGCATCATCCGAGAGACCGGAAGATGTTTGTTTGGCGATTGGGATATCGGGAGGCAAAATGAAATATTCATTTTTGTCTCTTTTTTTTATGTGATTTTTGTAACGAAAAGAAGGTCAGCGGTACTAATAAGTGAATGGAAAAATTAAAGAAACAGCGGAAGATTTAACACAGGAAGCATTTTATCAGGCTGTGAAAGGCTGGCTCCCACACATTTTTGGGAAAGCCGACAATCAAAACACGGGTGTTTGCGATTGCTAAAAAAACACTTTCGTTCAGGAGCGTCGAAAGCCGGGGCAAACACAATGATTCACCAAGTTAAGGCTGCTTGCTTATCTCCGGAAGAACACTTCCTGAAAACCGTGAAAGAGCGGCGGCTTCTCGAGGAAATCAACCGGCTTGATGAGAATTTACAGGAGATTGTCAGCCTCCGCATCTACGAAAATCGGCATGCTCACAGGCAAAACCGAAAACGATGCCATGGTGGGGGTTCACAGGGCGAAGGTCAAGCTTCAGCAAGAAATGGAGGGGTATGATGAAGGATAAGGAACGCAGTATATTCGAAGATTTGCTTCCTTTATACCATGAGGGGCTGTTAAGCAAAGAGACGGCTGAATGGATTGAGGAAGCGGCCGAAAACGATGAGGAGCTTCAAAAGCTTTTGAAGATGTCGGAAGACGAGCTTCCGAAGGAACATATCGAGTCGTCTGTTCATGAAGGGCAAATGTTTAAAAGAATCAATCGAAAGCTCTCCTTGTACCAGCTGATGTTTATGGCGATTTCATTTTTTCTCGCGATTCGCACATCCCTGTTAAATGAAAGCTTCGGCTTTATTTTGTGGTACGCCGTGCTTGGGTTTGCGGGGTATCTGTTTTTCCGGGATATGAAACTCGTAATGCTCCTCACCTATGCGCCGATTTTCGTTTGGGGGATGGGGGATATTCTGGCCGAATGGGACGCATCCGGCGGTACAGGGGTTGTGGAGCACCTGCTGTATGCCGTCTTTGGCGCTTTCGTGCTCGCTGTTATTCACTGTTTTTTCGCCGCGGTTGGGATGATGATCGGCTGGCTGTTCTTAAAGCTGAAGGAAAGAAGTTGATATGATGAAAAAGAAAGTCTTGTATAGCGTGTTGATTGTGCTGCTCGTTTCCTTTGTGCTTGCCGCTTACAACGCCTTCAACGGAAATCCCGTAAGCAAGAAGCTGTCTCAAACGGCGCTTGAGCATTATTTGACTGACCGCTATCCTGAAAAAGACTTGCGGATCGACAGCGGCATCTATAATTTCAAGTTCACGGAATATGTATTTGAAGTCACTGACACCGGTGATCCAAAGCGCAAAGATCCCTATCTGCTTACTTTGAGAGGGTTTGTTCAACCTGAAGTATACACGGACGGAATCTATGAAGAGAACCTCAATGAACCGCTGATGGAGCGGCTTGGAGAAGAAGCAGGAAAAGAAATCAAAGCGCTTTTATCAAAAAGCATAGACCAACTGAAAGACGTTGACGTGCATGTGGAAGTATTAAAAGGAAAGCTGAAAAATGACGCAAAATGGGAGAAAAGCATCCGCTTAGACAAGCCGATGCAGATTCATATTTTACTTGATGCCGAAAATGCCGGCCGAAAAGAAGTATACAATACGGCGCAAAAGATTCAGCGCCTGTTGAATGAAGAAGGGTACGACTACGAAAGCGTGACGATTAATGCCAACATTTTTGATGGGGAAGATATTAAAGACGAGGAGATCGGCTGTCTTAAATACAGCACCTCCTTTGAAAAAAATACGGAAATCAAGCTGAAGGATGTTGAAGAGCTAAATGATTAACGATCCATCCTTCAGTTTGAAGGATGATATCATACATGCAAGCCGCCGCAGAAGGCGGCGGTTATCTGTTTAATATAAGTGTCTTTAGCGACTTTTTGAAAACGGCCGCCAGCCAATGCGCCAGACGAGAAGTATCCGTATAAAGATGACAGAAAAGCGAAGGCCTGTGAATCTGCATCTCCCTTTTTCATCAGGTTTTTGTCCTGCATCGTCCGAAAGTAGTCTGTTAAATAACAAAGGAGCTCCTCCATATGCTTTAACAGAGAACCGAAAAGATCAGTCATCCTTCCGCCGTCTTGAACAGCGATAAGGTAGAGCGGCTTGTTTTTTTCCATATGAAGCAAATACGATTCTGCAATCAATGTTAAGTCTTTCTCCAGGTTCCAAGTGATATCGTTTTCAAATACGCGCTGAAAGGCTGGTATATAAGAAAATTGTTGAACGGCCGCTTCCAAAAGTCCAAGCTTAGTTTTGAAGTGGCGGTAGACCGTCATCTCGCTGACGCCTGAATGAAGCGCGATATCCTTTATTGTCACCGACTTGAATCCGTATTTTTGCATTAAGTCTAAAGCAGCAGATATGATCCGTTCGTTCGTCTCTTGCAAAGGTGTTTACCCCCATTTTATGATAGTTAGTAGTAACTAACATCAGTCTAATCAGGCGCTCAATTGATGTCAACCTGTTTCAAAAAGGATAAAAAGGAGTTATGATCATGAAAAATATTCTAATCGTCAATTTTCCGGCGGAAGGTCATGTCAATCCTACATTAGGGATCACCAAAGCATTTGCTGACAGAGGCGACAATGTGCACTATCTTTCAACAGAAAAGTATAAAGACAGGCTGGAGGGCGTCGGAGCTACCGTTCATTTATACAAAGATCTGGTGAGAAACGCGCATATTGATCCGAATTCACCGTCCGGCCTTCTTGAATTTTTAAAAATTCATCTCAAAACCTCGCTGTATATTCTAGACATTGTAAAAGAGCTGTCCAAAAGCATTTCGTTCGATGTCGTGTATTATGACACATTCGGTGCGGGTGAATTGGTCAGGGATTATTTGAACATTCCGGGAATCGCTTCGTCGGCTTCATTTCTCTTCGGACAAGAACATAAGAAGATTCTGCCGTTGCATCCGGATTCAGGCGCGGAGCTGCACTTGGACAAAGAATGTGAGGACCTGCTTGCGGAACTGAAAGAAAAGTACGGCGTCTCGCCTAGGCATACAGGACAGTTTATGAGCAATCAGGCGGAGCTGACCGTTGTGTATACAAGCCGGTATTTTCAGCCTGACAGCGGCCGTTTTGGGGATGATGTGCTGTTTATCGGCCCGCGTTTTCCAAAGCGCCTGGACAAGACCGATTTTCCGGTAGAATCGTTGAAGAATGAGAAAGTCATTTATATTTCAATGGGAACCGTACTTGGCAAAACTGCGGATTTTTTCAATATGTGCATTGATGCTTTTCGTGATTTCGACGGCAAGGTTGTCATCGCCGCTGGCGAAAAATCGGACTACGCGGAAATTAAAGAAGTGCCGGAGCATTTTATCATCGCCCCGTATGTGCCGCAATTAGAGGTGCTTAAAGAGGCCGATGTGTTCATCACGCACGGCGGCATGAACAGCGTCAATGAAGGCATCCATTACCGTGTCCCGATGGTTGTGCTTCCGCATGATAAAGATCAGCCGATGATCGCCCAGCGCTTGAAAGAGCTGAATGCGGGATATCCTCTGTTTGCAGAAGAAGTGAATGCTGAAAGATTGAGAGATGCAGCAGAACAAGTGCTCACTGACGGAAAATATCAGGAAGGTATTCAAAAAATTGATGAAAGCTTCAGCAACTGCATGGACATTAAAGATGCATTGGCGCGTATTGATGAATATACGGCGCGGAAAAAAGTCGCTGCAGCCATAACAGAAAGCCGCTACTAAGCGGCTTTTTTTATGCATAAACACCGCAAAAAAGAAAAAAATAGAATGAATCATAGATCAGAAAGGATGTTGCATGATGCGCAAACTGTGCGTTTGCCTGCTTCTCGTCATTCCGCTGTCATGTACGGCTGTCATGCCCTCTGCCTACGGGGAAACACGCGTTTATCAAGAGTTGACGGACAAGCAGAAAAATGAACTGGCTTCTTTGCAAAAGGACATTATGGAAAAGAAAAAACAGCTGATCAATAAGTATGTGGAGTACGGAATACTTGATCAGGAAAGGGGAAAGGAAATCAAGTCTCATATTGAAAAGCGCTATGAAAAAGAGCGGGAAGACGGATTTTTGCCAAAGTGGAAGCACCATAAAGAAAAGTTTCGCCCGCATCACATTCATTAAACTGAAAAAGACGGCGCCTCATTTTCTTCGTGACAAAAGTGTAAAGACAGGTGTAAACTAATACTCATGTAAACTGCTAAGAGAGTAAAAGAGGTGTTGTGAGTATGAAGAACCGTCCTGTTTCAGAGCGCAGACTGCTTGGCATCGCAGGCCTCGGCTGGCTTTTTGATGCCATGGACGTTGGTATATTATCGTTTATTATCGCCGCTTTGCACGCGGAATGGAAGTTGACGCCGCAGGAAATGAGCTGGATCGGCAGCGTCAACTCAATCGGCATGGCTGTCGGGGCATTTGTCTTTGGCCTTTTGGCTGACCGCGTCGGAAGAAAATATGTTTTTATTATTACGCTGCTGTTTTTCTCGATCGGCAGCGGGTTGTCCGCTTTAACGACGACATTGTGGGCATTTTTAGTGCTGCGCTTTTTCGTCGGAATGGGGCTCGGGGGAGAGCTTCCAGTCGCATCTACGCTCGTATCTGAAACCGTTGCGCCTGATCGGAGGGGAAGAGTCGTCGTCCTGCTCGAAAGTTTCTGGGCATTCGGCTGGCTGGCTGCAGCGCTCATTTCGTATTTTATTATTCCGGCCTACGGCTGGCAGATTGCTTTATTGATAACTGCGATACCGGCTTTTTACGCCTTATATTTGCGGATTGCCCTGCCGGATTCTCCGAAATATGAGAAGCTTGCGCAGGAAAGGAAGCCGACCATCATGGAAAATGTGAAAAGCGTCTGGTCCCGCAAATATGCCCGGCCTACGGCCATGCTGTGGATCGTCTGGTTTTGCGTCGTCTTTTCCTACTATGGCATGTTTCTTTGGCTGCCGAGCGTCATGGTGATGAAAGGATTCAGCATGATCAAGAGCTTTGAGTACGTCCTGATTATGACGCTGGCTCAGCTGCCCGGCTATTTCTCCGCGGCATGGCTGATTGAAAAAGCCGGTCGGAAAATGGTGCTTACCGTCTACTTGCTGGGGACGGCTGTCAGCGCCTACTTCTTCGGATCGGCTGAATCGCTGGCGCTTTTGCTTGTGTCAGGCATGTTTTTATCATTTTTCAACCTTGGTGCGTGGGGTGCGCTTTACGCTTATACCCCGGAACAATACCCGACGTCAATCAGGGGGACCGGCGCAGGAATGGCAGCCGGCTTTGGCCGAATCGGCGGCATCCTGGGCCCGCTTCTTGTCGGCTATCTCGTCGCCCGGGGAACAGAGATTTCAATGATCTTTTTCATCTTCTGCATCGCCGTTGTTGCGGCCGTCGCAGCCATCATCTTTTTGGGGACCGAGACGAAGCAGAAAGAGCTTGCCTAATGTCTGAATTCTGCGTCATAATAGACGGACGCGAAAATTTGGAAAGAGTTGGTTGAATTGAAAAAGAAAGCCATTATGAAAACATTGAGATTGACAGTATGGGTTTAGAAGGGGGAAGAACGGCCCGGCTGCAAGGAACGCGCAATTGCCACCTGAATACGTAGAGAAGGCGCTTGTAGCGCCTTCTCTTTTTTATATATGCAGGATATATAGGTGGTTTGCACTATTGATGTCCATGGCCGAAGAGAATAGAATCATATTAAGAACCAATATCGCCGGGATTGTTACTGGTAAGGCAGGCAAGACCTAAAATGTGCTAAAGGAACCGCAGCCCTTAGTGTGCTTTTTTGCGCCTATCGGCTGATGCTTTCGCATGTTTTAGGTCTTTTTTTGTTTCTTTCGCCAGGGGGCTTTAGACGTAATGACACATTTTTCATTTTGATCGTCTTCTGTTGATTTGATAGGATAGAAAAATTGGAGGAGGTAGGTGCGGGTGCAGCATAAAGAGATTGCAAGAGAACTCTTGCCCCTCATTGGAGGCGCGGAGAATATCATCAGCATCAGCCATTGTACGACAAGGCTGCGCTTCAATGTCAGGGATGAAGAAAAAATCGATATAGCTGCTATTGAAAAGATGGAGTCTGTGCAGGGGACTTTTTTCAGATACGGTTTGTTCCAGATCATTTTCGGTACAGGTGTGGTCAATAAAATTTATAAGGAAATGATCCAATACAGCGATCCGGCTCCTTTTGAAGAAGCCCGTCGGGAGGCGCGGCCGAACATGAACGTATTGACGCGATTTGCCAAAACGCTGTCAGACATCTTTGTGCCGATCATTCCTGCAATCGTTGCGAGCGGATTGCTCATGGGTCTCATTAGTGTGCTTAAAGAATTCAGCCTCGGCGCTTATGGCGGCCCGCTGATGAAAATGCTCGACATTTTTTCAAGCTCAGCGTTTGTCATTTTGCCTGTGCTGATCGGGTTCAGTGCGGCTAAACAGTTTGGAGCCAATCCATTTTTAGGCGCCGTCATCGGCGGTATTTTGACCCATCCTGATTTGCTCGATCCTTCAATGCTCGGCAGCCAAAAGCCGGAATCCATCGAAGTATTCGGCCTTGAAGTCCCTTTGATCGGATACCAGGGGACAGTCATTCCGATTCTCTTATCCGTCTACATGATGAGCAAAATCGAAAAATTCTTGAAAAGAATCGTCCCCAGTTCTTTAGATTTGATCGTTGCCCCGTTTATTACAGTCATGGCTTCCGGGTTTGCCGCGCTGTTTATCATGGGCCCGCTCTCACTGATGATCGCCCATTTCATAAGCGACTGTCTCGGGTTTGTTTATCATTTTGCGGGGGCGTGCGCCGGATTTTTATTTGGCGGGCTTTACGCCTTACTCGTTTTGAGCGGCCTGCACCACAGTTTTTATGTGATTGAAGCGTCGCTGCTCGCAGATCCCGAATACGGGGTCAATTTTCTGCTTCCAATATGGTCGATGGCCAATGTCGCGCAGGGAGGAGCGGGACTCGCCGTATTTTTGAAAACAAAGAATGACGGCATCAGAAAGATTGCGATTCCGGCTTCTCTCACGGCCTTTTTGGGAATCGTCGAACCGGTCATGTTTGGCGTCAACCTGAAACTCGTCAGGCCGTTTATCGGCGCATCGATCGGAGGCGCACTCGGAGGTGCATACGCCGTCTTCACACACGTGGCGGCAAATTCTTACGGATTGTCCGGCATCCCGATGATTTCAATTATTCTCCCTCTTGGCACCGCCAATCTCATTCATTATTTAATCGCTTTTGCGATTGCGGTGATTTCAGCATTTATTGCGACTTTGTGTCTTGGCTTTAAAGATGAAAAAGAATAATTCCGTTTTCATTCATTAAAACAGGATGAAAGGAAGGCAGCTATGAAAGTAAAAAAAATCTTAAACAACAATGCGCTCGTCGTAAAGGATCGCGGCGAGGAAAAGATCGTATTAGGGTCCGGAATCGCATTTCAAAAAAAGAAGAATGATATTGTCGACAGATCTAAAATTGAAAAAATATTCGTGATGAAAGATTCATCAGAATACCGCCAATTCGAGGAGATCTTAAAAACATTGCCGGAAGATCATATTCAGGTGGCGGAGGATATTATTTCTTATGCGGAAAAAGAGCTCGGGATCAAAATCAATGAGCGAATCCATGTCGCCTTTTCAGATCATTTATCCTTCGCGATAGAACGGTTAAGCAAGGGAATGGTCATTAAAAATCCGCTGCTTCAAGAAGTCAAAGTCCTCTACACGAAAGAATTTCAAATCGGCCGCTGGGCAAAGGCTCTCATTAAAGAAAAGCTGAAGATCGATATCCCCGAGGATGAAGTCGCCAATATTGCGCTGCATATCCACACAGCCAAAACAAACGCGGGAGATATGACAAAAACGCTCGATCTCACAACGATGATCAAGGATATTATCGAGATCATCGAAAACAAACTCAACATTAAAATAAAGGATGAGACGATTTCGTATGAGAGGCTTGTCAACCATCTCCGTTTCGCCATTCAGCATATCGAGTCGGGAGAGACATTTTACGAAATGGATGGTGAGATGATCAGCCTCATTAAAAAGAAGTTTGGACAAGCGTTTATGTGCGCAGAAGAAATCGGGGCATTTGTGAAGCGGGAGTATGGCTTTGAATTTCCGGAAAAAGAGCTGTGCTACATTACCATGCATATTCAGAGATTTTATCAGCGGTCTGCTGTCGTGTAAAGATGCCTGCGTTTAAGACAAAACGGAGCCCTGTTAACGGGCTCCGTTTTTGTTTAAAGCTTCAACTTCCGTTAAAACCGATTTATCGATTAGAAATCCTTTCACTTTGACGTGCAAAGGGATTAACGGGTGCCTGCGGATGGCGGCGACGCTTTTTTGTACACCTTCGGCCACGTTTTCGCTCGGTGACAGCCATTCATCAATGCTGCCTTGCGTAAATTCCGGACTGCAGTTTTGGAAAAGGTACTCTAAAGTTTGCATTCTATCTTTTAAATCTTTGTCTCTATTTAAAAGGTCAGAAATATCTTCATCTGCCGATGGTTCGTATTTGTCGCGGACAATCCAGATTTCTTCCGCTTTGTTCCGGTGGACAAGGGTGATGATATCCCTCATGAAATCACCGTAGGGCTGTGAAATATCAGGGAAGACGCTTTTTAAAACGAGGGCGTCCTCCGGCTGAATATTTGCTGCCCGGCAGATGGTCTGTTCAAGCTGTTTCTCCATTCCGATAATCATGAGTATTTTTTTGTTTTCTTCCATGACATTTCACCTCATTCATTTATCGTGTTTGTCCAGTTCTTCCATTTTCCCTCCGGATTAATAGATGCCAGATGAATCCATCCGTTCTCCGCCTTTTGCCGGAAGCTGTGATCGCGGTCAAGGAGCCGTTCGATATCATCATCCGGCGCTTCAATCACGATCAGCAGCCTGAGAGGCGCATGATAGATTTCGTCATCTGACCGCATGACGGACTGCCATGGGAGACCGGCCAAAAGATCGCTTGCATTTCCTTGCATAACGCCGAGACCGGCAGTGACGGTTTGAGTTGCTTTATTTCCGCTTCCATAATAATGCGGTGCAACGGTTGACGCGTAATACTGCAGATTGATCCATTGGGCCACTGTTCCAGGCCCTGAAATGATGCCGCTAAGGATGGAGCCGTCCTCGTCATTCCGCCAGTCATAGCTGTGCAGAAAAGCCCTTCCCTCAAGGTCGGCCCCCCGTGTAAGCCGGCGTGTGCCGATGATGAATGAGGCATTTCGGGCCAGCCCCCATTCGGGACGGATTTCGCTCCAATCTTCGGCGAAGCGCTCAACTTCATTCCGCGGATTTTGATAGCCGAGCTGCGGCAGCTCTTCTAAGCGTTCGGCTCCGACAGTACGGCTCACATCGGGAAGCACAGAGTTGATGCGGTCAAACGCTTGTTGAGCTTTAGCCGGCAGCTCAGGTACATAGAGCCAGTGCAGTTCATCCAAAGTTGTAATGTGCTCTGCGGCAGCGAATACCGTATCATCCGGAATAAAAATGCCGTCGGAGCGAAGCCTCTCTCTGACGCTTGGAAGATTGCATAAAGCGGCTAGGACGCGTGCGTTGAAAGCGCCAGATGCGCCTCCGCAGGCGCCGCAGTCCAGTGCCGATGCATAAGGGTTATTCGTGCTTCTGCTGCCGTGCCCGCAAATGACAACCAGCGGAGCGAACCGGTCTGTGATCCCCATCATCTTTAATGCCTGTCTGGCATAGGCGGCTTTTTCTTCTTCCGTAAATCCGACCGGAATGCCGGCTTCAGATGTTTCCGTGCGATCAAGCGAGAGCTTTGTCTGAGGCTTCTTCAGCCATGTTTTCCGCGCATTTCTGAATGCTTGGCCGGCTGCGCGGGGGACAAGGCTGCGCGCGGCCATTTGCAGGCTCAGCCAAGGCCCGCTCACTTCGGGAAGCAGCATGCCCGCCAATAGATTCTGTTTCATCGTTTTAAAGGCGGAGCTCAGTGAGGCTGCCGCTTTTTTATGTTCTTGATACGACTTAAAGGGTAATTCTTCGGCCGTTTCTTCTACTCGATGCTGCGGTTTTAGGATGACCGGCAGAGAGCTGTGGCTGTGTTTAGTGCCTAGTTCGCACGTTTCGATTGCCATATTGAAAAAGCCCGCTGTTCCATATGTTTCAAAAGGGCCTGACTTTTCCAATGCCCTGCGGAACGGCTCTGAACGGACGTCAATACAAAATGCGAATTGGGCCAGCACCGTTTCGCTTTTGTCAGCAGCGGCAGGTTTGTTTGCCGTGATGAGCTTCCTTACCTCAGCGGCGTATGTTTGTTCCCAAGCTTCCAGCCAGAGACGCCTGCGCGTTATATCATCAAAGCGGCGGGCGAGTGTTAATCTCGCTTTTTGCTCTGCTGCGGAAAGTTCGAGCCATTCTTCAGGCGTAAGGCCGCCCCAATGCAGCCAGGACGCAATCAAAGGAACGAGCTGCATCTCTTTTTCAGGATTCGGCTTAGGCAGCGGTAAATAAGGCTCAACAAGCATCCATTCCATTGAAAGCCGGACAGCCAAATACTCGAGCAGCAGTTCTTCTTCGTCCTGCGATTGCTGAGAACGCCAAAGCATCATCCCGGCCCATCCCGGCAGAGAAAGCAGATGAGCTTCAAGGTATGCCTGAACGTCTGCATTGGAAATATCAAACGCTCGGAGCGCTTTTTTCATAGCGTCCCGCGGCTCTTCCGGCCATCCATTCAGGCGTTGGCGTTCTGCGCGCGACAGAGCGGGATCATGTTCAACAAGCTGCCGCCATGCGCTGTAAAACCCTTTCTCACGATGCGGAAGCCGCCATGCCGATTGTGATTCATCAAGGAACAGCTTGCACCATTTAATCACATGATGGTCAAGGAGGTGAGCACTTTTCTGTCCGGCAAAAACGCTGAGCGGTTTGATAAAGCTTGTTTTTCGGCCATCGATTGTCCCGCGGGCCGCTTGTTTGGCAAGCTTTTTCACTTGCCGGGATCTCAAGAGCTGTCCAGGTATTTCGTCCAGCTTGAGGGCGGCTTTGCAAAATGCCTCCGCTGTTTCCCTCTGCATGCCGGGCTGATGTGAATCGAGCCAATTGATCAGCTTTTTTTCAAGAATCGTTTCATCGATTTCTCCCCGTTGTTTTGCGGAACGGAAAATGGAGGACTTTGGGTAGATATCAACATGAAGCTGCTGTTTAAGCTGCCGGGCCGTCTGTTCAAATGTTTGTTCTTCAAGGCCCATCCACGGATGACGAGCGGCAAAGGTTTCAATCGGCCAAAGCGGCGCGATGACCCGTGCTGCTGATTGAACCAACTCATCCATATTAAAGTCCGCAGTCTGATGTTCATATTGGAATATCAATTGTTTAGACAATGTGGGTGCTGCTTTCATGATTGGCGACCTCCCTGAGTAAGATATTGGTCAAGATAATTCGGCCGTTCTTCGACCGATTCGAAATGGGGTTCACCCGTTTTCACAAGACGTAAATAAAGTGCGCCGGACCATGCAAAGCGCTGCCGAACGATCAACGCGCCGGCCGCACTGCCGGCTAACAAAACGACTGCCGTCAAAACGGCCGCCATTGCAGGCGGCTCAGCCCCCTGTACAACAGCATCCTTCAGGAGCCCGTGTAAAACGGAATGAATGATGGCGAACGCGAGTGAAGCCCCTGTTAAAATGAAAAGTCCGGCAATTCGTGTGACGCGTCCGTAATTGGCTGTGACAAGCTGCCTCCAAGCAATGAACAGTGCCCAGCCTAAAACAAGGGCGCTGATCAATTGATAGCCATCGTCCGTAGCTGAGGCCCAGATTCCGATGACGAGAGCAAGAGCAAAGACGCCGCCTATCATGTTCCAAAAAAGAGCCGGTCTGCCCGGTTTAGATGCGAACGATTCATAACGGCGCACCGCTGATCCGGCTTGCAGGAAAAGGGCGGCTTTGAACAGGCCGTGCAAAATGAGGTGAATAACAGCCGCAATATAGGCCCCTAATGCGCATTGGACGAGCATAAAACCCATCTGCGCGACCGTTGAAGCTGCGAGCTGCCGCTTGTAGTCCGTTTGGACGATCATCATGCCCGTTCCGAGCAAGACGGAAAGGACGGCGGGTACAAGCAGAATAAGCTGCAGTACATCACCGCTGAACATCGGTGCAAAACGAGTCAGCATGACGCCGCCTACATTTACAAGTCCGGCGTGCATGACTGCGGAAACGGGAGTCGGAGCGATTGCTGAATCGAGCAGCCAACGATGAAACGGCCACTGTGCCGCAGGAATCATCACCGTTAAAATGACGAGGAGGCCGATCCCGGTTTTCTCCCATGAGCTGAGCTGTACAAGGCTTTCTTCCGCTATGGCGGATGATAATCGCCAGTGTCCCGTCGAAAGAGACAGCCAAAGAGCGGCAGCTGCTATCGCCAGCCAGCTGAGCGCAAAGATCCGGCCCGCATACAAAGCGGCATTTTTCGCCGCCTGCCACGCGCTGTTTAAGCCGATTAGCGCAGTCAAGCCGAGCAGCGTGATCCCCCAGCATAAAAGGAGCCAGCGAAGATCATCGTTCAGCCAGGCGCATGAAGCTCCTCCTGTCGTAAGCGTCAGCAGCACAAAAAATTTACGGTAGGAGCGGTCGCCGAATAAATACCGGACAGAGTAGCGCTGGACGATGAAGCCGATAGTCAAGACAAACAAGGCGATCAGCCAAGCAAGCGAATCCAAGCGCCAAGAAGCTTCAGCCTGCCCGGGATTTGCCGTTATCAATGCTGCCAGCGCGGCAAGCGGAGGCAGGGCGATGATTTTGGCATGAATCCGTACATATGCCAATGGAACCTTTCGATTCAGGACGAGCAGTGCGCTGAACAAACAAAGCGCAAGCGACGCGAAAAATATTTTCAGCCAAAATAAAGAATCTAGCATATCAAACATCCGGCATCCCTCCGTCGGGGTGATGGAATAGAACATACTGTTTCATATCTTGCCTTCCTTTCTGAAAACGTAAAAAAAGCCGGTATATTCAGGACTGGCCTATTTCAGCCAATCTTTCTGAATGATACCGGCTTATCTTTAACTCATGTTCATGCTTTAAAGATCTTCCGTTTTTCTATGACAATTTTTTTTGCAGGTCGTTTGCCAATTTAAACACCATAATCCGTTCGCCTGTGCGCGTGCTGATATCCGTATGAAAGCTGATCGTCTCTTCACCGGTCAGCTTCTTCATCATGCGGCTCAGCTGCTCTATACCCGATTCCACCAAACCGGAGCGGGTTCTTTTAATTGACAGCAGGCCTTCTTTTGTACTGCAAAGTTCGTATTCGGCGGGCGTCAAAATACCGTTCAGGGAAACGATGACCATATTTCTTATAATATCTGTTTTAACAGATACGGATCCGCGTCCCAAATAGTCTTTTTCCCATTGGGTTAAGGCTTTGCTTATCTCCGCCTCCAAAGACCCCTTCGTCACCTTCTGTTTTTCCAATGCTATATCCTCCTGAAAAACGGTATATTTCTTTTCCTTATACAAGAGTATAGGGAAAATGAAATATACCGTCCTATCAAAATGTTAATGTCATGCATGGTAAAGGTTGCTTTTTCATGCGACCATAATGGGATTATAGCCGAATGCTAAAGCTCTTTTGCATGAGATTACGATTATTGATTTTACGGAATTACTTTTTAAATATCATATCTTTTAAGATTTATGATGTCAATACCGTCTTTTATTGGATAAAAAAGAGGAATGCCGTCTTAGCAGACGAGCATTCCCTTGGCGACTGCACCGGCTTTTTCCTTGCCGTTCAGCAGTTCGGCAAGCTTGAGGGCAAACGGGATCGTGGTCGCCGGCCCTCTGGAAGTAATGATATTTCCATCAACGACGACGTTTTCATGTGCGGTGACATCCGCCCCTGTTAAATGTTCTTCAACTCCCGGATAGCAGGTCGCTTTTTTTCCGCTGACAAGCCCCGTTTTTCCGAGCGTCATCGTTGCCGCACAAATGGCGGCAACATATTTTCCTGCATTTGCCGCTTCTGTCAGCATCTTATGCAGAGCTTGATGCTCCAGCATTTTTTTGCTGCCTACATTTCCGCCCGGAAGAATCAGCATATCCGCTTCTTGCCAATCAGCATCGTCAAACATGACGTCTGCCTCGACGACAATGTCATGTCCGCCTTTCACGCTGCGCGATGGATCAAGCGAGACGGTGACGGTCTCAACTTCTGCCCTTCGTAAAACATCAATTGTTGCTATCGCTTCAATTTCTTCGAATCCGTCGATTAAAAAAACATACGCTTTCTTCATGAAAAAACCTCCTTCGTCTCTACCGTTCATTCTAACCGCGGCAACGACATTTCCGCAACTGACGAAGTAGACAAATTGAGACATCTGTCTCGTTTTGTCTCTTGTTCTGAAAGGATGTCCGCCTGAAAAGCGGCTTATGTTCGCTTCGGAGAGCTGGCACGATTTTTGCATCATAACGTGTGAGTAAAAAAGATAGGAGGTTTTTTCATATGGAAGAGGCACTGACAAAGGAAAAAGCAGTGTGGATGTATCAAAAAATGCTGGAAATCCGCTATTTCGAAGATCAGGTTCATCAGCTGTTTGCTAAAGGAATACTGCCGGGTTTTGTCCATCTTTACGCCGGAGAAGAAGCGGTCGCTGCGGGCGTCTGCGCTCATCTGAATGATGAAGACACCATCACGAGCACACATCGCGGCCATGGGCACTGCATTGCAAAAGGGTGCGACTTGAAAGGCATGATGGCCGAGATATACGGAAAATCTGCAGGACTTTGTAAAGGAAAAGGCGGATCGATGCATATTGCAGACTTTGACAAAGGGATGCTAGGCGCAAACGGAATCGTCGGCGGGGGATTTCCTTTGGCCTGCGGAGCAGCTCTCACTGCAAAGTATAAAAAGACTAAAAATGTAAGCGTTTGCTTTTTTGGCGACGGCGCCAACAACCAGGGGACATTTCACGAAGGGATCAACCTTGCCGCCATCTGGAAGCTCCCTGTCATATTTGTCGCCGAAAACAACGGGTATGGCGAAGCGACTCCGTTTTCCTATGCGTCAAGCTGCGAGTCGATCGCAGATCGTGCGGCCGCTTATGGGATTCCGGGCGTTCGCGTTGATGGAAAAGATGCGGCCGCGGTCTTCCAGGCTGCGGGCCGGGCGATAGAGCGTGCCAAAAACGGAGAAGGACCGACGCTCATTGAGTGTATGACATACCGGAACTACGGCCATTTTGAAGGAGATGCCCAGCGCTACAAAACAAATGAAGAAAAAGCGGTGCATCAGGAAGAAAAAGATGCCATTGCCGTGTTCAAAAGCGAACTGCTGGCAAAAGGGCTGATGAGTGAAGAAGAGCAGTCGCGGATTGAAAAAGAAGTTGAAGAAGCGGTCGAGGAAGCGGTCGCATTCAGCGAAAAAAGCGCTTATCCGGAAGAAACCGAACTGCTGACGGATGTATATGTATCCTATTAATTCATGAAGGGGGAAGGAAACATGACGAGGGAAATCAGCATGTCAGCCGCATTGAATGAAGCGATCAAACTTGCGATGAGAAGGGACGATCACGTCATTTTAATGGGGGAAGATGTCGCAGGAGGAGCGAATGTCGATCATCTGCAGGATGATGAAGCATGGGGCGGTGTGCTCGGCGTCACGAAAGGGATTGTTCAGGAATTTGGACGGGAGCGCGTCCTTGATACGCCGATCAGTGAAGCGGGGTACATCGGCGCAGCCATGGCTGCTGCTTCAACCGGTTTAAGGCCGATCGCGGAATTGATGTTTAACGATTTTATCGGAACATGTTTGGACCAGGTGCTGAACCAGGGAGCGAAATTCCGCTACATGTTTGGCGGCAAAGCGGAAGTTCCGATTACGATCCGGACGACCCACGGCGCCGGCTTTAGGGCGGCCGCCCAGCATTCGCAAAGCTTGTATGCCCTATTTACAAGCATTCCCGGACTGAAAGTGATTGTGCCGTCGACCCCGTACGACGCAAAAGGATTATTGCTCGCTGCGATTGAAGATCAGGACCCGGTTATCTTTTTTGAAGACAAAACGCTGTACAACATGACAGGCGATGTGCCGGAAGAATATTACACGCTTCCAATCGGAAAAGCAGATATCAAGCGGAAAGGCGCCGATGTAACGATTGTTGCAATCGGCAAACAGGTTCATACGGCGCTTCAAGCGGCGGAACAGCTCTCAGCGCGGGGAATCGAAGCCGAAATCCTTGATCCGCGAAGCCTTTCGCCGCTTGATGAAGAGGCCGTCCTTGCATCCGTAGAAAAAACAAACAGGCTTGTGATCGTCGATGAGGCCAATCCGAGATGCAGCATCGCCGCGGATATCGCATCATTGGCGGCAGATAAAGGATTTGATTCGCTTGACGCACCGGTTAAAAAGGTGACGGCTCCGCATACGCCGGTGCCATTTTCACCGCCTCTTGAAGACCTGTATTTGCCGACGCCGGAAAAAGTCGTGAACACCGTGCTTGAGATGCTCGGAGAAACATCAACACATACGGTGTAAAGATTGGAAAGGAGAGGAGAACATGGCTGTCGAAGTGGTCATGCCGAAATTGGGGATGTCGATGAAAGAAGGTACGGTTTCCGTCTGGAATAAAAAAGTCGGGGAAGCCGTTGAAAAAGGAGAAAGCATTGCCAGCATCAATTCCGAAAAAATCGAAATGGAAATCGAATCTCCGGCAAACGGAACCGTGTTGGACATCCAAGTATCTGAAGGAGAGGGAGTGCCGCCGGGAACCGTCATCTGCCGCATCGGAAATGAAAACGAACAAACGCAGGAGAGCCAAACAAAACAGCCGGATCCCACGAAAGAACGGATTAAAATTTCTCCGGCTGCGCGCAAAATTGCGCAAAGCGCAAATATAGACATCAAAACGCTGAAGGGCACAGGCCCCGGGGGGAGAATTACGAAAGCGGATGTGTTGCAGGCGCTTCCCGGCCGGCCGAACAAGCAGGCGGCTAAGGCTGAAGCTGAAGAGCGGCCGCCGGCAAGCCCGATGAGGAAAACGATAGCCGCAAGAATGACGGAAAGCCTGCAAAACAGCGCCCAGCTGACGATTACGATGAAGGCGGACATCACGAAATTAACAGTCCTGCAAAAACAGCTTAATGAAACCGCTCAATCAAGATACGATACGAAGCTGACGATCACTGATTTTGCCGCCAGGGCAGCTGTTTTTTCGCTTTTGGATCATCCGGCCATGAACAGTGTTTATCAAGACGGAAGGCTTGCGACCTTTGAGCATGTTCATTTAGGAGTGGCGGCCGCTTTGGACGAAGGCCTGGCCGTTCCCGTCATCCGCCATGCCGAGCGGCTCCCGCTGATCGAATTGGCCAAGAAAATCAAATGGTACGCCAAAAAAGCGCGGGAAGGCCGGCTTCTACACGATGAAATAGAAGGATCGACATTTACGATTACAAACCTCGGCGCATATGGTGTCGAGCACTTTACCCCGATCTTGAATCCGCCGGAAACCGGGATACTCGGAGTCGGCCAAATGTATTCGGCACCCGTTTATCAAGACGGAGAACTGACAAAGGGCGCCATTCTGCCGCTCAGTCTGACTTTTGATCACCGCGCGCTTGATGGTGCGCCTGCTGCAGCATTCCTTTCAGATGTGAAAAACTATTTGGAAGATCCGGCATCAATTCTTTTATAGAGAGAAGGTGGATAGACTGTGACACTTGCAATTATAGGAGGGGGACCTGCGGGTTACGTGGCGGCGATTACAGCGGCCAAAAATAGCAGAGAAGTCATCCTGATTGAAGATGGTTCCCTCGGAGGAACGTGTTTAAATGAAGGATGCATACCGACCAAAGCGCTTCTTGAAAGCGCAGATATGTTCGAGAAAATAAAATCCGCCGGCGCATTCGGAATCGGGCTGTCAGGCGAAAGCCCGACGGTTCAGTGGGAGGCCGTCCAAAGCCGTAAGAGAGAGATCATTCAGCGGCTCGCCGGGGGTATTGAATATTTGATGAATAAAAATAAAATCAAGGTTCTGCAAGGAAAAGCATCGTTTTTGTCCGAACACGACATACTTGTTGAAAAGGACGGAAAACAGGAGGTCATCAATGCCGGGCATGTGATTATAGCGGCAGGGGCAGCACCTGCCGCACTGCCTTTTGCGTCTTTTGACGGGAGCTGGATCATCCACAGCGGAGATGCCATGTCATTGCCGTCCATCCCTGAAACGATTTTTATTATCGGCGGAGGAATCATCGGCTGTGAATTTGCCAGTATATACAGCAGGCTGGGAGCGAACGTGATCATAGCCGAGCAGGCGGAACAGATTCTGCCTGAGGAAGATCCGGATATTGCCGCCTTTCTTCGCACAAGTCTCGAGGAGTCCGGCGTCCGTGTTTTCACATCTGTACAAGTGGAGCGTCTTGATCCTGCCAGGCAGCGCGTCTTTCTGAAAAATGGCGATGACAGCTTTAATATTCAAGCTGATCGATGTCTCGTCGCCGTCGGCCGAAAGCCGAGGACTGATGATCTGAAGCTTGACCATATCGGAGTCCAATATGACAGGAAAGGGATTCATGTCAACCAGCATATGCAGACAAACATCCCGCATATTTATGCGTGCGGGGATATCACAGGCGGGGTTCAGCTGGCGCATGCCGCTTTTCACGAAGGAACCGTCGCCGCATCCCATGCCTCAGGCAGAGACATGAAGGTCAACAGTGACATTATTCCGCGCTGCATCTATACTTCGCCTGAAATCGCAAGCGTCGGCTTAAATGAAAAAAAGGCGAGGGAGCGCTACAGGGATGTTCGTATCGGAGAGTTTCCGTTTTCTTCAAACGGAAAAGCGCTTATTTTGAATGAAACTGCCGGCAAGGTCAAAATCATCATAGAGCCGGAGTATCAGGAAATTGTCGGGGTTTCGATCGTGGGTCCGGGAGCAACCGAACTGATCGGCCAGGCAGCCGTAATGTTGCATGCAGAGCTGACGGCAGACGCAATGGAGCACTTCATCGCGGCCCATCCGACTCTTTCGGAAACGATTCACGAAGCTTTGCTGCAAGCCGCAGGTCGGGCCATTCACTGCTGAATAAGGGAGAACTTCGCACAGCGTGAGAGTGCGGAGTTTTTTTTATCGATATTGAAAGCGCTTTTATAATATAATGAGGAAAAAGCATGAGGAGAGGATGGAATGAATCCGACGCCCTGCTATTTAAATACGTGGAAACGCTTTGTTCAGGAAGGGCTTCTTGATCAGGCCCGCTTGAACAAAAGAGTCATGGAATCATGGTACCGCTGCAAAAATCGAAATGTCAATCCGTATTTAGATAAAGGACAGTCAATTTTAAAAAAGGATTTATTCGACGCTCAAAAAAAGAAACACTCGTTATTCCTCGATATCGCCCTGCCTTATCTACACAATATCAGCCGTGAATTAAAAGAGTCGGAAATGATGGCGCTCCTGATCGATGCCGACGGGTACGTATTAAGCTTGGCCGGCTGCCGGAGGACGCTTGAAGAGGCGAAAAAAATCAATTTTGTCGAGGGCGTGCGCTGGACGGAAACAGAAGTCGGCACGAACGCCATCGGAACCGCACTTGAAATCGGCGAAGCTGTCACCATTCACGGGACCGAGCATTTTTCGGTCGCTTCCCACCATTGGAGCTGTTCTGCTGCACCGATTCGCGATGAAGACGGCACCGTTATGGGTTTAATCGATATTTCCTGCCTCACGGATAGAAGGCATCCCTTTATGCTTGGGATGGCTGCCACTGCCGCACACGCCATCGAACGCGAGATCAGCGCACATACGAAAAAAAACGAAGCCGAGCTCATCAGCCATTGTCTTGAAAAAATCGATTCGGATCAGCCGTTTATCGTCTGCAATGAAAAAGACAAAATCGTAGCCGCGAGCAGACCGGTGCGGGAACGTTTTTCCGACTGGAGGAGAATGGATGTCAATGATCTGTATGAGCGCGGGTTTGCCGGGGGGCACAAGCAGACAATTTTCTCCGCCAAAGACGGGAGGCCCCTCGGTAAGTCGATTGCACTGGCTGAAGTGTCCCGCAATAAAACAGCTCCATCACTCGTATCCCGTTTCATCTATCCGGGTGAAACAGGAACAAGCCGGGCGTTTCAGCAGGCGCTTCACCACATGAGGCTTGCGGCTAAGACGGATGCGAATGTATACATATGGGGGGAAACAGGCTCCGGAAAGGAACTTGCCGCGAGGGCCATTCATCAGGCGAGCGCACGGAGAAACGGCCCTTTTATCGCCGTCAACTGCGGCGCCATTCCTGAAAGCTTGATGGAGAGCGAATTGTTCGGCTATGCCGAAGGCGCATTTACAGGAGCAAAGCGCCGCGGTTCAAAAGGGAAGTTTGAACAGGCTCACCGCGGTACGATTTTTCTCGATGAAATCGGTGAGATCCCTTATCAGATGCAAGTGGCGCTCTTAAGGATCATCGAAGAGCGGAAGGTCACTCCGATCGGCGGAACCCGTGAAGTTCCCCTCGACATCAGAATCATCACAGCAACACACCGTGATCTGAAAGACCTTCTCCAAAAAGGAAAGATACGTGAAGATCTGTATTACCGCCTTCATGTTTACCCCGTAAAAATACCGCCGCTCAGAGAGCGCAAAGAGGACATACCTGATTTGTTCCGCCACTATCAACAACAACACGAGTGGAAGGCCGAGTTTCCGCCGAATTTTTTCAAGCGGCTTCAGGAATATCATTGGCCTGGTAACATCCGTGAGCTCTTTAATACATTTGAAAGGCTCAGGGTTTTATTTCCGGAAGGCGGACTGATCGATCCGTCCCAATACAGCGCGGTGCTGGACGGACTCGATTGGAACAGCGGCGCACCTTCTGAAGAAGACCGGCTCACATTCAGAGAACGTGTTCAAAAACAAACGATGATGGAAGCTTTGCAAAAAACGAAAGGAAATGTGTCCGAAGCGGCCAAGCTGGCCGGAATTCCAAGAAGCACATTTTACAAGCGGCTTCGAAAATATAACCTTTAGCCTCTCGGCGCCCAAAGCATGACGCTGACGCCGGCTAAACAGATCACAGCCCCGGCCCAATCATAGAGGTCGGGGGTTTTTTTGTCGACCAGCCACCCCCAAAGCACAGCCAGAATAATAAATACGCCCCCGTACGCGGCATAGACGCGCCCGAACGATGGAAATGCCTGAAAAGCCGGGATGACGCCGTAAATGATTAAAGTCAGCCCTCCGGCCAACCCGTACCACAATGGTTTGGATTCCCTCAGCCACAGCCATACGAGATAGCCGCCCGCGATTTCAGCCAAACCCGCCAGTAAAAATAAACCGATTGCGATCATCATCAACAACACACTCCAATTCACGTGAATTGTCTCTATTCTACACGACATAAAACGGCCGGGAAAGTTCCCGTTTTTCGGGAAAATAAACAGAACGCGAGTATAGGAACTGTCTCCCCCGAACCTGTTGGAACGGCTCCTTCAGCATGATATAAGTAAATTGTAAACGCTTATAAGGGGGCTTTAAAAATGGATAAAACGTATTCGATTGTCATTGCAGGCGGAGGAAGCACATTTACCCCGGGGATTGTATTGATGCTCTTGGACAATCTGGATGATTTCCCGATCCGACAGCTGAAATTGTATGACAATGATGGAGAGCGGCAAGACAAAATAGCCGGCGCCTGTGAAGTGTTGGTTAAAGAAAGAGCTCCGCATATTCAATTTTTAGCGACGACCGATCCGGAAGAGGCGTTTTCCGATGTTGATTTCGTCATGGCTCATATCAGAGTCGGTAAATATGCAATGCGTGAGCTCGATGAAAAGATCCCTCTGAAATACGGAGTCGTCGGCCAGGAGACGTGCGGACCCGGAGGGATTGCGTACGGAATGAGGTCGATTGGCGGCGTGCTTGAGCTCATTGATTATATGGAAACCTATTCGCCTGACGCGTGGATGCTGAACTATTCAAACCCGGCTGCAATCGTCGCCGAAGCGACAAGAAGGCTGCGGCCGACATCAAAAGTGCTGAACATTTGCGATATGCCGATCGGTATCGAAGACAGGATGGCTCAGATTCTCGGACTGTCTTCGCGGAAGGAGATGGTTGTCCGCTATTACGGCCTTAATCATTTTGGCTGGTGGACGTCAATTTGTGATAAAGACGGCAACGATCTGATGCCGGCGATCAAAGAGCATGTCAGGAGGTTCGGCTATATTCCGGAACAGGAGCATGAAAAGGCTGAGGCGAGCTGGAATGACACGTTCAAAAAAGCGCGGGAAGTATTTGAACTCGATCCTGAGACGCTTCCAAATACGTATTTGCAATATTATTTTTATCCTGATGATATGGTGAAAAAATCAAACCCTGAATTTACCCGGGCGAACGAAGTAATGGAAGGGCGGGAGAAATTCATTTTCGGCGAGTGTGAAAAAATCGCAAAAGCCCAATCCAGCGCCGGCAGCAAAATCGAAATTGATGATCATGCTTCATATATTGTCGACCTTGCGCGCGCCCTTGCATTCAATACCGGTGAACGGATGCTTTTAATCGTTGAAAATAACGGAGCGATCCAAAACTTCGATTCATCGGCGATGGTAGAGGTGCCTTGCATTGTCGGCAAGAACGGTCCGGAGCCGATCACAATCGGCAAAATACCGCAGTTCCAAAAAGGGCTGATGGAACAGCAGGTGTCGGTTGAAAAGCTTGTCGTTGAAGCCTGGATTGAAAAATCGTATCAAAAGCTTTGGCAGGCTCTGATTTTGTCGCGGACTGTGCCGAATGCACGAACAGCCAAACTGATTCTCGATGATCTGATTGAAGCGAACAAAGGCTATTGGCCGGAGCTCTCCGCGGAAAATCTTCAGCCGTCGCTTTAAGGATGAAAGCGCCTGGGGCTCCTGAGCCAGACCGCCAGCCCAGGCATATCCCCCCATTTATTCTCGTATTTTATATAATAGAGACAGAGAATAAATGGGGTGAAAATGATGCAGTTGGAAGAATTAATGAACAAGCATTATAAAAAATTGAACGAAAACGATTTTCATGTTTTGAAATATATTTTGAACCATCAAGACACTTGCTACAAGCTGGGCATCAACGAATTAGCAAAGAAGTGCAATGTATCCCGCACATCGATTTTAAGACTTTCTCAAAAACTGGATTTCAGCGGGTACAGCGAGTTCAGGGTGTTTCTGAAGTGGGAGGCCGAGAAGCGGGAAGAAGAGCGGGAAGATTGCCGTTCCTTTGAAAGCCTCATGAGGGATATGGAAGCGAGCATGAAATATTTGAAAAATACGGATTTGCGAAAGATGTGCCAGCTCATTGACGAAGCGGACCGGATTTTTGTCTATGGTTCAGGCACGGCTCAGACGACGTGCGCTTATGAGCTGCAGCGAATGTTTGTTTCTCAGCACCGTTATTTGACGGTGATCAAAGATCAAATCGATTTCGACCTCATGTTTCCTGATTTTAGCACGGCCGATCTGATCATCATCATTTCGCTGTCAGGAGAAACCCCGTCGCTGATTCCGCAGGCACAGTCTTTGTCGGCTAAAGGCATTCCTTTTATCTCTTTGACGAATTTGAAAAATAATCTGCTCGCCCAGCTCACTCCTTACAATCTCTATGCGCCGAGCCAGACGGTGACGGTTTATCCAAAAACAGAGCTGACCGCTTTTGCACCCTTTTTTCTCGTTGGGGAAGCGCTGTTTCGCAGCTATGTCGACTATGCTGAAGAAAAGAAAAATCAGGAGTAACAGGGGGGATTCGCATTGATGCAAAAAGTACAGCGGTTCGGAAGCGCCATGTTTGTGCCGGTTTTGCTATTTGCTTTTGCCGGGATCGTCGTGGGCCTCAGCACATTATTTAAGAATGAGCAGCTGATGGGATCGCTTGCCAGTCAGGATACCTTTTGGTATCAATTCTGGTATATCCTTGAGGAAGGCGGCTGGACCGTTTTCAGGCAAATGCCGCTGTTGTTTGCGGTCGGAATTCCGATCGCACTGGCAAAAAAAGCGCAAGCGCGGGCATGTTTGGAAGCGCTTACTACTTATTTGACCTTCAATTATTTTGTCAGCGCTATTTTGACTGTATGGGGCGACTTTTTCGGAGTTGATATGACTCAGGAAGCAGGAGGAACAAGCGGGCTTGCAGAAATTGCCGGCATCAAAACCCTTGATACGAACATTATCGGGGCGATTCTGATTTCATCGATTGTCGTTTATATCCACAACCGCTATTTTGATAAGAAGCTGCCCGATTTTTTAGGGATTTTTCAAGGCTCTTCATTCGTCGTCATTATTTCATTTGCGATTATGCTTCCGGTAGCACTGGCAACCGCGTGGATTTGGCCGATGGTGCAGGACGGCATTGCGTCGCTGCAAAGCTTCCTTGTCGCCTCAGGTGCTTTCGGTGTATGGGTTTACACATTTTTAGAAAGAATTTTGATCCCTACGGGCCTGCATCACTTCATATACACGCCATTTGTTTTCGGCCCGGCCGTAGTTGAAGGCGGGATTGTCACCTATTGGGCGCAGCATCTCAGCGAGTTTTCAGCAAGCTCTGAACCGTTGAAAGAGCTCTTTCCTCAAGGCGGATTCGCGCTCCACGGAAACTCCAAAATCTTCGGAATTCTGGGGATCGCACTAGCCATCTATGTAACAGCCAAAAAAGAAAAGAAAAAAATCGTTGCCGGTCTGCTGATTCCGATCACGCTGACAGCGGTAATTGCGGGGATCACGGAGCCGATTGAATTTACGTTTTTGTTCATTTCGCCGCTGCTGTTTTTCGTACACAGCCTCTTGGCCGCGACGATGGCAACCTTGATGTATGCTGCAGGGGTGGTCGGAAATATGGGCGGCGGTTTAATCGAGATTTTAACGCTCAACTGGATCCCTCTGTTTCATCAGCACGGCAGCACTTATGTTTTTCAAATTTTGATCGGCTTGTCTTTCACCGCCATTTACTTCTTCGTATTCAGGTTCTTGATTTTAAAATTGGATATTGCCACGCCGGGGCGTGAAAAAGACCAGCAGCAGGAGACAAAATTTTATTCGAAAAAAGATTACAAGGCGAAAAAAGAATCCGAAAAAGAGGTTTCTGCGGCGCAGGAAATTGCTGAGACCGATCAGGCGGTTCTTTGCATCAAAGCGCTCGGCGGAAAAGAAAACATTGCGGAGGTGACAAACTGCGCGACAAGACTGAGAGTCAGCGTGTATGACGAGTCAAAAGTGGAGCCGGACAGTACGTTTAAGTCCTTTGGCGTTCACGGTGTCGTCAGAAACGGAAAAGCCTTGCAAATTATTATCGGTCTTTCGGTTCCGCAAGTCCGTGAAAGGGTCGAGAAGCTGCTGAACCAATCATAATTGCGCCGGTGCAAATGGCATCTCCTGAAATGACACATGCAAGCTGCAGAGACTTGCATGTGCGATTGGGGGATGCTCTTTTAATGCAAAGACAAGCTAACGCTTCACAGGTTATCCACATTAGCTCGCTCTATGCCGATGTTTACCTTTTTTTACAATTCAGCACGTAAATTTCATTCTTCAGCCGTTCAGATGTTTTAATGACAACTTTTTCGGTGCCCTGAAAATCCAAAATGCCGTCGTATCTTTCGATGACTTCGTCAATATGTTTGAAGTGGCGGACGTGGGCGCGTGAATCATAGTTAGGCACAGAAATCACCATGTCGCTCCCTTGAGGAAGACTCGATAAAAACGCTTTGTCTTTCTCTATATGCTCTAACACTTCCAGCAAAACAAAAACATGATATTTTTGCAGCATCCGGACGATCGCCTCGTCATATACATTTCCTTCGATGAAAGTAAACGAGGGATTATACCTTTTGGCTTCTTCAAGCATTCCTTTGGAAAAATCGATGCCTAAATATTTTCTGTATCCTTTGTCATATAAAAGCTTTGCGAATCTCCCAGTGCCGCAGCCGATATCGACAATCGTTTCATCTTTGGACTCCGGCAATAAACGTGCAGCTTCTTCATACACCTTTCTCCACGGGCTTTTTTCAAACGGAATCAGATGTCGGTCAATAAATTGATCATAAAATTCAGCTGGCATTTCCGTTCCCATGTTTTTCACCTCGAAATCTTTTAAATCATCAGTAATAGAAATATATGTCCGGAAAGAAAATGCGTGCGGGAAGAATCCAGCCGATAAGAAAAATAGATCTATTCATCATTGTTCCTGCTGCTCTAAAAAATCTATTATTGTGTCTACTATTTCTTGTGCACGCGCATGATAGGTATGCTGTGAATGAACGAGACGGTAGCCGTTGTCTGTGATACGCTGCCTTTCTTTTTTATTTTGAAGATAGTATTTTGCTTTGTCATAAAAGTCTTCAACTTCACAAGCAATGAAATGGGTGCCGTCTTTAAAGCCAAGATCGAAAATATCTTGATTTGGCTCCGCCAGCAACAGCGTTCTGCAGGCAGGGGCTTCATAAAATTTTAACAACGGGTAGCGGAGGGCGCTTCCGCATGTGAAAAATATCTTTGCTCTGTTCAATTCCTGGGCATATTTTTCATTCAAAAAAGCCTGCTTGATTTCTTCTTCGTCAGTTATGACATTGCCGGGATGGGGGTGGTGAACAAACCCTTCTTCATGCTTCATGGTCTGCAATACAGCCTCCCTAAAAAGGTATTTTCCTTTTGGGGGATATCTTTTGTTTCCTTCATGTACAAGCCCCATGAGCAAATAGTCTATCGTTTTCTTCAACTTCCAGTCCTTGAATATTTCTGGATCAACTGCCCATGGAACCCATCTGAATTTGTCTTTGTACTGGGGGTATTCATTTAAAAAATGCTCTTTTGTCACTGAAAAAATTAAATCAATTTGGTTGTCTTCGAAATAGCTGCTTCTGATCTGTTTATTAAAATGAGAATCGATCACAAACGCGCCGGTGGGGATGTTTGTATCTTTGAGCCCCCTAATGTTTGGGGACAATGAGAAGCCGTAGGCAATGTCGTAGTGGAAAATGAAATCAGGACGAAATTGGATTTTGTCCAATATATCCGGAAGATAGCCGTCCGTATGCCAGTACATGACTTCGGCAAACTCCTCAAGAGATTTCATCATTTTATACTTTACTTCATGTTTGGGCATGGTCTTCCAAAACGTTTTAATCAGAACTAATATTTTCAAGCATCTCCGCATTTCTTTCTCCTCTCAAGACATCTTCGTCATCTTTCCCTATTTAATATATGAGGATTAAAAATTGATGTTCAGGCAAGCGTTAAAAAGACGGGGGGCTGGGGGCAGCTTGAAAATATGCGGAATTAATCAGCAAAACAAAAAGGCGATGCACCTGAGATGCACGCCTTTTTTAATGATTTTCCCGTTCATTGGCTTCGTCCAGATCGATCCATTCCTGCGACCATTTTTCCATTCCTTTAAGGACCGGTTCGAGCGCCTGCCCTTTTTCAGTCAGGGAGTATTCGATCCGCACCGGAGTTTCTGGATACACATGCCGGTGGATGATGCCCTCGTGTTCGAGTTCTTTTAATCTTTCGGATAACAGCCTTCCGCTGATGGGAAGGGAAGATTCTATATGGCAAAACCGCTGCGGGCCGTTAAGAAGCTGGTGAATGATGAATCCGTTCCAGCGCTGACTTATCATTTTCATTCCTTTTTCAAATTTCGGACATAAAGATGATAGGCTCATGTTCCTCACCTCTCTAGGTCTATTATAACGGTATATCAATGAATGAGCAAAGCTCATAAAATGTCTTGACGTAAGTTTGTTATTTATATATACTAACTTACACAAAGTAAGTAACGAACGAAAAAAGGAGGACACTGCAGACTTATTCAAGGGGATATGTTGATAGATGGATAAAGTTGGCGTTCGTCATTGGTCTTTAAAATAAAAATTGAACAAGAGGAGAAAATAATGAGCAACAAATACGAATTAGGTGCATTAATTTTACGTTTGGTTACAGGTCTTACATTTTTGCTTCACGGGCTTTCAAAATTTCAAGGCGGGATTGAAAATACTGTAGGATTCTTCAGCAGTGTCGGAATTCCGGGCTTTCTCGCCTATATCGTAGCGATTATCGAATTGGCCGGAGGGGCTTTGATGATTCTCGGGCTCGGTACACGTGTGATTGGCCTTTTATTTGCGATTGTCATGCTGGGGGCCATTTTCACTGTTAAGCTCTCCGCCGGTTTCATGGGAACGGATGGAGGCGCAGGCTATGAATTTGACGTTACGCTTCTTGCAATGTCTGTATACTTGGCCTTGAGCGGAAGCAGCATGCTGTCCCTTGGGGAAATGATCCTGAAATCAAGGAAAGAAGGAAAAACAGATGACGCAGCAAATCCACCCGGGCACTGAGCTCGGATATGTCAAGCTGAAGGTGAGCCGTCTTGAAAGATCGGTTTCTTTTTACAGGGATGTGATCGGTTTTCAAGTATTAAAACAGGACGGCAAAACGGCGGAGTTCACAGTTGACGGAAAAAATCCGCTTTTGATCATTGAGGAGATTCCAAATGCTGTTGTTCTTCCTGAACGATCGGCAGCAGGCCTTTATCATTTTGCCATTTTGCTTCCAAACCGAAAGCAGCTCGGCATGGCTGTGAAGCATTTGATCCGCGCCGGCATTGAACTCGGCCAGGGAGATCACCTTGTCAGCGAGGCGTTTTACTTGTCAGATCCTGATCAAAATGGAATCGAAATCTACCGCGACCGTCCGCGAGAGGGATGGAAGCGCGATGAGCAGGGGAACTACGTGATGGGTACGGAGCCGGTTGATGTCCAAGGACTTCTGGAAGAAGCCGATGGCCACGAATGGCAAGGTCTTCCCCCGGAAACAAAAATCGGACACGTCCATTTTCACGTCCGGGATTTGAAGCAGGCGAAAGAATTTTACCACTCTGTACTGGGATTTGATATCACAGGAGATTATCAACACATGTCAGCGCTTTTTGTCTCTGCCGGAGGCTACCATCATCATATCGGCTTAAACATCTGGGCCGGACAGCATGCGCCATTTGCCCCGCTTGATGCGGCAGGCATGGCGTATTACACGGTTCTTTTACCGAATCGAGCGGAACTTGACCGAATTGCAAAAAAACTGAAAAGCTCGGGTTATGCCGTTGAGCATGAAGAAAACGCATGGTTTGTTAAAGACCCGGCATCAGGTATTGATATCAGATTGACCGTTTGAAAAGGCGAAACTCCAGTTTCGCCTTTTTTTATGCCATTCAATCAAAGGACAACAAAAGCAAAGAATGAGAAGAAACAGACATTAATAACAAAGATTCAGGGGCAGCAGCTATGCTAACATGAATTTGAAAATCTGGAAATGAGGGGTGAAGGTTGATGGCAAAAAGCCTGACTGGCAAGGCGAAACATCATCCGCCTGTCTGGAATCCGAACATTGACGGCGGGCGGTTTTGCAATCCCGTTCTTTTCATGGACTACTCAGATCCGGATGTCATTCGGAAAGGCAGCGACTTTTTTATGGCGGCTTCAAGTTTTTCCTGTTTTCCCGGAATTCCCATTTTGCACTCGACAGATTTGGTGAACTGGTCATTGATCAGCCATGTGTTTGACGAGCTCCCCTTCGGCGAATATGAGGCCCCTGCTCATGGCAAAGGAGCGTGGGCGCCGAGCATTCGATACCATAACGGAGAATTCTGGGTGTATTTCGCAACGCCTGATGAAGGAATCTTCATGAGCAAAACATCAGATCCGTTTAAAGGATGGGAGCCTCTCATACAGGTCAAAAAGACAAAGGGCTGGATTGATCCTTGTCCATTTTGGGATGACGATGGAAATGCCTATCTGATCCATGCTTACGCAAACAGCAGAATCGGGATCAAGAGCAAGCTGAATCTTTGCCGAATGAAAAAAGACGGAACGGCTTTGGAAGACGATGGAGAAATCGTCTTTGACGGCACGCTGAACCACCCTACGATTGAAGGACCGAAATTGTATAAAAAAGACGGCTATTATTATATCTTTGCTCCGGCGGGAGGGGTGAAGACAGGCTGGCAGACGGTTTTGCGGAGCAAGCAGATTTACGGTCCCTATGAAGACAAGGTTGTCCTTCACCAAGGAAATACGGTCATTAACGGTCCGCACCAGGGAGGCTGGGTTGAACTTGATTCCGGAGAGTCATGGTTTATCCACTTTCAAGATCGCGGAGCATTCGGCAGAGTTGTGCAACTTCAACCTGTCCGCTGGTTCGACGGCTGGCCGCTGATGGGTGAAGACATAAACGGCGACGGGATCGGAGAACCGGTTTTGCATTGGGAAAAGCCGAAGACGGGCGCCAAAGAAGTGAAACTGCCCTTTGATCATGGCAATGATGATTTTTCTTCTTCAGACCGCCTTGCGCTTCATTGGCAATGGGAAGCGAATCCGAAGCAAGAATGGTACTCTCTCAGCGCCAGTCCCGGCCGGCTTCGCTTATACAGCCGCGGCATCGCTCATCCGTTCAAACTGAGCCGCCTGCCGAACCTTCTGATGCAGAAATTTTCGGGGCCAAGCTTCACAGCAACGGTCAAATTGTCGCTAAACGCCTTGTCGGAAACTATGATGGCCGGCTTGGCTGTCATGGGAAGGGAATACGCCTATCTCGGCTTCTCGAAATCAGAAAACGGTTATCGGCTTTCTGTATACGAAGGCCGTATAGAAGGTGATCAGGAAGATGTCAAAACAGAAGAGCGCGGCGTACATGCGGAAATGGTCTATTTGCGCGTGACTGTTGATGAACAGGCGGTCTGCCGTTTCAGCTGCAGCATGGACCGGCGTCATTTCACACAGATTGGGAATTCGTTTCAGGCTGTTCCCGGACTGTGGACGGGTGCCAAAGCAGGTGTATATTGCGCCGATACCGGCGGAGAAGACGGACAGGACGGATGGTGCGATATCGAATGGTTCAGTGTCGAACCGGCAGGAGGGGAATGCCATGAGCGGTGAACACACATATACGAACCCGGTGTTGACCGGTTTTCATCCGGACCCTTCAATTATCAGAGTCGGGGAAGATTATTACATGGTGAACTCAACGTTCCAGTATTTCCCGGCAATCGTTATTTCCCACTCTAAAGATTTAGTCCATTGGAAGATCATCGGCCACGGAATCACGGAAAATGAAGGATTGGACCTGTCGGATATCAATGATTCGCACGGCATTTGGGCGCCTGATATTTCGTATCATAACGGAACCTTCTACATCTTCGCGACGCACAGGCTGAACGGACCGACTGTCATCAACGGCCGAAAGCTGATCCGCAGACAGATTATGATCAAGTCCAGCCGCCCCGAAGGGCCTTATTCAAAGCCCGTTTTCATTGATGAAGGCAGCGGCATCGATCCTTCTCACTTCGTTGACGGCGACGGGAAACACTATATGCTGCTCAGTCCTGCCTGCACGCTCTTTCCTCTAAATGAAGAATGCACAGACATCTCCGGCGAGCCGGTTCAGATATGGGAAGGGACTGGGAGAAGGGCGCCTGAAGGGCCGCATTTGCTGAAAAAAGACGGTTATTACTACGCGATATTGGCAGAAGGAGGAACCGGATATTCCCACTCGATTACGACAGCCCGCTCAACGCATTTGTACGGTCCTTATGAGCCCTGCCCGTATAATCCGATTTTAACGCAGACAGACCCGGATGCTCCGATTCAAAGAGCAGGACACGGCAAGCTCGTTGAAACCCAGAATGGAGAATGGTGGGCGGTGTATCTATGCGGACGGCCCAATCAAGGTAGCTATACAACGGTTGGGAGGGAGACCGCTTTGGATCCCGTCGAATGGACGGATGACGGCTGGTTTGTCATCAACAACTTGAAGGGCCCGAGTCTTGTTCAGCGCGCTCCAAACCTCCCCCAAGTCAAATGGGATGAAAAGAATTTCGACGATTTTGACGAGGATACGCTCGGTCTTGACTGGCAGTTTGTCAGGAATCCCGATCATTCCAGCTGGTCTTTGATCGAGAGACCGGGATATCTCAGGCTGTGGACAGGTGATTGGGATTTACATGACATCCGTGCAAAAAATACGGTCGTCAGAAGGGAAAAGCACCACCTATACAGCGCCGGCGTGAAACTCGACTTTTCACCTTCGGCCTCCGGAGAGCAAGCGGGGATCGTCTGCTACTACAGCACGAATAATTATTTGAAATGCTGCTTGATCTATGAAGAAGGATTGAAGATCAAGGTCGTGGAAAATCGCTCCGGTTGCCAAAAAACGCTGGGGAAAAAACATGCCGAGGCCGGCCCGCTGTTTCTGAAAGCTGTCATCAATAAGCAAAAGAGGGATTTTTACTACAGTTATGAAGGGAAGCATTGGCACCACGCGGGCGGTACAGAGGACGCCAGTTTTTTAAGCGATGAGGGTTCGCGTGACGCAAAGGGACATACGGGAACGATGGTCGGGATATTCGCCAATAACGGCGGAAGCGGCAGAAAGGCTGCCGCTGATTTTGACTGGTTCCGCTATATTGCATATTAAATGTCTCTGCTTTTTTTCCTGTATTGAAGCGGCGGGATGCCGACGATCTCTTTAAACACTTTATTGAAATGGCTGATATGCTTAAAACCGGTATCCGCAGCGATGTCCAATATTTTCTCGTCTGTATCACGAAGCCGTTTTTTCGCTTCGCGGATCCTGATGTGCCGGATATACTCCTGAAGATGAAAGCCGGTCACTTTTTTAAACACTCTGCTTAAATAGGATGGGCTGATATAAAATTGTCCGGCCAATCCGTCTAACGTCATCGTTTCTTGAAAGCTGCAATTGATATATGAAGCGATTTCCGAGATTTTTTCATCCATCGGGTGAAGCGGCCGTGTTTGATTGCGGCCGCCGCCCGCAAGGCTCCGGTAAATGGTGAAAAGCAGCTGAAACAGCAGCGCCCTGACGACATCCTCGTGTCCTTCTTTTTTCAGCTTGCACTCCTTTTTCATCTCCATCAGCATATGTTCGACTGCGGCCTGTTCACGCAGGGAAAATGCGATGAAGTTTTGATTTTCCGGAAACGGAAGAAGCCGATAATGGCTGCACTTCAGCAATGGTTCTATGAAATCGTGCGAGAAATTAATCAGGATGCGTTCGAACTCTTGAACTTCCGTGCTTGACGTTCGGTGGAGGTCGTGGGGATTGATGATGATCATCGTGCCTTTTTCCGCGGTATAGACGCTTTGGTTAATAAAATACGTGCGTTCTCCGCTCAGCAGATAATACAGTTCATAGCCTTCATGAACATGCGGCGCGTTCATCTCGGTAAATCCTTTTCTCTGCATATATTGAATCGAAAAAGAATGCTCGGCTATGAAATATTTAGGATGGAGCATGTCGGGCATTCCTCCTTGAGAGCGTTTTCTTAACAAACGGGAGGGATCGTATGAAAAAGTTATGTTGCCTGATCTTGGTCTTGGTTTTTTCCGCGGGCTGTACTCAGCAAAAGGCATCAACGGAAGAGGACGGGGCGCTTGAAATCAATTGGCTCGTACCGCTCCACACACCGCAGCCTCCGAAAGAGAAGGCGCTTGACATCATTGAAGACAAAACGAATACAAAGCTGAAGCTCATCTGGGTTCCGGATTCAACAAAAGAAGAGCGGATCAATACAACCCTTGCAAGCGGAAACATGCCTAAAGTAATGACATTGCCTGATCTTGAAGATTCAGCGGTTGTCAGCGCGCTGCGCTCGGGAATGTTCTGGGAAATCGGACCGTATTTCAAAGACTATCCGAATTTAAGAAAACTTGATAAAACTATATTGAAAAATATTTCGGTTGATGGCAAAGTTTACGGGATTTATAGAGAAAGGCCGATGGCCAGGCAGGGAGTCGTGATTCGGAAAGACTGGCTCGACAATCTCGGATTGGAAATGCCGGAAACCGTTGATGACCTTTATAAAATAGCGAAAGCATTTACAGAACAGGACCCCGATCAAAACGGAAAAGACGACACGTTCGGTCTCGCCGACCGCAATGATCTCACCTTCGGAGCGTTTAAAACCCTGGCTTCGTACTTTGGCGCGCCGAACGAATGGGGAACGGACGAAGACGGAAATCTCTTCCCCTATTTTAAGCATGAGGCCTATAAAGACGCAATGGCATACATGAAAAAGCTTTATGAAGAAGGCCTGATGAACAGGGACTTTGCGGTGACAAGCAAAACGCAGCAGCAGGATTTAGTGATTCAGGGGAAAGCGGGAATCTATATCGGCGCGATGAGCGATGCCATGAACTTGCGTGATCAGGGACTCGCTTTGAACCCCGGCTTTCAGCTTGATATCGCAAACCGGATCAAGGGCCCCGACGGCAAGGAGCGCACATGGGCGCTCGGCGGGCATGGCGGGATGTTCGCCATTTCGAAATCAAGCGTCAAGACTGAAAAAGAGGTCAGAAAAATCCTCGCATTTTTTGACAGAATCGCTGAAGAAGACCTCAACAATTTGATGTTGTATGGAATAGAAGGCGTACACTATGAAAAGAAAGGGGGGAGCGGCTATTTTCGAAAGCAGGAAAACTACCATCTGTGGGAAGCGGAAATTCAGCCGTTAAACCAGCTGATTGGCGTCAATAAACAAGCTTTAAAAAGCGCTGAAGATCCGCTCCGCGCCAAAAATGAAAAGCTTGAGGAGGACAACCGGGCAATCGCAGTCCAGAATCCGGCCGAACCGCTGTATTCTGCCGCACAGATGGACAGGGGAACAGAATTGAAGAAAATCATTGATGACGCCACATTTCAATTTATTCTCGGGGAAATCAATGAAAAAGCTTTGACCAGGCAGTCCTGAAATGGGAGAAGCATGGCGGCGGAAAGATCATGAAAGAACTGAATGAAGATCTGAAAAAAGCAAACTAAACAGAAAACCCTTTCCATTTTTTTGAAAAGGAAAGGGTTTTTCATCGTATTCGCTCCAAGTTCATTTTCTTTAAATTCTGCAAAATAAACAATATAATTCCATCATAGGACGAAAAGGAGGAAGCGATATGCAGACTGCCGTTATATATGCACACCCAAATCCAAACAGTTTCAACGGAGCCATTTTAAATCAAGTCATAAAGGCGCTTGAGGACGGTAAGCATTTTTATGACGTCATTGATTTGTATAGAGACCGGTTTGATCCCGTTCTATTATTTGATGAAAAGAAAAGGCGCTCAGATATGAATCGCGATCCGGAAACTGCCGAATATCGAAGAATTGTCAAAAACGCCGACCATCTGATTTTCATTTATCCGCTTTGGTGGGGCGGAATGCCAGCGATCATGAAAGGCTTTATTGACCGCGTTTTTGCCGCCGGAGAAGCCTATACATATCAAGGAAAGCTGCCAAAAGGCCTGCTGAAGGCGCGCACGGCATCAGTTTACTACACGGCTGACGCTCCGTCTTGGTATTTGCGGTTTTGGCAGCGGGATGCCGACTGGGTGACGGTTAAAGATGTGATGTTGAAGTTTTGCGGCGTACGGCGGGTAAAGCGCCTGCTGTTTGCCGGCGTGAAAGACAGCTCTGAAGAAAAACGCACGCAATGGCTTGACCGTGTCTACCGGTCTATAGCTCCTGCAGATCGGGGGATCAGCAAATGACAAAGGAGATGAAGTGGCTGGATTGGGCAAAGGAAATTCAAGCTATCGCCCAGGCGGGGCTTGCCTATACAAAAGATGACTTTGATCGTGAACGTTTTGAGCAGCTTCGCGAGCTGAGCTGCGAAATCATCGCCGATTATACGGAAACGGACTTCTCTAAAGTGAAAGAGCTTTTTGCCGGGGAATCGGGCTATCAAACGCCTAAAGTCGATGTGAGAGCCGTAATTTTTAAAGATCATAAGCTCCTCCTTGTCCAGGAAAAAGCAGACGGCAAATGGGCGCTGCCAGGCGGATGGGCAGACATCGGCTTTACGCCGAAAGAAATCGCGGTTAAAGAAACGCTTGAAGAGACAGGTTTGAAAGTCAAGGCGCATAAACTTCTGGCGGTCATGGATAAAAAGCGCCACAACCACCCCCCTTCCGCCTTCCACATCTATAAGCTGTTTATCTCCTGTCAAATTGTCGGAGGCAAGGCGGAAGCGGGGACTGAAACACAAAACCTTGGTTTTTTCTCATTGGAGAATCTGCCTGAATTATCGGCAGCAAGGAATACCTATGAACAGATCGAATATCTTTTTGAAAAGCATGATGAAGTGTATTGCGACTAAGGGAGGAACAGACAATGGATCAGTTGAAATATCCGATCGGCACCTTTTCCAAACCGCTTGAAGCGGACGAAAGGGAACTGGAAAAATGGATCGGGGATCTGAAGCAAGCGCCGCATCTCCTGAGAAGCGCGGCGGCGGAACTAAATGAAGAACAGCTTGATACGCCGTACCGGACCGGAGGCTGGGCTGTCCGCCAAGTCGTTCACCATCTTGCCGACAGCCATATGAACGGCTATATTCGAAGCAAATTGGCGCTGACAGAAGAGACGCCTTTGATCCGCACGTTTGACGAACAGAATTGGGCCGGGCTTACCGATGCCAGAACGCTGGATCCGGATTTGTCGCTGGCGCTTTTAGACACGCTGCATCTGCGCTGGGCTGCTCTTTTTTGAATCTTTGACAGAAGCGGATTTTGAAAAAGCGTACATTTATCCTGGCACAGGTGAGGAGATGAAGCTGTATCAAGCGCTTGCTCTCTATGTGTGGCACTCACAACACCATATTGCCCATATTAAAGCGCATCGAAAAAGAATGGGCTGGAATTGAAAAAAACGCGCCGCGGGCGCGTTTTTTGTTTGCCGTTTGTTTTCAGAGGGGATTGTTAACAATAACATAACAGCGGAATCGTTGGTTATTGCTTTTTCTAGCCGGTAAATTAAGGTAAGATATATGAGTTATCACCCAAAACGTGATGGATTTATCTTGCGATTAGATTAGAGAGAAGTGGTTTTTCATGAAAAAAAATGCGCTGGCGATTTTAAGGATCGTGATTCCGGCGGCTGTTCTTTTGTTTGTCTTTTTTCAAGCGAAAAAAGAACTGGCCGGGCTGTCTTTTAAAGAAACATTTTTGATTATCGATCAAATTAATCGGATTGACCTATTCATCCTTGTTTTTCTCGGACTTGCCGCCATTTTGGCGATGACATTATACGATTTTGTTCTGGTCCGCTCCCTCGGAATGAAGGTTTCGAAATGGAAAACGATCAAAGTATCATGGATCGCCAACTCACTTAACAATGTTCTCGGGTTCGGCGGATTGTCCGGTGCAGGATTGAGAACGATCCTTTACAAAGAGCATGTTGATGATGTGAAGAAGCTGATCAGGGGGATCGCTTGGCTTGCGTCTTCGGTTCTTCTCGGGCTGTCTGTCCTCAGCCTTCTCGTCCTTGCCGGAATTCTGCCTGCCGGGGATCTGTTTACAGAAAAAACGTGGGTGCTGCTGGCTGTTGCCGGTACGGCGATGATCGCTCCCGGTGCGGCCGTCATTTTAATGATCAAAAAGAAGAGAAGCAGAGGAGCCGAAAAGGGCATGCGGCTTTCGGTCTTCTTTTCTTATCTGGGTGCATCGGTGATCGAGTGGGTTGCCGCAGCAGCGGTCATGTATTATTCCCTTGCAACGATGGGCGTCGAATTGGACTTAAAAACCGTCATCGGCGTTTTTACGATTGCTTCGGTGGCCGGAATGATCAGTCTCGTTCCCGGCGGATTCGGTTCGTTCGACCTGCTTTTTTTGGTCGGAATGAGCCAGCTGGGGGTTGATCAGGAAATCACTCTGACGGCGATTGTGCTCTACCGGATCGCCTATTCGTTTATCCCTTTTGTGTTCGGTCTTATTTTTGCAGCAGCCGATTTGACTGGAAATACGATGAAGAGGCTCGAAGAAAAACCGATTATTGCCCCGGCAATAGAAACGACCAATATTCTGTTGATTTTACACAGAGCGCTCCTATTCAGACTGCTGAACGGTTCGCTTTCAGTCATCGCATTTTGCAGCGGAGCGATTGTGATCGCATCTGTGGCGCTGCCGATTGACAGGATTACATTGATACCGAATATTTCGAAGTTCATGCTGGTGTTTTTTAACGGTTTGTCCCTCAGTTTCGGCTTGATTTTGCTGATTCTGCCGCTTGAACTTTATCGGAGGACAAAGAGATCTTATTATATGACGCTGACCGCTTTGGCGCTTGCCTTTCTGTTCACGCTTTTTAAAGGCTTTAATATTAGCGCCGTCTTCATGATTCCTGTGGTGTTTGCCCTGTTTGTATTGCTGAGGGGGCAGTTTACAAGGGAGCGGGCTGTCTACACATTCGGGCAAATCGCATGGGGAGCTTTTATCTTCCTCTTTACTTTATTGAATTACAATATTATCGCTTCACACATTTGGGAGGCGCTCGGCCATCTTCTTGTGAAAGATTATTTCATTCACAGTGAACGCCATGTCGACTTCGCGACGTTTTTTGCGTTATTTTTCGTTCCGCTGTATTTCGCTGTTTTCATCTGGGCGTTTAACAGGAAAACGAAAGAGATCGGTGAAGAGCCTGATCCGGAGAAACTGGAGGCATTCTTAGAAGAAAAAGGCGGCAACGCTTTGAGCCATTTAGGCTTTTTAGGGGACAAGCGGTTTTTTTATTCAAGCGACGGGAATGCGCTGATTCAATTCGCCAAAGTCGGCCAGCGCCTCGTTGTGCTCGGCGACCCGTCCGGCCGGGAAGACTCGTTTCCGCTCGTGATCAAAGAATTCCTTCATGCGGCTGACCAAAAAGGGTATCTTGTCATTTTCTATCAGATCGAACGCGAAGACATGGCGCTCTATCATGACTTCGGATACCGCTTTTTCAAGCTTGGAGAAGAGGCGATTGTCGACCTTGACACCTTTACAATCAGCGGAAAAAAGCGGGCCGGACTAAGGGCGATCTACAACCGTTTTGAACGGGAAGGGTATACGTTCCATGTCGAACAGCCGCCGTTTTCGAGAGAATTCCTCAACGAGCTGAGGCAGGTGTCTGATGAATGGCTCGGCCGCAAAAAAGAAAAAGGCTTTTCGCTCGGGTTTTTTCAAGAAGATTATTTGCAAAAGGCGCCAATTGCCGTTTTAAAAAGCGAAGAAGGCGAGATCGTCGCGTTTATGAATATCATGCCGATGTACCGCGAAGGGGAAATATCCATCGATCTGATGCGCTATTCGAAAAAGGCGCCGAAAGGAATCATGGATGCGCTGTTCATCTATTTATTTCAATGGGGAAAAGAACAGGGCTACACGGCCTTCAATATGGGAATGGCCCCTTTATCGAATGTAGGGACAACGTTTCAGTCATTCTGGACGGAGCGGCTGGCCGCCGTGATTTTCAACAATGTCAGCTACATGTACAGTTTCAGCGGACTGCGGTCTTTTAAAGAAAAATATAAGCCGGTTTGGCGGGGGAAATATTTAGCCTATCGGAAAAACCGATCTCTCCCGGTAACGATGATCCTTGTGACAAGGCTGATCGGAAGGAGAACGAAATGAGGCCGTTTATTAAAACGGCCTTTTTTTTATATTGCCATTGTAAGAAGCACTCAAAAGGCGGTATACTGCAAATGATTGGAAGGGAAGGATCGAATCGACAAATGGGGGATCAAAATGAAGCCAATTGAAGTATTAAGATATGACGCATTTTCAAAGACTGCGGGTCAAGGAAATCCGGCGGGCATCGTGCTTGAAGCAGACGGGTTGACCGATTGGGAGATGCAGAAGATCGCTGAACAGGCAGGCTATAATGAAACGGCTTTCCTGCTGCCGAGCGAGTCGGCCGACATAAGGATCCGCTACTTTACGCCGGGCCATGAAATGAATTTATGCGGACATGCGACTGTTGCTTCTCTTTATGCGCTTTTGGAAAAAGGCGCGATTGAAGCTGGCGCGGAGCTGAAGGTCGAAACAAAAGCGGGCGTCCTTTCTGTGTATACCGCCTCAGACGGCAATCGGCGTTTTTTGGTGACGCTGGAGCAGGCGCCCCCGTGTTTTCAGTCTTTCACAGGAAGCAGAAGCCAATTGGCGGAAGCGCTGGGGATCAGCGAAGCGGACTTTCATGAAGCATTGCCCGTTGTTTATGGAAGCACAGGTATATGGACATTGCTTGTGCCGGTGAGAGATTTGGCCGCAATCCGCAGGATGAAGCCCGTTCAAGCTGAATTTCCGAACGTTTTAACCGAGATGCCGCGAGCATCTGTCCACCCGTTTTGCCTGGAGACGATCCATCGGGATTGCCAGCTTCACGGCAGGCATTTTTCATCGCCTTATTCCGGAACGAGCGAAGATCCTGTCACAGGAACGGCATCAGGAGTGATGGGCGCTTATATGAAAACGTTCGGAAAGGAATTCTGTGAAGAGGGCCAGACTGATTTTCAGATCGAACAGGGCCAGGAAATGGGGAAAGACGGAAAAGTGAAAATCGAAGTTGCGGAACAAAACGGCATCATGAAAGTGCGCATGACAGGAACCGCTGTATTTGCTGAAAAGCAAAGCTTTGAAGTGTAAACAAACACCGCCTTTTTTAGCGAGTGGAGATCATTGCAAACGCCAGCAGTTAACATTATAATCAACAATGATAATCATTTTCATTAAGGGGGCGGCCACATGAACGACACGCTAGAAATCCAAAGTATTCGCGATTGCGTCAGAAATAGAAGAACGATTCGAAAGTTTAA
This sequence comes from Bacillus licheniformis DSM 13 = ATCC 14580, assembly GCF_000011645.1. GTDB lineage: Bacteria > Bacillota > Bacilli > Bacillales > Bacillaceae > Bacillus > Bacillus licheniformis. Next base: position 893,851 of record NC_006270.3, read on the forward strand.
ACAGGATCCGGTGCCGAAGGAAGTGGTGCTGGAACTCTTGGAAGATGCGATTTATGCTCCGAACCACAAGCTGACAGAACCGTGGCGATTCATTTATATCGGGACGGAAAACGGGAAAAAGAAGCATGCCGACAATTTAAAAGCGGCGTTTAAAGAGCTCAAGCCGAATATGCAGGAAGAACAAATCAATAAGTTCAGGGAGCATATTCTCAGCGTTCCGGCTTTTCTCTTCGTTATTATGAAAGAAGACGAAAACGAACGGGTCAGACGGGATGATTTTGCAGCCGTCAGCTGTTTAATCCAAAATCTGCAGCTGCTCGCTTGGGAAAAAGGCATCGGCATGGTATGGAAAAGCGGGGAAGTTCTCTCTCATGAAACACTGCACAGGTTAATGGGACTGAAGCGCGATGAGCAGGTAGCAGCTCTCTTGCAGATCGGATATCCTGCGGAAATTCCTGAAGCGAAGCACAGGACGCCGGCCGCACAGCTTTTTACCGAATTAACTTAAAGAATGAGGCCCGGAACGTCGAATCCCGGGCCTCGATTATTATTTTGACTGCCGCTTTTTCGCGCGCTTATCAGCTGCCTGCATGCGGGCTTGTGCTTCGCGGTCATCCTGATCGGCGAGTTCTGCTGAATATTCCTCATACACTCCGTCAGCTTCTCGCTTATACTGATCAGGAACTTGAGGGAGTTTTTGCTTGTTTTTATCCCGGTTTTTGTGGATTGCATTTCTGCCCATATGATCACTCCTCATCAATAATCGGCCGGTCAAGCCTTATTGTTCGCTGATCAGGCTCCCGCTATGCATTACGATTTTTCCCTTGCGGCGCGCTCTGCCATTTTAAATTCGCGCGAATATCTGACTTCCTGCGTCTTGTTCAGAGTGGATTTAAAACGTTCGCGTTTTTTCTTGTCAGCCATCTTTTAAGCCTCCTAAAAACCTAAGTTATTCACAGGCTGTCCGTTTCCGCGGCATTTATACAAGTTTTAAGCTTCTTTTAACCGGCTGTTTTCCTCCTCGAATGTTCTCATGCTGTACAGCGTGTACAAATCTTTCGGGATTTCATACAGGTGAAATGTATCGCTGCCGGCCCAGTCAAGATCAGTCTTGACGGCATATGGGAGCTTTTCCGCGGCTTTGAGGGAGCGCATATTTGTTTTTCTGATTTTCATAAAAACGGCTTCAATTTGCTTTTCATAAAAAAGCTCGCAAAAAAACGCGTCTTTCGCCCGCTGGTTATAGCCTTTTCCATGGTAAGGCTTGCCGAGCCATGTGCCGAGGAAGCCTTTTTGCTCTTCGATTTCATACAAGCTGATGCAGCCGATCGGGTTTTCCCATTCATCAAGTATTGTTCGCGATATCAGCTTTCCCTGTTCTTCCTCTTCAATCATGTTTTTGACATGAAACATATACTCTTCAATCGTCTCCGCTTTATTTCTGACAAAAGGGAAGACATCCGGATGAATCATCAGTTCAAAAAGTGCATAGCAGTCGGTCAGTTCCCGTTTCTTCAGCATGGCAGCCCCTCCTTAGTTTGAGGGCGGCTTTTACAGCAGAACGGGACGCGTGAATCCACCCTCGGAATTTTTTAATTAGCGGAAGCAGTTGTCCGCGTATCTTGCACATCCATTAAAAAATTCGGGGTGGGAATCGAACCCACTAAAACCAGAGATCTGGTGGCGCACCATTTGCCTTCCCTGTACGTGTATGCTGCTAAAAAGATACTTACATTTTACGCAGCTGGGAAAGGAAAAGCTACAAGGATTTTGCCGGAAAACGCCTTTTATGCCAGAAGGTTGTGCAGGGCATCTTCCAGATCGGGATATAAGAAATGATAGCCGTTCTGAAGCGCTTTTTTCGGGAGGACGCGCTGTCCTTTCAGCACGAGCATGCTCATTTCTCCAAGTACGCCTTTTATCGCAAATTCGGGAACCGGGAGCCAGTGTGGGCGTTTTTCTACTTTCGCGACGGTTTGCCCGAATGTATCCATCTGAACGGGATTCGGTGCCGTGACATTGACGGGGCCGGACATCAGCGTCTGTTCAATCGCAGATAAAATCATGCCGACGGCGTCTTCGATATGAATCCATGGCACCCATTGCCGCCCCGAGCCGATGCGTCCGCCTGCAAACAATTGATAGGGGAGCGCCATTTTCGGGAGCGCGCCTCCGTCTTTTCCAAGCACAAGGCCAAAACGCATCCAGACGGTGCGGATGCCAAGCGCTTCGATTGGTTCGGCTGCCTGTTCCCACAAAGCTGTCGTTCTGCTTAAAAAATCCTCAGCCGAAACTGGAGATTCCTCCGTGAATGTCTGTTCAAGACTGGTTCCGTAAATTCCGACTGCGCTCGCCTGAATGAGGGTGTTCGGCTTCTTCTGAAGACTTTGTATGATGCGGGCCGACTCCTCCACAGAGCGGAGGCGGCTTGTCGCGATCTCCGCCTTCGTTTTTTCATTCCAACGGCCGAAAAGCGATTTTCCGGCTAAATTGATCCAAACATCGATATCGGTCAGATCTTTTTCAGGACGGGCGCCGTTTTTTTGCCAGAGAACGAAAGAAGTGTTTTTTTGTTCGGTTTCGGCCGGTTTTCTTGTTAAAATATAGACGTGATGTCCCCGGGCGGTTAAGGCGTTTGTCAAATGTCTGCCGATAAAACCTGTCCCCCCGGCAATCGCAATCTTCATCATGATTCCTCCCTTTCATGATCATTAACCTTATTGTAAAAGAAGAAAACAAAAGAAGGGAGTTATTTATGCCATATATTACAAAGATTTCTGCCCAGAAAAACAATGAAGAGCGGGTCAATATTTTTCTGGATGAAAAATATGCGTTCAGCGTCGACCTGGACGTGCTCGTCAAGTTTGACCTGCGAAAAGGCAAAGAGCTTGATGAGCTTGATATCATTGAGATTCAATACGGAGACGACGTTAAAAAAGGGTTCAAAAAAGCGCTCGATTATTTGTCATACCGGATGCGCTCGACAAAGGAAGTTCAAGACCATCTTAAGAAAAAAGGCGTCGCAGACTCCGCGATCACAGAAATTCTGCATATGCTTAAAGGTTATAAATATTTGGACGACCGCGAATTTGCGGCTGCATATGTCAGCACCCACAGAAAAACGAGCGGCAAAGGCCCTGATGTCTTATTCAGAGAGCTTAAATTGAAAGGGATCGATGATGAACTGATTCATGAAGCGCTCAGTTCGTTTTCGTTTTCCGATCAGGTCGAGGCCGCGGTCAAGCATGCGGAAAAAGTACTGAAAAAAGAAAAAAAGCTGTCCTCCAAAGAGACGAAGCAGGCCATCGAACAGCACCTTGTCAGAAAGGGTTTCTCCTTCGATGTCATTTCGGCCGCGCTTCAGGAAACCGATTACGAAAACGACGATGGCGCTGAGAGAGAAGCGCTTGAGAAGCAAGGAGAAAAAGCAATGAAGAGGTACGGTTATGACGGATCATACGAAACGAAAATGAAGGTCAAACAGTATCTGTTTAGAAAAGGATTTTCAATTGACTTGATTGACCAATTTTTAGATGAAAAGGGATGAGAAGATGGAGAAAAGATACAGTGAAATGACTGCACACGAACTGCACCAGGAAATTGCGGGTCTGACCGAAAAGGCAAGAAAAGCAGAACAAATGGGGATTGTGAATGAACTGGCCGTTCACGAACGGAAAATCGCGATGGCGAAAGCCTACCTTCTTGATCCGGCCGATTTTAAAGCCGGCAACGTATACGAAATCGAAGATGGGGGCGACGATTTCCATATCCGCTATTTAAACGGCGTATTCGCCTGGGGATACCGTCTTTCGTCACCGGATCATGAAGAGGCTCTGCCAATTTCTTTATTAAAAGAAAAGGGCTAAGACAAAAAGCCTAAACCCTTTTCATAACTGCTATCTTGTCCGGATGCGCGTGTTGCGCTGGAGAATGATGAGGTCCTGAGTCTGCTGCGTTTCTCCGTTCACCTGTGCGCGCGCATGCTTTGTGTTTGCCCATGGCTGCGGATAGTTTTGCGTTTTCATCTGGTTAAAATCGTTTGTATACGGTTTGCGATTTGCACACAACAGAAATCACTCCATCCCAGAAAAGTTTAGCGTTTGCCGGAAGCCCTCATTCTTTCTTGAGGATGAGTATTTGTGCTTCCGTCAGGGCGCTTTGAAGCAAAATCATCTTTGGCCCGGGGCTCGCCTTCAAATTTATTGTTGTTCATGTTCGGAAAGCCTCTTGATTTATTTCGCATCTCTTTTTAGGCTCCTCCAATCAAGTCCATAATATTTGCGTCTTCGGTTCGGAAGACGTAAGGTTAGTATATGAAAAGGACGACGTTTTCAAAAAGAAAGTTTTTTCCTTAGGGAAAGGGGGAAAAGCCAAGTGGAAGAGTACTTTGAAAAACTGACAAATGCGCTTCTTGAAAAAAATCATATGCTGAGCTACGCACAAGCCAGAACATGGGTTGAACTGCTGTGGGGCGATTTCGAGGCGACATTTGCAAAGGCCGGCCACCCGTACAGAGGAAAAGAGCTGACAGAGCGAGTCGTCAAAGAGTGGATTGAGCACTACGGCAGCCAGTTGCATTTATTTCAAAATGACAAGCCTTCTTACCAGGATCTGTTCTCCGGAGCCCGCGGGCTGCTTCATTAAGCATTGCTTTAGAAGGAAATGATGCATTGTCTGACTGTGCCGCCTGGCACTGGCCTTACTGGATGAGGACGGTAAGGGCACACTAAAACAGGTGCGCTCCGCGTCAGCAAATATAAAGAAAATGAAGCGGCTTTCGCGCCGCGAGGTCAAATCGTCCGGTTAACGAACTGTGAAAGAAGAAAGCTTTTTCCTCCGCTTGCAGAGAGAGCCGAGCAAGAGCAGAAAAGCTCTCCTTCGGGCGGCAGAAAACATGTTGCCGTTTTGCGGAATGGGAAAGTGAAGCTGTCATGCGAAAACGGCCGGCGGCGGAGCCAGATCCGGTTTTCGCCCGATGACAAAGACTTGCTCCCTTTTGCCCGAACATATCAAGGAAACGGATTTGATTGCGGCGGCGGGGTTTGGCCCCTAACAATCAGTCCTGATGCAAGTTCTCTTGCGGCTGCTTTGGTTTCGGGGAAGATTGAACTTATGTGAAAAATGTCGCAAAAGGAAAAATTGTTATGTTGCCCTGATTGAAGCTAAAGGAATATCATTTTTTTACCACTTGTTCATAGATGTCTGATATAATGACAAAATAATCTTGTAGAAAATAGTACAGCGTGCCCACAGTTTTCCTTTTGTTGTGTGGGAAGCGGCTAGATGCAAGTATCCTGCCAAGCGGATGCCGGATGCAATTTTATTATGTCCAAAAGAGGTGCCTTTAAGTGAAGAAAGGATTCGTTTCAATCATTATTCCTTCATACAATGAAGCAAGCAATATTAAATTGATTTATGAATCGTTAAGGAACGAATTTCAATCCATTGATTATGATTATGAAATTTATTACATAAATGATGGAAGCACTGATCGAACATTGGAGGAAATTAAAAAACTAGCCGAAAAAAGCGAGCATGTGAAATATATTTCGTTTTCACGGAATTTCGGCAAGGAGGCAGCCATCCTTGCCGGTTTTCAGCATGCCCGCGGCGATGCTGTTGTGGTGATGGATGCGGATTTGCAGCACCCGACATACCTCCTGCACGATTTTATTAAAGGGTATGAGGAAGGCTATGATCAAGTGGTCGCCCAGCGCAACAGAAAGGGAGACAACCCCGTGCGCTCCTATTTGTCATCCCTTTATTACCGCTTTATCAACAATGCGGTAGAGGTTGATTTAAGGGACGGCGTCGGCGATTTTCGTCTTTTAAGCAGAAAAGCCGTTAATGCGATGCTGAAGCTGAGCGAAGGCAACAGGTTCTCAAAAGGGCTGTTTTGCTGGATCGGTTTTGACCAAAAGATTGTTTATTACGAGAACGTCGAAAGGAAAAACGGAAAATCCAAGTGGTCGTTCCGCCACTTGTTGAACTATGGAATCGACGGGATTGTGTCGTTCAACAACAGACCGCTGAGAATGTGTTTTTACGCCGGTATTTTTATCCTTTTTCTATCGCTTATTTATATCGCGGCCACATTCATCAGGATCTTAAAATACGGTGTGATTGTTCCCGGCTATTTTACGATTATTTCCGCCGTCCTGTTTCTCGGCGGCGTTCAGCTTCTCAGCCTCGGAATTATCGGCGAATACATCGGGCGCATTTATTATGAGACGAAAAAGCGGCCTCATTACTTGATACAGGAGGCAAACATCGCTCATGGAGAAACTCATGAAAATCGTGAATCCTGAATTTATTCGCTTTGCCGTTGTCGGTGTAGTGAATACTTTGAATTACTATGCGGTTTATTTGCTGCTGCATGTTTTGCTTCAGTTGAATTATATGGTTTCGCATATTGCAGCTTTTTTCGTCAGCCTTGTGATTTCCTTTTTTCTGAACTGCTATTTTACTTTTAAAATCAAGCCGACGCTGGCAAAGTTTTTGCAATTTCCGCTGACACAGCTCTTTAATTTGACGGTATCTTCTTTGTTCGTCTACACGTTTGTGAATTTTTTCAAGATGAACAGTGAGGCAGCTCCGCTTGCCTCCATGTTTTTAACCGTTCCTCTGACATTTTTAGTGACAGGGAAGATTTTGAAAAAAGACAGGGGAAGAGTATGAAGAAAACAGTTTTTCTATTTGTGATCGCAAGCATTGCAGTTTCCGTGGCCGCCCATTCTTTTTTTCTGTATGAATGGGCGCATGACCGTTATATGACGGGGAACGGCGACGGACTTGCACAAATGATCATTTTTAAGTCGTTTCTTTTTGAGCAATACAAACAAGGGAACTTCTTTTATTCGTATTCTTTCGGTCTCGGGGGCGGCATCTACAGCCAGCTCGGCTATTATTTCACGACTTCTTTTGTCTTCATCGCTTCATTCGCGGCCGTTTTTCTGATGCAGCTTTTGCATTTGGCCGGGGATGCGGATCCTTTGTTTTGGGCGCAGGCCGCCGTATTCATCAGTGTCATCAAGCTCAGCCTGATCATTTTAGCGGCAGCGTATGCGTTAAACGGTATGGTGAAAAACAAGCTTGCCGCCTTTACGGGTGCGGTTTTGTATGGCACATCGGTAATCTATTTCAGGCACACGGTGTTCTGGGAATTTTTCAGCGACGCCATGCTGTGGCTGCCGCTGCTTGTCGCCGGAGCTGAGAAAGTCATCAGAGAAAAGCGGACAGCACTGTTTATTACCGCTTGTTCTTTGACGCTGATCAATAACTTTTACTTTGCCTATATCAACTTGATTTTCATTGCGATCTATATCATCTTCCGCTGGCTGATCAGGCTTGACCCGGAAAAGGAGGCGCCGAGGTGGAAACAATTCAGAATGTTCGCCGCTTCAGGCCTGATTTCTTTCGGAATCAGCGCGATTTCCTTTGTGCCTGCAGTTTACGGCTTTTTAAACAATTTGCGGCCGCCGTATGACCAGGCTGTCGCTGTATACGATCTGACGGACAACATTCTGTTTTCCAGCCGCATTGTCTTGCTGCCGGCTGTCTTTATGCTGTTCTTGTTCGCATTTTCCTTCTATAAAAATAAAACGTTCAGGCTGTTTGCCTCAATCAGTGTGCTGCTTGTGCTTCTGCATTACAGCCCGCTTGCGGCAAGCGCATTCAACGGTTTCTCCGCTCCGCAGAACCGCTTTGAATACCTGCTCGCTTTTACGATCGGGGGAGCGGCGGCCGCAGGAATGACCGAACTGAAAAACATCAGGCGGAAAGAGATGATATGGTCTATCCTGCTTGTCCTTCTGGTTTATATCGCGGTCATTTGGCGGAAAGACTTGGATTTATCACTTATGCAAAATTGGAGCATTATTGTGCTTCTGTTCCTGACAATCGCCATATTTACGGCGGCGGGGTTTCAATATAAGAAATCGCAGCTTTTTTTGCACGTCTGCATTTTATTATCGTCCGTCCTCGTGGCGAACACGTATCAAAAGTATGTTCTGTCTGAGTCAAGCGGCATTAAAAACGTCACGAAAAGCTATTTGACCAGCAATGAGTACAATGGCGAAGAACAGCGCCGCCTCCTGAACAACATTCGAAAAGACGATAAGGGTGACCCCTATACAAGGATCGACTGGATGAACGGCGTCCGCAACAATACTCCGCTGATGCAGGATTTTAACGGCTTCAGCGCCTACTCAAGCATTCTCAATCGCGATCTTCTTCTGTTTTATTGGGAAGACCTTCAAATCGATATGGGAAGGGAAAGCGTCAGCCGCTACGCATCGATGGGCGACCGGGCCAACTTGTACAGTCTGCTGTACGGCAAGTATTACATGACGGAAAAAGACAATGCCGCCAATGTTCCGTACGGGTTTATTCAAACGGATGAATCAGAGCACTACACAGTTTATAAAAACAAATACACCTTGCCGTTTATCCGGACGGCGCGAACGTTGTTTACGGAAAAAGCTTTAGCAGATGCGCCAGTTTTAGCGCGGGAGCATGCGATGCTTGAAGGAATCGTGCTTGAGAATGGCGGTAACGGAAAAGAGCAGCCGCCGAGCGTTCCTGATTTGATGAAGCAGACGAAGCTGAAAACCGAGGGGGCGAGCTATCATAACGGCTTCCTCGACGTCACCGCTGAAAACGGAGGCATCGATCTCATTCCCGAAGGCGGGGTTCCAAAAGAAGGCGACTATTATGTCGGATTTTATTTAAAAAGCCTTGCAAAAGACCAGTTCTTCAACTTGCGGGTCAATGATTATGTAACATCAAGAAAGTCAAACCAGTCGATTTACAAAACAGGTGTTTACGATTTAACGATCAGGGTGCCGAAAACAGATAAAATTTCAATCAGGCTGCCAAAAGGGAAATATCAATTGGACCATTTGAGGCTGCACCAGGAAGACTATCAATTGCTGAAAAAAGCCGCCGCCAAAAAAACGCCGGCCGCCGACTTGAACTGGCGGAACAATCAAGTGTCCATCAGCTTTGACAATCAAAACGGAGACCGCTACATGGTGCTGCCGGTTCCGTACGAAAAAGGCTGGGAAGTCACTGTAAACGGAAAAACGCAAACCGTTCAAAAGGCAAATTACGCGTTTATTGGAATCCCCATCGAAAAAGGGAAGAACAACATCCGTCTCGTTTATTACCCGCCGTACTTCAAAGCTACCTTGGCGGTTACAGTCATCAGCCTCATCATCGGAATCTGGTACAGCAGAAGGAGAAAAAAGCTTGGCTCTTAAACAGAGCCAAGCTTTAATTTTTTTTGAAGTTTTTCCTCGCTGAAAATCCATCCGGTATAGGAGGTGATTAATTCGAGCGTGTCCCTGTCGATGTGTGCGATCGCCACGAAAGGGTAGTGTCCTTTGCTGCGGTATCGCAGATCGATAAAGCGGACTTCGTAATGATCCTTATACGTATCGATCTCCCATTTGTAAACCGGTGAGAACGAAAGAAACGCCGAAATGTTCTTATCCTGTTTCGCCGCTTTCATCACATCCGTATCCGGTAAAGGCACCCTGTTGAATGTGTCGACGATCACGACGTTTCCATCCATGCTCCGTCCGACGTAAAAAGCCGATTTTGCTTTGACGGCGATTCGCCATTGCCTGAATTTCATCGTAGGCGAAATAATGATTTCTTCAATATCATCGATTTTTTCACGGAGCTCATGCTTGATTTTCCTCTGCATGAAATACCTCACCAGATAATAACCGGCCAAGACGATGTAAAGAGCCAAAAATGTATAGCCTTGATGCGCGCCTGCCAGCCAAAAGGCGATGGCTATGAGATGGCTGACGAAAATAAACGGATCAAATGTATTAATCAAGCCGAGCGCTACCCATTTCCTTGAAAACGGTCTGACCGCCTGTGTCCCGTATGCGTTAAAAATATCCACGAACACATGAAGCGCGACCGCGGCAAGGGTCCAAAGCCACAGGTGAAGCAGATTGGCTTCGGGATAAAACAGCATGAGAATGCCCGGAATCATCAGCGACCAGGCGAGAACAGCGGGGATGGAGTGGGTGAATCCCCTGTGGTGCCTAATATAAACAGCGTTGTTTTTCAATTTCAAAACGGTATCGATATCCGGAGCCTGAGATCCGGCGATTGTCGCAATCATCACGGCTTGAGCCATTGATGGGTCCATTCCGACAACTGGATCAAGCGTCGCGATGCCTCCGAGTGCAACGCCCATGACAACATGTGTGCCAGTATCCATTGGTGACCTCCCCTAATGGTGCTAGAAAATCATTTTTATTTTCCAAAAACAGAACGAACGATGGACCTTGCCTGAAATATTTAACGCTTTTGCTTTCTTCACTTTTAATGTAACATGTTATCGTATATGCATATAGTTTACAACAAAAAGCCGAAGTAACAAAAGATCGGTATGCAAATGTGACGTGCACAGGCAAGGAGAAGTTTCATGATGGATCTGCAAAAGAAATTAGAGCAAAAAAACATCAAACAATTTCAAGAAGATTTAATTTCTTGGTATGAGCAAGAAAAACGGGATCTGCCTTGGCGCTCAGACAGCGACCCTTATAAGGTGTGGGTGTCGGAAGTAATGCTTCAGCAGACGAGAGTGGACACGGTGATTCCTTACTTCAACAACTTTATCGAAAAGTTTCCGACCGTGGAAGCGCTCGCTGAAGCCGACGAAGAAAAAGTGCTTAAAGCCTGGGAAGGACTGGGATACTATTCAAGGGTTCGGAACTTGCAGAGCGCTGTCAGGGAAGTTCACGAACGATACGGGGGTGTGGTCCCTCCTTCAAAAGAGGAATTCGGCAGCTTAAAAGGCGTCGGCCCTTATACAAGAGGCGCGGTGCTGAGCATCGCCTACAATCAGCCGGTCCCCGCGGTAGACGGAAATGTCATGCGGGTCATGTCACGGATTCTTTCCGTATGGGATGATATTGCAAAGCCTAAAACCAAAACCCTGTTTGAAAAAATTGTCGAAGCGTTTATTTCTGAGGAAAAACCGTCCGAGTTTAACCAGGGGCTGATGGAGCTGGGCGCTGTCATCTGTACGCCGAAATCGCCATCATGCCTTCTCTGCCCGGTCCGAGAGCACTGTTCTGCTTTTGCAGAAGGCTGTGAAAAAGAGCTTCCGGTTAAAAGCAAAAAGAAAAAACCTTCGGTAAAAACCCTTGCAGCTGTCGTCCTGACTGATGAAGAAGGATACATCTATATCCATAAAAGACCGGCATCAGGTCTTTTGGCAAACCTTTGGGAATTCCCAAACACAGAAACGCAGAAAGGCCTGAAGTACGAGCGCGAGCAGCTTGCGGCGTTTTTGAAAGAAGAGGCCGGAATAGAAGCTGAAATCGGTCCGCTCGAAGGAGTCGTAGAGCATGTGTTTACACACCTTGTCTGGAACATTTCTGTCTTTTTCGGGAAAACTCTCGATCAACCGGATGATTCATACTTTAAAAAGGTCACGAAAGAAGAGCTTGCTGAATACGCCTTCCCGGTTTCGCATCAGAAAATATGGAATATGTATATGAAATAGGCAGCTTGACTGTGCATGCTGCCCGTTAGTCGTACTGGATGGTGGTGCCGTGCGTATAATCGGCTTCCTGGCGGCACAGTCCGCCTCTTGCTTGAATTTCTTTCACAACCTCCAGGTACTCGGCATGCCCTTCTTCATTGAGAAATGGCATGATTTGCTGGAAGGCGCGGTGAAAATAGAGAAGCTCCGCATCTTTCCACTCGTTTTTCGGCGTGTGGTCGAGCTCGCTCATATCGCGTCCTACGTACATAAGGCGAATGCCTCCTTTTTGATCGTGTTATGAGCTATTTTTTATCAGATTTTCAATCACTATACTAGGAGATGAATGACAGATGGAACAAAGAAAATGTGCCCTTATTACAGGAAGCAGCCGCGGCGTCGGCAAAGCAGCAGCGCTGAGGTTTGCCGAAAACGGCTACAATATCGTCATCAACTATGCTAGAAGCAAAAAAGCGGCCCTTGAGACGGCTGAAGAAATCGAAAAGCTCGGTGTCAAAGCATTGGTCGTCAAGGCGAATGTCGGACAGCCGGCGAAAATAAAAGATATGTTTCAGCAAATCGAGGAGGCGTTCGGCAGACTGGACGTGTTCGTCAACAATGCTGCATCCGGCGTATTGCGCCCTGTCATGGAGCTTGAGGAAAGCCATTGGGACTGGACGATGAACATCAATGCGAAAGCTCTGCTATTCTGCGCGCAGGAAGCGGCAAAGCTGATGGAGAAAACGGGAGGCGGCCACATTGTCAGCATCAGCTCGCTCGGTTCAATCCGTTATTTGGAAAACTATACGACAGTAGGCGTTTCAAAAGCTGCGCTTGAATCATTGACGAGATATCTTGCCGTAGAGCTTGCGCAGAAAAACATCATCGTTAATGCGGTTTCGGGAGGCGCGATTGATACAGACGCCCTGAAGCATTTTCCGAACCGCGAAGAGCTTCTGGAAGATGCCCGGCAAAATACGCCTGCCGGCCGCATGGTAGAGATCAGCGACATGGTCGATGCGGTGGAATTTTTAACGTCAGGGAAAGCGGACATGATCCGCGGACAGACGATCATTATTGACGGCGGCCGTTCACTGCTCGTATAAATTTTTCGCGTTCAATGAATAGGATATCACCCTCCTGCACAATCTAATGGTCGTGGAGGTGATATACAATGGCTAACCAACAATCCAAAACAAACGCACAAAAAGTAAGACAACAAAACCAAGCTTCTGCACAAGGTGGTCAGTTCGGCACTGAATTTGCCAGCGAAACTGACGCGCAGCAAGTAAGACAAAATAACCAACAAGCTGAGCAAAAAAAACAGCAAAACAGCTAATCACTGAAACAGGAAAAAGCACTTCACCATCGGATGAGGTGCTTTTTTCTTTTTGTTCCGACAAAACTTCCGAATCTTAGCCAGAATCAGTCAAAGGACATCCGGCATGTATAGAGAAATGATACTTAGGCAATAAATGGAGTAGAGCATAGAATGGAGGATCCCGAATGCCGGAATTTGAAAATTTGGTTCAGGGGCAGATGGAGATTATGGATAAGCTGTTGTATCTGCAAGCGGAGATTGAAAGATGCCAGAAAATTGAAAAAGAACTGGCTGCCCTTGAAAAGAAAGCCCAGCTTTTATCGATCCGGGAAGATATATCCCAGAAGCGGAAAGATCTTGCTCAGATTCAGGATTTGTTCCAAAAGCAGACGGAGCAGGTGATTCAGGCTTATCAAAGAATCGAGGCATGAGCCTCTCTTTATCGTTTTTTAGAAAAGAGCCATTCCTGTTCGGGAGTGGCTCTTTTATTTTCATTTTTTATTTTCAAACGTTATAATAAATAAAAGAACTGTCGGACAGGCGATGTGACACACTGACTTGTAAGGCTTTTGCAAAGAAAGTAGGGGAGAAAACATGGGCTTTCCCAAGGAAGGAGAAACCATTCAAATTCATAGCTATAAGCACAATGGGCAGATTCATCGGATTTGGAACGAAACAACGATTTTAAAAGCAACGGAATTGTGCATCATCGGCGCCAATGACCGGACAATGGTCACGGAATCTGACGGCCGGACATGGGTGACGCGAGAGCCCGCCATTTGTTATTTCCATGCAAAGCAGTGGTTTAACGTCATCGGCATGCTTCGTGAAGACGGGATTTATTACTATTGCAACATCAGCTCGCCGTTTGCTTTGGACGATGAAGCCATCAAATACATCGACTATGATTTAGATGTAAAGGTCTTCCCGGATATGACGTATCATATTCTTGATGAAGATGAGTACGCGGATCATAAAAAGGCGATGAATTATCCGAAGGAAATCGACGGCATTTTAAGGTACCACTTAAATACGCTGCTGCATTGGATACACCAAAGAAAAGGCCCGTTTGCATCTGAATTTATTGATATTTGGTATGAACGGTATTTGCATTATACAAAATAATCCTAAAAAACCTGTTGAGGCCAACAGGTTTTTTGCGGTGTACTCACACATCAAGATATAGAGGGGGGAAGACGTGTGGGGGTAATCAGAAGGTACATGGAATTTGTGAAGCCGTATAAATGGAAAATCGTTTTGACGGTTTTAATCGGTATTATTAAATTTTCTATTCCGCTGGTCATCCCGCTTCTGCTGAAATACGTCGTGGACGACATCATCCAGGGGAGCGGGACTGCTGAGGAAAAAACATCCACATTATTCATGGTAATGGCGGTTATGTTCGCCATTTTTTTGGTGCTTCGGCCGCCTGTCGAATATTACCGTCAGTATTTCGCGCAGTGGACGGCAAGCAAGGTGCTTTATGATATCAGGGACAAGCTTTTTGCGCATATACAAAAGCTGAGCCTCAGGTATTATGCGAACACCCGCGCAGGAGAAATTATTTCAAGGGTCATCAATGATGTCGAGCAGACGAAGGAATTCGTCATCATCGGATTGATGAATGTATGGCTTGACGTGATGACGATTTTTATCGCCATCGCCATTATGATGACGATGGACGTGAAGCTGACGCTTATTTCGATCGTGCTGTTTCCGCTTTACGGACTGTCTGTTAAATTCTTCTACGGCAGGCTCAGAAAGCTGACGAGAGAACGTTCCCAAGCGCTGGCCGAAGTGCAGGGCCATCTTCATGAAAGGGTTCAGGGAATGCCTGTCATCAGGAGTTTTGCGATCGAGGATTATGAACAAAAGCAATTTGATCACGAGAACGGGAATTTTCTCGGTAAAGCAATCCGCCATACGGCCTGGAATGCCAAAACCTTTGCCGTCGTCAATACGGTTACAGACCTCGCTCCGCTGATCATCATTACGGTTGCAGGTTATCATGTGATTCACGGGAACCTTACTGTAGGAACGATGGTGGCGTTTTTCGGATATATCGAACGCCTCTACAACCCGCTGCGCCGCCTGATCAATTCCTCGACAACATTGACGCAGTCGATCGCATCAATGGACAGGCTGTTTGAATTTATTGATGAACCGTATGATTTAAAAGATAAGCCCAATGCTGTAAAAGCAGAGCGATTAAAAGGGATTGTTGAATTTAAAAACGTTTCCTTTCAATACGAAAAATCGGAGGAAATGATTTTGCAGGATCTTTCTTTGAAAGCCGAACGGGGCGAAACGGTTGCGCTCGTCGGGATGAGCGGAGGCGGCAAATCGACGCTTGTCAGCCTCATTCCGAGATTCTACGATGTCTCAGCCGGAAGCCTGGAGATCGACGGCATCGATGTGCGCGATTATGAGGCGCGAAGCCTTAGAAACCAAATCGGCATGGTTCTCCAGGATACGTTTTTATTCAGCGAATCGGTACGCGAAAACATATCGATCGGGAATCCCGAAGCTTCGATGGAAGACATCATTGAAGCGGCAAAAGCTGCGAATGCCCATGATTTTATTATGGAGCTGCCGCAAGGCTATGATACAAAGGTCGGAGAAAGGGGAGTCAAGCTGTCCGGAGGCCAAAAACAGCGGATATCAATCGCCAGGGTGTTCCTGAAGAACCCGCCGCTCTTAATTTTGGATGAAGCGACGTCAGCGCTTGACCTTGAAAGCGAGCACTATATCCAGGAAGCGATGGAAAAGCTCGCGAAAGACCGGACGACCTTTATCGTTGCTCACAGACTGTCGACGATTACCCACGCTGACAAAATCGTTGTCATCGAAAACGGACGTGTCGCGGAAATCGGCACACATGACGAACTAATGAGCCGCGACGGGCACTATAAGCATTTATTCACCATTCAAAAATTAAACTAAAACCGCAAAAAGCCTGACTTTCGTTTGAAGCTGAACGGATGTCAGGCTTTTTCTTTCCCCGCAAATTTCGTACATATTTCCTATCTCGTTTAAATACAATTTAAAAAATACAAGCTCCGGAGGTGTATAAGTGACAAAAGAAAAATTGCTTGAAGTATCGGATTTATCGATTTCGTTTCAAAAGAAAAAGTCCGAAACCCCGATTGTGCAAGGCGTTTCTTTCGATCTCCATCCCGGAGAAATCATGGGAGTCGTCGGAGAGTCCGGCTGCGGCAAAAGCGTCACCTCTTTGGCTTTAATGGGGCTGAACGCAAACACCCGGACGACGGGCCGGATCAAGTTTCAAAACAAAGACCTTCTCATGCAGTCTGAAAAAGAATGGAGACAGATGCGCGGCAATGACATCGCGATGGTTTTTCAAGAGCCGATGACCTCCCTCAATCCCCTTTTTACAATTGGCGATCAACTAACAGAAGCACTCTCCAGCCATACCAATATTCATAAAAAAGAAGCAAGAAGAAAAGCCGTTCAAATGCTGGATACCGTCGGCCTGCCGAGGACGGACCAGCTGATGAAGCAATATCCCCACGAACTGTCGGGAGGCATGAGGCAGCGGGTCATGATCGCAATGGCATTAATTTGCGAACCGAAACTGCTGATTGCCGATGAACCGACAACAGCTCTCGACGTCACCATCCAGGCTCAGATTCTGTCCCTTTTGAAAAAAATGAATGCCGAATTTAACACAGCCATTCTCCTTATTACCCATGACCTTGGCGTCGTTCACAATACATGTGAACGCGTGATGATCATGTATGCCGGGCGGATCGTTGAAGAAGGCGGTGTCACCGCTGTTTTTGACAGCCCGAAACACCCCTATACAAAAGGCTTGTTCGCCTCTATTCCGGCATTCACAGGCAAATCCGAGCGTCTGTCTTCGATTGAGGGGCAGGTGCCGAAACCGGGGTCGATAAAAAAAGGCTGTATGTTTGCGCCGAGGTGCCCTCATAAACGCGAACGCTGCGTAGAGGAGGAGCCTGGATTGAACAGGCTGGCGGATGACCATGCTGTAAGCTGCTTTCTCTACGAAGAGGAAGGTGCTTTCACATGAATCATGAACTGCTGAACGTCCAAGAGCTGAAAACGTATTACCGCGTGTCCCGCAAGAAAATCGTCAAAGCGGTCGATGATGTTACACTGTCAGTCAAAAAAGGCGAAATCGTAGGGATCGTCGGGGAATCCGGCTGCGGAAAATCAACCTTGGGAAAATCGATACTGCGGCTGACCGAACCGACTTCTGGAAAGGTGACGTTTCTCGGGCGGGAGATGACCGGCCTTGATGCAAAACAGCTTCGCAACATGAGAAGGCATATACAAATGATTTTTCAAGATCCGTACGCTTCATTGAATCCGCGCATGAAAATAAAAGATATTTTGGAGGAACCGCTGATCGTTCATAAACTCGGAACGAAGGCGGAAAGGAGAGAAGTCGTTCGCTCGATGCTTGAAATTGTCGGTCTTGATGCTTCATACGGCGACCGATATGCACACCAATTCAGCGGCGGCCAGAGGCAAAGGATCGGTATTGCAAAAGCGCTGATCACAAAGCCGAAATTAATCATTGCCGATGAGCCTGTTTCCGCGCTTGATGTATCCGTTCAGGCGCAGATCTTAAATCTGCTGTCTGATCTGCAGGAGGCATTCAATTTAACGTTTCTGTTTATTTCGCATGATCTCGGGGTCGTCCGCTATATCAGCGACAGGGTAGCCGTGATGTATTTCGGAAAGATTGTCGAGATGGCGGACGCCGACTCTTTATTTAGAGAACCGAAACACCCCTATACAGAAACACTGTTAGCGGCAGTACCCGTCATCGGCAAAGGAGAGGCGGTTCATACGGCGCCGGATATTGCCGCGCCCCGCATGAGTGAAAAGGGCTGTCCTTTTTACAGCCGATGCATGAAGCGGGCGGACGTCTGCCTTGAAGCGGAGCCGCTTCTTGAAGAGACTGCGGACGGGCATTATGCTGCATGCCATTTTACCAATAAGGAGGCTGTACGATGAAAAAGAAAAGCTGGCTGATCTGTTTGGGAATGATTCTGTCTGTTTCCGCTTTTTTAATGGGATGCTCCGGTAACGAAAGCGGAAAGAACGACGGAGGGACGAACGGCGGAAAAGATACGCTGATCATCGGCAGAGGAGGTGATTCGACATCGCTTGATCCGATCACAACGACAGAAGGCGAAGCGTTTAAAGTGACGATCAATATGTTTGAGACCTTGCTGAATTACGGGGAACAAGACACAACGCTGAAGGAAGGCCTCGCGGTGAAATGGGACGCTTCAGATGACGGTTTGACCTACACATTGGAGCTGAGAAAAGGCGTGAAATTCCATGATGGAACGGATTTTAATGCAGAAGCCGTCAAATACAATTTTGAGCGGTGGATGAACGGGGATGAAGAAAAATTTCCTTACTACGGCATGTTCGGAGGCTATAAGAAAGATGAGGGGCACGTCATCAAAGACATAAAAGTTCTCGACGACCATAAGATTCAGTTCATTTTAAAACGCCCGCAAGCGCCGTTTTTAAAGAACCTTGCCATGACTTCTTTCGGGATTGCAAGTCCTGCCGCCATTGAAAAATACGGCGAAAAATTCAGGGAGCACCCCGTCGGCACTGGCCCTTACAAATTTGTCGAATGGAAGCCGAACGACCGGATCGTCCTTGAGAAAAATGAAGACTATTGGGATCAAGGCAAACCGAAATTGCAGAAGATCATTTTCAGAGCCATTCCTGAAAACTCAGCCCGCTTAAATGCATTGAAGACGGGCGAAATCGACCTAATGGATGGCGTCAATCCGTCTGATATCGAAAGCATCAAAGCAGACGCCAATCTGAAAATATTTGAAAGGCCTTCAATGAACGTCGGGTATCTCGGAATGACAACGACGAGAAAGCCATTTGACAATAAGCTGGTCCGCCAGGCGCTGAACCATGCTGTCGATAAACAGGCGATTATCGACTCCTTCTACGGAGGTCTCGCTGAATCTGCAAAAAACCCGCTTCCTCCGTCGCTCGAAGGGTACAACGACCAGGTTAAGGAATATCCGTATGATTTAAAAAAGGCAAAAGAACTCTTAAAAGAAGCCGGCTACCCGGACGGGTTTAAAATGAAGCTTTGGGCAATGCCGGTACCGCGGCCGTATATGCCGGACGGTATGAAAATAGCCGAAGTGATTCAATCAAGCTTTGAAAAAATCGGAGTCAAAGCGGAAATCGTCACTTACGACTGGGCGACGTACTTGGATAAGGTGAGCAAAGGGGAAGCTGATGCGTTTTTAATGGGCTGGACCGGCGACAACGGAGATCCGGACAACTTCATTTATACGCTGCTTGATAAAGATAATATCGGCGGTAACAACTATACGTACTTCAGCAATGATGAGCTTCATGACATCTTAATCGAGGCGCAGTCAGACCCTGATCAAAAGAAAAGAAATAAACTGTATCAAGATGCGCAGGAGCTCCTCCATGAAGAATCGCCTTGGGTTCCGCTTGTCCATTCCACGCCGATTTTGGCCGGTTCAAAAGATATCGACGGATATGTTCCGCACCCGACAGGGAGTGAAGTATTGTCCGGCGTAGAGTTTAAATAGGTGGTGACAGCCATTGCTTGCGTACTGTTTAAAACGGACGGCCATGCTGATCCCCGTTCTCATCGGCATGACATTGGTCGTTTTTTCGATCATCCGCTTTATTCCCGGCAACCCCGCCCAGGTTATTCTCGGCCAGAGGGCGACAAAGGAAGCGGTGCAGCAGCTGACCGTCCAGCTCGGCCTTGATCAGCCGTGGTATATGCAATATGCCAGATATATAGGGGATTTGCTGAAAGGGGATCTCGGGACATCAATCCGCACGGGAGCGGCGATTACGCAAGAAATAAAGCCATATTTGTTCGCCACTCTCGAACTTGCCTTTTTCGCGATGCTGATCGCAGTGTTTGTCGGCGTGAATGCCGGAATCATCAGCGCGTGGTTTAAGAACTCGGTATTCGACTATATCGCGATGCTGGTGGCTTTAATCGGCGTGTCGATGCCGATTTTTTGGCTCGGTTTGATGGGCCAGTGGTTTTTTTCGATCGAGCTCGGCTGGCTGCCGACAACAGGAAGGGAGAATGTCAGAAATCCGGTCGAAGCCATTACGTACATTCATACATTGGACACCCTTTTGCACGGAAGATTTGATCAGTTTGCAGAAGCCATCCGCCATTTAATTCTGCCGGGAACGGCTCTTGCCACCATTCCCGCAGCGATCATTGCGAGAATTACGAGAGCCAGCATGATAGAGGTGCTGCAGTCCGATTATATCCGCACGGCAAAAGCAAAAGGCGTGCATATGTTTTTCGTCATCTATAAGCACGGTTTAAAAAATGCATTCATTCCGGTATTGACCGTCATCGGCCTGCAAACCGGACTGTTACTGGGCGGCGCAATTTTAACAGAGACTATTTTTGCCTGGCCCGGCATCGGCCGGTACATTTATGATGCGATCAGCTACCGCGACTACCCGGTTATCCAATCGGGCATCCTCGTGATCGCCTTCATCTTCGTCATGATTAACTTCATCGTTGATCTGCTGTACGCCGTCATCGATCCGAGAATTAAATATTAGGAGGCGGGAAACATGGTTGTGCTTCAAAATGAACAGCAGAGGGAGGACGTGAAGGTGCGTTCGCCTTTGGCGGAACATATTCGGCGGTTTTTTGAGCATAAATTGGCTGCCGCCGGCACGATTCTAGTCGCGCTGTTTATCCTGCTAGCCATCTTCGCGCCGCTCATCGCACCATACGGAATAAACGACCAGTCACTGTCAGACAGGCTCGCCGCTCCGTCTGCGGAACACCTTTTTGGCACGGATGACTTTGGCAGGGATATTTTCTCTAGGGTGCTTTACGGCGCAAGGCTGTCTTTATGGGTCGGCTTTTTCTCCTGTTTGGCATCGGCCTTGGCGGGGACGCTGCTAGGGCTGATCGCCGGTTTTTACGGCAGATGGGCTGATGCATTGATTTCACGGCTGTTTGATATCATGCTCGCGTTTCCGAGCATTCTGCTGGCGATCGCCATTGTAGCGATTCTGGGGCCTTCTCTTGAAAATGCCCTGATTGCCATCGCCATCATCAACGTTCCGACGTTTGGCAGGCTCGTTCGTTCAAAAGTGCTCAGCATCAGGCAGGAGGAGTATATCTTATCAGCGCGTGCTGTCGGGATGTCCAATATAAGGCTGATGTTTAAACACATTCTCCCCAACAGCATGGCCCCGGTTATCGTTCAAGCGACGCTGAATATTGGAACCGCGATTATAGAAGCGGCCGCGCTCGGATTTTTAGGGTTGGGGGCGCAGGCGCCGAACCCCGAGTGGGGAAAAATGCTTGCGGATGCCAGGCCTTACTTGGCGCAGGCTCCATGGACATTGTTTTTTCCGGGATTTGCGATCATGCTGACCGTTCTCGGCTTTAATCTGATGGGAGACGGCCTGCGCGACACCCTTGATCCGAAAATGAAGGAAGGAAAATAAAAAACCGGTTAACATATTCGTTAACCGGTTTATTCTTCCTCAACTTCAAGCTCGCTGTCTTTTTTGTGGTACGTCTGAAAGCTTGAGAGCAAGGTTTCCAAATGCTCAAGCTGTTCTCGGTATTCTACAGTGCTCGCCATAATGGTCAGCATATTGTAGTCCAACAGTTCTTCTTTTAATTTGTCCTGGTTTTTCAGGAATGATTCGGTCAAGTGCTGTTTGTACACGTCTCCTTCTTCGTGCAGGTCGACGTGATCCTGCGTTTTGATCCTGCCGACGAATCTCATTAAAATTCGTTCGTGCCAATGGAGGAGATAATCGAGCTCTTCGACCAGCGTTTCTTGAAATTCTTCAGGCATGTGATAAAACTCGTTTTCAAGCCGGTGCAGCTTTTTCAGGGCATCAAGCGCACGGTTGGATGCAATGATCGCCTGTCTGAACAGCACGAGCTTTCGCTGTTTTACATATGTGGAACGTTTTAAATAGCTTCTTTCTTCTTTGTAGAGCAAGTAAAGGTGGTCAACCTTCATCATTTTTTCTTTCAGTTTTTCAATGTCTTCTTTCAGCATGGAATGTTCCGTTGTCTTCCGCGTCAACAATCTGATCCATTTAATGACTTCATCTGTATTTTCAACAATATGGCTGACGAGCTTCGTTTCATATTTAGGCGGCAGAAAAATCAGGTTGACCAAGAACGCAGACAACACGCCCAAAATAACCGTTCCGGTTCTCACCAAAGCAAACCATAAAAAGTTGTCGCCGGAGCTCTCCAGTATGGCAATAACGGTGACAAGAGCGATCGAAATCGTGTTCTCGATCTTCAGCTTCAAGTTGATCGTAATGACGATTACCGCCGTCAATCCGATGATGATCGGACTGGGTTCAAAAATAAGTCCAAAAATAATGGCTGTGGCTGCTCCGATAATGTTCGCCTGCACTTGATCGACAATCGTCAAAAATGAACGATAGATCGAAGGCTGGATCGCGAAGATAGCCGCGATTCCCGCGAAGACAGGAGTCGGAAGGCCGAGCCAAGACGCGAGGTAAAGCGCAAGCGTAATGGCAATGCCTGTTTTGAAAATACGGGCACCAAGTTTCATTAGGCTGTACTTGCATCCCTTTCTATAATAAAATTCGTTCTTTACAGAAAATGAATTGTAGTGAACATTCCCTCTCTGTTAATTTGCCAAACAATAAAGTAATATACAGCGATCTTCCGAAATATTCAACCCATTTTTAAGAAAAAACAAATCATTGACAAAAAAGAAAGACAAGCCGGCGGAAAGTGCCTGTTCACCGCGCTTTCAAAGTGCTCCGCATTTGATAAAAAAGAGAGCGGATCCGCTCTCTTTTTACATGCGCTGTTTCAATTGTTTAAATGAGTCATCCACGGCTTTGAGCGTATCTTTAATGTCCTCTTCCGTGTGCGCGGTGGTGATAAACCATGCTTCATATTTTGAAGGCGCAAGATTGATTCCGCGCTCAAGCATCAGTTTGAAAAAGGCCGCGAACATGTCTCCGTCCGTATTTTCGGCTTGCTCATAGTTTTCGACTTTTTCGTTCGTGAAGTATACGGTGAGCGCGCCTTTTAGACGGTTGACAGTGATGTCGATGCCGTGGGTCTCGGCATGTGCCAGGATGCCTTCTTCAAGCATGGCGCCGAGGCGGTCAAGTTTTTCGTATGTGCCTTTTTCTTTCAGCACTTCAAGGCAGGCGATGCCAGAGAGGATGGAAGCCGGATTCCCCGCCATCGTGCCCGCTTGATAAGCAGGTCCGAGCGGTGCGACTTGTTCCATAATCTCTTTTCTGCCTCCGTAGGCGCCGATCGGCAGGCCGCCGCCGATGATTTTGCCGAGCGCCGTCAAATCAGGTTTGACGCCAAGAAGATCCTGGGCGCCGCCGTACATAAAGCGGAAAGCGGTAATGACTTCATCGTAGATGACCAGGGCTCCCGCGTTATGCGTAAGTTCATTGACCTGCTCGAGGAATCCGCTCTTCGGTTCGACGATCCCGAAGTTTCCGACAATCGGTTCAACGAGGACTGCCGCAATATCGTTCCCCCATTTATCGAGCGCTTCTTTATAGCTGTCGATATCATTGAAAGGAACGGTAATCACCTCGTTGGCGATGCTTTTTGGAACCCCGGCGGAATCAGGCGTGCCGAGCGTTGACGGTCCTGAACCGGCCGCCACCAGCACAAGATCGGAATGGCCGTGGTAGCAGCCGGCGAACTTGATGATTTTCGTTCTGCCTGTATAGGCCCGGGCGACGCGAATCGTCGTCATCACAGCTTCCGTTCCCGAATTGACGAATCTCACTTTATCCAAGGCAGGAATCGCTTCCTTAAGCATCTTGGCAAATGTCACTTCATGCTTTGTCGGCGTACCGTAAAGCACCCCGTTCTCAGCAGCTGTTTGAATCGCTTTCGTGATATGCGGGTGGGCGTGGCCCGTAATAATCGGTCCGTACGCGGCAAGGTAGTCTATGTATTTGTTGCCGTCCACATCCCAAAAATAAGCGCCGCTTCCCCTTTCCATCGCGACGGGAGAACCTCCGCCGACCGCTTTGTAAGACCTTGAGGGGCTGTTGACGCCTCCGACTATATGTTGAAGAGCTTCTTCATGAAGCTTTTCAGATTGAGTATGCTGCATAATATCCTCCTCATTTTTGCACCTTTATCTATTTCTATATTTTCTATATTGTAACACGAGGCGGACAGAGCGCAAAAAAGAAGCCGCCGAACATTTGAACAAGAGGGCGCTGTTTTTTATAATGGGGGAAAGCAAGCGATTAAACATAACAGGAGGCAAAACAATGACTGTTGAAATTGGACAAAAGGTGCCTGATATTGAACTGCTGGGCGATCACGGAGAAAAAGTAAAGCTGTCGGATTTTGAAGGAAAGTATGTCGTGCTCTATTTTTACCCGAAAGATATGACGCCGGGATGCACAACGGAAGCGTGCGATTTCAGAGACCGTCATGAAAGCTTTGCGGAACTTGATGCCGTCATTATCGGAGTCAGCCCCGACGATCAGGCAAGGCATGAAAAATTCAAGCAAAAACACGATCTGCCGTTTCTGCTGCTCGTCGATGATGAACACAAGCTCGCTGAAAGCTTTGACGTATGGAAGCTGAAGAAGAATTTCGGCAAGGAATACATGGGTGTCGAACGGTCGACATTCCTGATTGATAAAGAAGGCCGCCTTGTGAAAGAGTGGCGGAAAGTAAAGGTAAAAGACCATGTCGCAGAAGCGCTTCAAGCAGTAAAAGAAATCGCGGAAGCATAAAGCTCGCTGGGGAGGCCGGACTGTATTTTAGTTTGGTCTCTTTTTACGCTCATATTCGCCTGTCTGATCGGCCATGCTGATCATAGCGGCATTTTTCGCCTTAAAAATAGCTTTTTCACAGGGATTGGAATTGACAAAGATTCTGATCAGGAGTTACACTAATTATAAACGTTATAATGTAAGAATTTTTTTTAGAAGAGAGGTGCATGACGATGGCTGAACATAACCTGAAAGAAGCGTTGGAAGCGTTGAAGGAAACCGGGGTGCGAATTACTCCTCAACGTCATGCCATTCTGGAATTTCTCGTGAATTCTATGTCTCATCCAACTGCAGATGATATATATAAAGCTCTCGAAGGGAAATTTCCAAACATGAGCGTAGCAACGGTCTACAACAATTTGCGGGTTTTTAAGGAATCAGGGCTCGTTAAGGAATTAACGTACGGAGATTCCTCCAGCCGGTTTGACTTCGTGACTTCCGAGCATTATCACGCAATTTGCGAACGCTGCGGGAAAATCGTCGACTTTCATTATCCCGGCCTCGACGAAGTGGAGCAGCTTGCTTCACATGTGACAGGATTTAAAGTCAGTCACCATAGACTGGAGATATACGGTTTATGTCAGGAATGCGACAAAAAAGAAAGCCATTAAAAAGAGCTGGCCGCTTTTTTAACGGTCAGCTTATTTTTGTTGCAGCATTTACTGAGACTTTCGATTATACGATTCGTTAAACTCTTTTCCTTCGAGGTTTTTGTCCAATGTCAAAGGCTCCCTGCAATGCATGCACATATCAACCCGGCCTAAAATCTTGGTCGGTTTTTCACAGTTTGGACAGACGACTTGAACCGCTTTCGTTGAAAGCATGCCGATCCAAAAATAAACCGCTGTGCTCAACAAGATAGACAATACCCCCAAGATCATAAACACCGACATCAAGAGGACCGAGGACCTAAAAAAGACCCCGACATACATAATAATGAAGCCTATAAATACAAGGCTCAACGCAAACGTTCTGATTTTGTTGATTTTACTAGAGTATTTGGCCATATCCATCCCCCTGTCTCTAATATAGCATATCAAAGATGTGTTATTCTTTAATTAAAACGAATCAATTGGAAAATTTCTATAGAGAGTTTTGGGGAAATTGATTATAATAATTCAATGTGTTTTCAAAATAAAGGAGTTTTTATTGGCTCGTAGAAATAGGTAGAAACAAGAGAGAAGCTTTTATGCAACGTATTTACATCGTATTGGAGGAATGGTGATGGAAAATCTTCTCCGTCCGATTTACCAAGAAAGAGCAAGCCGCCCTGACACACTCGCTGTCATGCTGATTGAGAGGAGAAATCAAACTTCATCTGCAACAGATAATTTTGATGCGGCATTGTTGATTATCGTTAATAAGGCTGAAGACCCTGTATTCGTGAAGCATTATGAGTTCGACGGAAAAACGGCTTCTCTTCATATTATTTCTGTTGAACAGCTTCAGGAATGGATTCTGCTTGGAACAAACAGGAGAATCATAGACTGGGTTCTCAATGGAAAGGTGCTTTTCGACCGAAACGAATTTATCGCCAAGCTGATTGAGCAGCTCAATACATTTCCGTTTTCAGAAAGAAAACTAAAAATCGGACTTGAATACGGGAAATTAATCAGAAGATATATAGAAGGAAAATCGTTTTTTGAGGACGGTCAATTTTTGGATGCCTACAATTCCATCGTACACGCCCTCCACCATTTGGCCAGAATCGAAGTGATCGATAAGGGGTTTCACCCTGAAGTTACGGTATGGAACCAAGTCCGCCACATGGAACCTCAGGTTTATAAATTGTATAAGGAATTAATTGAAAGCAATGAAAGCTTGCAAAAACGGCTGGAGTTATTATTCCTCGCAAGCGATTTTCTCATTCATTCAAAAGCCGAAATAGGGGCTGCCTATATTCTCAATGTCATGGATGAAAAATCGGTTTGGCAATTTGCCGAACTTCTTAAACATCCGGATCTCAAGTATTTCACGACAGACCTGGGAGTTATACTGGAGTTCTTGGCTGAAAAGGATTTAGTCGGAGTAAAGCCGATAGAGACAAAGGGCCAAAAGATTTTTCACCGAGGATATTTTATTAAAAAAAGTGTTGACACTAATTTATAACGGTGATATATTATTAAGCGTCGCTGTTAGCGGAACGGTTTTTGAACAGAAAGCAGCAGCGACGAAAAATCAAAAAAACATTTGACACTTCTCGTTGAAAATGTTATACTAATAAAGTCGCTTCGGACAGAAGCGGAAATGATCTTTGAAAACTAAACAAGACAAAACGTACCTGTTAATTCATTAAATAAATCGTACATGCGAATGTGCGTAGTCAGGGGCCTGCACGATGCAGGTCATGCAGATGTTGTCACAGGATGTGACGAACTTAATCTGCGCTCCATTACTTCATGGAGAGTTTGATCCTGGCTCAGGACGAACGCTGGCGGCGTGCCTAATACATGCAAGTCGAGCGGACCGACGGGAGCTTGCTCCCTTAGGTCAGCGGCGGACGGGTGAGTAACACGTGGGTAACCTGCCTGTAAGACTGGGATAACTCCGGGAAACCGGGGCTAATACCGGATGCTTGATTGAACCGCATGGTTCCAATCATAAAAGGTGGCTTTTAGCTACCACTTACAGATGGACCCGCGGCGCATTAGCTAGTTGGTGAGGTAACGGCTCACCAAGGCGACGATGCGTAGCCGACCTGAGAGGGTGATCGGCCACACTGGGACTGAGACACGGCCCAGACTCCTACGGGAGGCAGCAGTAGGGAATCTTCCGCAATGGACGAAAGTCTGACGGAGCAACGCCGCGTGAGTGATGAAGGTTTTCGGATCGTAAAACTCTGTTGTTAGGGAAGAACAAGTACCGTTCGAATAGGGCGGCACCTTGACGGTACCTAACCAGAAAGCCACGGCTAACTACGTGCCAGCAGCCGCGGTAATACGTAGGTGGCAAGCGTTGTCCGGAATTATTGGGCGTAAAGCGCGCGCAGGCGGTTTCTTAAGTCTGATGTGAAAGCCCCCGGCTCAACCGGGGAGGGTCATTGGAAACTGGGGAACTTGAGTGCAGAAGAGGAGAGTGGAATTCCACGTGTAGCGGTGAAATGCGTAGAGATGTGGAGGAACACCAGTGGCGAAGGCGACTCTCTGGTCTGTAACTGACGCTGAGGCGCGAAAGCGTGGGGAGCGAACAGGATTAGATACCCTGGTAGTCCACGCCGTAAACGATGAGTGCTAAGTGTTAGAGGGTTTCCGCCCTTTAGTGCTGCAGCAAACGCATTAAGCACTCCGCCTGGGGAGTACGGTCGCAAGACTGAAACTCAAAGGAATTGACGGGGGCCCGCACAAGCGGTGGAGCATGTGGTTTAATTCGAAGCAACGCGAAGAACCTTACCAGGTCTTGACATCCTCTGACAACCCTAGAGATAGGGCTTCCCCTTCGGGGGCAGAGTGACAGGTGGTGCATGGTTGTCGTCAGCTCGTGTCGTGAGATGTTGGGTTAAGTCCCGCAACGAGCGCAACCCTTGATCTTAGTTGCCAGCATTCAGTTGGGCACTCTAAGGTGACTGCCGGTGACAAACCGGAGGAAGGTGGGGATGACGTCAAATCATCATGCCCCTTATGACCTGGGCTACACACGTGCTACAATGGGCAGAACAAAGGGCAGCGAAGCCGCGAGGCTAAGCCAATCCCACAAATCTGTTCTCAGTTCGGATCGCAGTCTGCAACTCGACTGCGTGAAGCTGGAATCGCTAGTAATCGCGGATCAGCATGCCGCGGTGAATACGTTCCCGGGCCTTGTACACACCGCCCGTCACACCACGAGAGTTTGTAACACCCGAAGTCGGTGAGGTAACCTTTTGGAGCCAGCCGCCGAAGGTGGGACAGATGATTGGGGTGAAGTCGTAACAAGGTAGCCGTATCGGAAGGTGCGGCTGGATCACCTCCTTTCTAAGGATATTATACGGAATATA